>JASHPN010000031.1 GCA_030038175.1 Verrucomicrobiia bacterium
TCGTCGCGCCCGCAACAAATTCATTGGCGGCCACGCTCGAACAATTCAATCCGGCCGGATATTGGCCGATGCACGAAACCGAGCCGGCGGCACAGGGAGACATCGAAACCAACTACGGCAGCCTGGGGCTTTTGGGAACAGGGTATTATCCCGATTGGGCCGCCGCTCCAGCCATTTCGATCAAACGGCTACATGCCGGCCCAATGGCCGGCGACAGTGACCCTGACACGGCGGTAAATTTTACGCACAGCGAGATTACCGGCAGCGCCGTCGAGTTTACCAACGGACTCTTCGTCCCTCATGCCTCGCCCTTGACCACCCTAAACCCGCCTTTCACGGTCGAATGTTGGTTCGACCCGACCAATTTGAGCACGGGCGTGGACATCTGGTCCCAAACCGGTTATGAAGGCCTCAATGCCGGCGCCGAAGGCGGCGGCATTGGCTATGTCAACGGCATCCGATTGGTTTGGGTCAACTCCAGCATCGTTCTCTATGCCTTTGATAATCTCGATAACCCGGCCAGTTTGCCAAATTTGAATCCGGAGCGGATCATCGGCCAAAACCTGGCGAATAACGATTTTCCGAGCAACCAATGGATTTACCTGGTCGTAACCTCTGACACCAACAACAACTTGTCTCTGTTCACCAACGGCGTTCAGGTCTCGACCAGTGTTTCCGGCGTCGGACGGTTTGCCCCGGATGATTGGACGCCCTTGAGCATCGGCTGCGGTTATGGCGACCAGCGCTCCATCGCCGGCTACATCAGCGAATTCGCGGTCTATACCAATGCCCTTCGTCCCGCCGATATCGCTTACCATTACGTCATCGGAACCAGTGGAAATCCACAGACCAATTATTTTTCAGCAGTCGAGGATGATAACCCGGCGATTTATTTCCGAATGAATTCGTCCCCGTACAGCCCGCCGCCGGCCAATACCTGGCCGGAACTATTCGATTACGGCAGCGTGGAAACTCCCGGTGTTTACAGTCCCGGCACGGTCCCGGGCCTCCTGTCCGGCCCCGCCGGCGCCGCCGGCGTTCCCTACGGTGAAGTCACCAACAATTCTGCGCTCTTCAGCGGCGTCGGCAGCTTTGCCGATGCCGGCGCTGCGCCCGCATTTAATCCCACCGGTTCAAACGCTAACTTTACCGTGACGGCCCTGTTCAAAGGCTATCCGTGCGACGGACGCGTTCAAACGATCGTTGGCCATGGCACGAATTCCTGGCAATTGAGCATCGCCACCAATGGGTGCCTGGTATTTAACGCCGGAAACGGCAATCAGGCGACCGAGGGAACCAGCCAGGCCGCCGGCGACCTTACGACCGTTGGCGTTTACAACGATGGCAACTGGCATCAAGTGGCGGCCGTCAACCAGACCAACACGATTTCAATTTACGTGGACGGCATGCTGGACACCAACGGCGTCCCAGCGGGCACAACCCCCACCAGCGTGATTCCCGGCAACAGGGCCGACGTCATCATCGGTTCGGACCCCAGCTACACAAATACTCCGGCCGGCGCAGGTCGAAACTTTGCAGGACAAATCTGCGACGTCGCCTTCTTCACCAACGCGCTGACCGCCGGGCAGGTCCAGGCGATTTACGTGACCGCAAGCACTCCCGCGCCGGAAAGTTTGAGCGTGGCCCAGGCAGGCATCGGCCAGGTGCAATTGAACTGGAATTACGGCACGTTGCAAACGGCCACCAATGTGACGGGGCCTTACCAGGACATAACCAATGCCGTTTCCCCGGACACGATACCCGCCACCAACTCGCAACAATTTTACCGGCTCAAGGCAAACCTGGGATTGTAGGGAACGGTTGGGTGGGGACGGCGCGCTCAGGCGGAGCGCGGCTGTGTGCGAAAGCACCAGCCGCAGCAGGTCCGCAGGGAGCAAGTCAGGCAGTTCACGAGGTTTCCGGCGGGTCATGCTGCTGCGACTGATCCCGCAGACGGGACACAGTCGCGCTCCGACCGAAATACGACCCCCAAATCTCCCAATTGACTTGAGGCGATAAACCATCTCAAATTCTCCGCGAAATGAAATTCGCATTAATTGCCTTTTGCGCGCTGATGGTTGCCAAGACTGTCACGGCGGCGGATCCGGCCGTGCCGGGCTTTAAGAAGATTCAATTGACCGATAAATTTTGGGCGGAAGGAGCGGCCTTTGGAGATTTCAATCGCGATGGCGTCATGGACGTCGCGTCGGGACCCTATTGGTATGAGGGGCCGGATTTCAAAATATGCCACCAATACCGGCCTGCGACCGCCTTCTTCGTCCGTACCAATGCGGACGGCGCCACAGAGAAAATTTCCGGCTACGAAGGCGCGCTCGGCTCCAGGAATGCGTACTCGGACAATTTCTTCACGTTCGTCTATGATTTCAATCATGACGGCTGGCCGGACATCATGGTGATCGGATTTCCCGGCAAAGAAGCGTATTGGTTTGAAAATCCCAAAGGCCGGCCCGGTTTCTGGCAGCGGCATTTGATTTATACCAACGTGGACAACGAATCCCCGGCGTTCACCGACTTGATCGGCGATGGGAAGCCGCAACTGGTTTGCAATTCGGGCGGGTATTTTGGTTATGCGCAGGCCGATTGGAATGCGCCGGACCAGCCCTGGCGCTTTCACCGCATTTCGCCCAAAGGACCATGGGGCCGATTTCTTCACGGCCTCGGCGTGGGCGATGTGAACGGCGACGGCCGCATGGACATACTGGAGAAAGACGGCTGGTGGGAGCAACCCGCCTCGCTGGCCGGCGATCCGGTCTGGAAATTTCATCCGTTTCAGTTCTCGGCGCGCGGCTGCGCGCAAATGTATGCGTATGATGTCAACGGCGACGGCCTGAACGATGTCATCTGCTGCCTGAATCCGCACGGTTACGGACTGGCCTGGTTTGAACAGGTGCGCACCAACGGGGAAATCACGTTCCGCCGCCATTTGATTCTGAATCCGGATGGGAAGCCCAATCAGAATGGCGTCGTTTTTTCCCAACCGCATTCATTGGCCCTGGCGGACATGAACGGCAATGGCCTGATGGATCTGGTCGTGGGAAAACGATTTTGGGCGCACGGAAAGAATGGACCGGACCCGGATGAAAATTCCGCGGCAGTGCTCTATTGGTTCCAGCTTGTTCGCAGCCCAAACGGGCAGGCCGATTTTATTCCGCACCTGATTGACGACGATTCCGGCGTAGGCACCCAGGTCATGACCGGCTACGTGGGGAATGAAAAATATCCTTCCATCGTGGTCGGCAACAAAAAAGGTCTTTTCGTGTTCGAGCGGCCAAATCAATGAGCCAATCTAAAGAACGTTTGCCCGTTGGTCGTCGCATTCGTGAAAG
>JASHPN010000259.1 GCA_030038175.1 Verrucomicrobiia bacterium
TCGTCCGCGTTGGGCATGATTTCGCCGCTGGCCTGATCGTTGGAATACATCACCCAGCCCATGGCCATTTGTTTCTTATTGTTCAGGCATTCGGCAATCCGGGCCTTCTCCTGGGCCGCGCTCAACACCGGCATGAGGATGGCGGCCAGAATCGCGATGATGGCGATGACCACCAGCAGCTCAATGAGCGTGAAGGCGCCTTTCGAGGCGGTCATCTTGTTCATACTTTTATTCTTATCAGACCTGAGCCGCCATTGTCTTGTACTATTTACCACTGGTAAAAAGTGAACATTCTGCTAATAGGCCAGCCGATAAAAGACCGCGCCATTGGTCGGGACGATCGGAAAGGCGATCTGGTTGGTGCCGGTTGAGCCGCTCACATTCGCCCAATTGCTGCTGATTCCCACAGACAGTTTGTTGGTCTGGACCTGCAACTGCCAGCCAATGTGGTCGGCCGGCCACGTCAACGTGAGTTGATTATTGGTCACTCCATACAGAATGTTCGTCGGGTTAAGGCTGGTCGTCGGAATGGTTGCTCCGGTATATAACGCCTGCAAGTCCGCCGCGCTCAGCGCGTTCGTAAAGAAGGCCGCCTGCGCAATGGCGCCTCCGAGATATTCTTCGTTCACTCCCACCGCCGTGTCATCGGAATCGCCGCCAAGATATACGTTATGAGTCGTATCGGCGACAATGCCGCCCGACGCGGCTGCATAATTATTCAGCGCGCCGTCCACATAGACATAATTATTCACCCCGTCATAGACGCCGGCCACAAAGTGCCAGTTGCCGTCATTGACGATGGTTGTGGACGCCACCGAACCGGCGGCGTTGGTCCAAATCACCGAACCGGTGGCGCCGACGAGGTCCAGCGCCCAGTTGACGCCATGGGTGACCAGGCCCTGCAGGTGGCTGTCGCCAGGATTGCCTTTGACCCAGCACAGCGCGGTGCAGGGCTGAGCCGTGGCCGTATTAAAAGTGGAATAATAACCGGCATCTATGGACGCCGTTATCCCGTTGATCGGTGAAGCGACGTAATTCGAACCGGAGGCATTGATTGGACCTGCGACATAGCCCGGGCGCGTTCCCGGGAGATAGGTTGCGTTGACCGGGGCAGACCCAAAATTGACCGCGTCCGGACACGCAGCGGGCGCAGTATTGACATAACCCGCGCAATCCATGCGGTAATACAACAATGGTTTGTCATTAACAATCGTTTGCATGTAATTGGATCCGGCGGTTGTTGCGGAAAGATAATGGTTCTCCACCTGGGTAGCCGTGAGGATATTGGTGTAAATGGCCACTTCATCTATACTCCCGGCAAATGGCCGTTGGCCGCCCGCGGCCGTGCCCGTCCAAAGGCCGTCGCCAATCGTCAAGGGAGTGGAAGTATCCGGGGCCATGGTGTTGGCTCCCGCCAATGTGGAATTGTCATTGGCTTCCAGTGATCCATCTATATAGAGCAGCGTATTGGTTCCATCATAGGTAGCCACGCAATGGTGCCACTTCCCGGTGGGCAGCGAATTTGCCGGAGTACCGACGTCGTTACGGGTGGTGCCGTCGCCGTTGGCAACGTACAAATTCAAGCTGGGTCCGCCAGAGGTGTTGCCGGAATAGCTTAAACGCGGGCCGCCCCAATTGCCTGCGCCCGGAGCGCCATTTAGACCATTGCCGCTTTCGCTGATGAGGTCGGAAAAGGCGGTGCTCGACGAATATTCCCACGCTTCCAGCGTGAACGGCGGGACCAGCGTCAGTTCGGGAGAAAGGCGCGGCACAAAGAGTTCATTGGTGCCGCTGGCGCTTCCGAAGGTTACTGAACTGTCGTTATCGCCCGACGCACTCAACGCCCCCGATTGATCGAATTGAACGTCGGTTTGATTGCTGGTGGTCACCGCATAGTAGCCATTGCCCAGCGCGCCCAGCGTGCCATAGTTCGTTTCGATGGTGGTCGCTGCCGCCGGATTGGTTTCCTGCAACGGCCAATAGCCCACCGGATGCAATGCTAAGATCGAGGCGGCAAAGGAATTGGTTGGCACCGGGATCACCGTGAGGACGGAGAAGTTGGTAAGGGCGCCATAGAGATTCGTAACAGCAACACTATAAGTGGCCGAACCAGGGTTGACACCGGTTACCGTGTACGTGGAGGTGTTGGCGCCCGCAATGGCCAGCCCATTGGAAGACCATTGGTAACTCAGGGGCAACGCGCCATTTGCGGACGCGAAATAAGTATAGCTCTGGCCAACTCCAATGCTGACCTGGGGCGGCAAGCTCACATTAAGGATCGGCATTATGGGCACCGACAGCGAGACCAGCGCGCTTGCGCCGCCGTAGATATTGCTCACCGTTAATTCCAGTTGATCGTTGTTCCAGCCCACGGGGACATTGCTCACGGTCAACGTCGCGTTCAGGAAATTACCGTTGGTAGCGCCGCTGATAATGTTCGTATTGGCGTGTTCGTCGGTCCACCAATAAGTCATAGGGCCGGTTCCCACGGCCATGGCCGGAAGGACCAGCAATCCATTGCCGCTGGCATTCGTGGCCGCTACCGGCGGCTGGTTCAGGATGGGCGCCACGCCGGCTGACAGGTATTGATTTAAAACCTGGCTGGAGCTCAACGCGTAATTATAAATCGCCACGTCGTTGATGTTGCCGCTGAACTGAAGATTATAGTTGGTCGTAGCGCTGCCCAATCTTGAGCCAATGCCCAATAGGTTGGTCGAAGATAAGATCCCGCTCCCGGTAGAAACGCCCGCGTTGCCAACCGGAAGGCCGTCAACATAAAAGGTCACGCTTTGGCTGGAAATTTCGTCAACGACGCCGACCAAATGATACCAGGTGCCGGATAATGGCTCATTGGTGCTGCTCACGCCGTGGGTGCCACCCGAGGCGTCACGGATGAAGAAACGAAAACCGTGGCTCGTCGGCGACGTGTCCGAACCGCAATCCAAATCAAATTGCTCCGCGCCGCTGTAGCCCAACGTCACGATTCCGGCATCGGACGTCTGCGCATAGCCATTCACCCAGGCTTCCACCGTAAAGGCGGCGCTGGCGCCGGAGGGCGAGCCAAAATTGATGCCCGAAATCCCAAAGGCAAGGCTGTCGCCGTAATCGCTGCCTAAATCATCCGCCTGACCAAACAGCGCCGAACTGTCGGACGGATCCAGGGTTGGACTGTAACCGGGAAAGCCCAGGTTGCAATTGGTATAAAGGCCGTCATTGCCGCCGACATAGTCGTGGCAGACCCAGCCAAAATCGCCACCGCCGGCGAAGGAGTTGCCGCCATCTTCATAATCCACGCCATCCAGGTTGGTATCGTTCATGCGCCAATAGCCGATGGGATTGAGAGCCAGCACAGTCTGCGGATAGGGCGCCAGGCCGTTGCTGGAATTGGTGGGATCCGCGATCACGGTTGCCGACCACACCACGCTCGTGGCCGAGCCCAAGGAGTTTGTAATGATGCAATAATTATTCGCGAACGAGGATTGAACATTCGTGAGCACCAGGCTGTTCGTCGTGTCCGTCCCATTCAAAACACCATTGGTGAACCAATGATAAGCCAGTGGTAACGCTCCCAGCACCGATACCGAGAACGCAGGATTTGCTCCCGCGTAGAGCGTCATATAATTGGTATTGAGAATATTGGTATAAGTAACCGGAAACTGGCTGATAATGCCGGGCGCAGTGAGGACGGTCACGGAAGTGACGGCCGTAGTCACGGAACCAAAGGTGTCGCTGGCCACCAGATAGTAATATCCGGCGTCACCGCTATTCAAACTGTTGATCGTTAATTTGGAACTCGTGACAGTGGCATAGTTGCCGTTATTTTGCAATGCGGTCGCAGGCCCGTTGGTGGTCGTTTCGAAATACCACTGATAAGTCAGTGAGGAGCCGCCATAGGCCGCGGATATGTTGGTATTCGCGCCAAAGATCCCCAGGATCGAAGCTAACGGCTGCGTTTTTATGTAAGGAGATACCCCTGCCGTATTGTAAAGACTGGTGACCTGGCTGCTGGTGAGCGCGCCGTTGAAAAATGCGACTTCGCAAATCTGGCCGGAGAATTGGCGGCCAAGACCGACGTTGGCGTTGGTATAAGATGGATCGGCGCCAATCAGCGCGTCATTCGAATTTCCGGGAATGCTGCTGGTCGGCGTTGTGCCTGCCGGGGCGCCATTCGTGTCCAATGAGCCATCCACATAAATGGAAATCTGGTTGGTCGTTGCAACCGCCACAACCTGATGCCAGTTGCCGTCATTATAGACGCCCACTGTGTGCAGGTCGCCGGCCGAGGTGCCGGTTGCTTCTGTCGTATTGCTGCCGTTTCCGCAATTAAAGACGATGGTTCCAGTGGTGGTCAGCCCCAGTTGCCATGAGTTCGTGCCGTGACCCACAATGCTTTGCGTCCGTGAATCGCTCGGATTGCCGCGAAACATCGCCGTCACCGTGAAATTTGCATTTGAGCCGGTCGGATTGCAGGCCGCGGAAACCGTGCCGCCCACATCGGCAAAAGTTCCCATCGCTGACAGCAGAGCCACCTGGCTGGCCGCCACATTCACCGGATAACCATTATTCACGCCTTCCGTTAGTATGCCCGGAAACGTGCCTGGCGTATAAACGCCGTTGCCGGTGGTCGTGCCATAATTGTCCAACGGCGGCCATGAACCCACCGGTGGCGCAGTATAGGCGGGCGCATTCATCCGCAGATAGACAATGGGCGGGCCGTTTGGATCGTTCAACACCAGGTTGGTATAAGCGGTGGTGGGAGAGGCGTTGGTGCCGGCGGCATAGTGATTGGCCAGGTCTGATGTGGGCAAGGCATTGGTGTAAATGGCCACTTCAGAAATCGCGCCGTCAAAACTGAATCCCGCCGGACCAGTGTTGGCGTTGCGTCCGTTTGCCACCCAGAAGGGCGACCACGGTGCTGGATTCAGCGGCAGAGAGAGTTGTCCGCCAGTGTTCGCGGCGCCATTCGCCACACAGACCGTCGTGTTATTGCTGGTAAATTCATAGACGCAGTAAAACCATTGGTTCGAAGCCAATTGCGTGGTGGAAGCGTTCGCGGTCCCGCTCGGCATCGCGCTGCCCGAACCATCGTACGCATACATATTGTAAATCGCGCCACTGTTTCCGCCCGGGTTATTGAAATTCACGCTAAAGCCGCCGTAATTTGCGCTGTTGTTGAGTCCGCCGCCGCCGCCCTGGCCCATTATCGTCGAAAATGTCCCGATCTGGTGGTAATTGGGTTCAACCCAACATTCCACTGTGAAAGGCGGCTTGAGCTGCATCAACGTTGAAACGTTTGGGACCATCAGGTATGGCGAAGTCGCAATGCGCCCGCCACTGTTTGAAAATTCAACGCCGTAGTCAATCGGCGTGGCCGGCCAGCCGGGCGCGTTCGTAAAGGGGCCAGCGTATTGCCGATAGATCTGCGCAGGGGCGGTCAGGTTTCCCGGACTCCAGTCGTTGTAATAGCCGTTGGCCAGATTCCCGAGCGTGCCCAGGTTGGTTTCAATGTCGCCGGGCGCGGGGGCGTTGGTCTCGTGCATGGGCCAATAAGCCACCGGGTTCAGGCTCTCAATGGCGTTTGAATAGGCCAAAGATTGGGCGCGCCCCGCCAGCGGCGCGAGCGCCAACAGGGTTATGACGGCAGAGATATCAAGTAGTTTCCGGGTTTTCTTGTTCATAGGAATTTGAGGGTCAGTTTTAATTGAAAATTGTCATGGTTGCTGCGAATGCGCGCTACGGCTGGCCGGGGTAAAACATCACGTTGCCGCCAAAGTTGGTCCACGCGTTCCAGGTGCCTCCGCCCGGCGCCGATTGCCAACTGGACCAAACGTTTGTGTCCTGGCCAACGCCAAAAACCTGCAACCGGCCATCATCCGTATTGGCCACTGCCAACTGCGGATTCAGGTTGGCCGTCCCGCTGCCGCCCAGGTTATACCAATACGACCATGAATAATTCGTCGGACCGAAAGTCTTTTCATAGTCGTGCCAGACGTTGCCGTCATTCGCGACCGTGAAAACCTCAAGCAATCCGTCGGAGTTCTCCGCCACCACGAATCCAGGGTTGACGCCTTCATAAACGCCGCCAGTCGCGTTCGTAAAATCGTTGCCGTCCCAACCGCTCCAGGAATTGGTGCCCGGGATTTCCTGCCAGTCGTGCCACAGGTAGCCGTTGGTTCCAATGCCAAACAATTCGAGTCTTCCGTCTATATTCCGGGCAACCTGTATTTGAGGATTCACCGGAGTATTGCCCAGGCTTTGCCAGCCGGTCCAACTTCCATCGCCGGTCGTCTGATAGTTATGCCAAACAAAGGAATTGGTATCGGTCCCAAAAATTTCCATGATGCCGTCGAGATTCTGAGCCACCCGATATCCGGGCTCCAGCGGCCCGCTGTTCGGTCCGCCTATGTTGGTCCATCCGGTCCAATCCACGCCGGGAGCAAATTCACTGTTGCACCACAGGTTTCCGTTGGAGTCCAGGCCAAACAGGCTCAGGCTGCCGTCAGAATTGTTGGCGGCCTGGAGATCGGACAGGCTGGGGCCTCCCATATTGATCCAGCCGCTCCAGGGACCGGCGCCGGGAGACATTTGGTAATCATCATAAATATTGCCATCGGAGCCGGAAGCGAAAATCTCCAGCGTGCCATCCAGGTTTTTGGCGACCGTTAATTCTCCGGAGATCGTGGTAGCGCCGGTGCCAAAAGCGCCCAGGTCCTGCCAGGTGCTCCAATTGGTCGGATTGCTGGCTGAGCCGCCAGGAATCGCGCCATCTTTCTGATATTCGTGCCAAACATCGCCATTGGTCCCCGTCCCAAACATTTCCAAATTGCCGTCATTGTTAATTTGAATCGGCCCGACATAGGCACAGCCGGCGCGAATATACACCACCACGGCAGTGGCCTTGGCTACGGTAACCGTACAGGCGCCGCTGGTCACGGGAGGGCAATTCGTCCAGATTCCCTGCCACCGTGCGTTGTTGGTAATGATTCCGCCGCCGAGCGTGGTACCCGTCAATGCCGTGAATCCGGATGGCGCGGTCATGACCATCGTGGCAACGCTCCCGGCGGTAAATCCACTTGGAACGATGGTGACGGTCGCGTTGGTTCCTCCGCTGCCGCGCTCTTTATTGATGATGGTGACGTAAAGGTCCTGCGCCCGGCCGACGGCATAGCTGGTCACGTCCAGGTTTTCCGGATTGGAGGAATTGGTGATGGACATTTCATAACCATGGCCGCCGAGGTCAAACGCTTTAAGCGCGTAACCCTTGGGGTAGATAGTATTGTTCGTAGTGATGACGTTGTTCGGTTTGGGTTGCGAGTTTTCAAAATTGACGCCGGCACATTTGTGCTGGGCCCACCAGTGCATGAAGTCCAGCGCCCAGATCGCCGCGACGAAGGCGTCGCTCGCTCCTTCAACTCCCCCGCCAACGTCCGATTCGTCGGTTTCGGTAAAGCGGTAGGGCAGGCCATCTGCCAAAATGGGCGATGCCATCTTATTATACAATGTCTGGTTGGTCACCGTGTCCCATGCCGGGGAGATGATGGCTTCGATCAAATCGTTTGCATTGGTAATCCCCGCGCCATCCTCATAATTATGCTGGTCAATCAGGGTGACGATTGGATTGTTCTTCTGGTTAAATCCAAAATTCGTGGTCCATTCGGTGCCATTATGCGCCCAGGCGCCGTTGCTTGCATCCGGCGCACCCTCGTCCAGGTTGTTGCCGGTATCCGGCCCGGCGAAGATAGCCCCGGGGGCCCCCGTAGCGGCATTGGTAATGGCCGACGCAAACAAATTCCATCGGCCCAAAAAGGTGGTATAGTTGGTAATGGTCGGGTCATAACTGGGCACATTGGCGCTTTGCCAGTCGGATTCGTTGCCCAAAGCAAACGCCGTGACCATGGATTGATAATTCGTCCAAATATGTTGGGCCAAATTCGCGTCGTCATTGCTGTTGCCGTCGTGCAAAGGAAATTGAAAGATGATGCTCAGGTCGCCGTCCGTTGCCGCAAAATAAAACAAATCGTCCACGGTATATTGTCCGAATTGCACGTAGCCCGGCCCGTCCTCGGTAGCGCCCCCGATACGCAGGCTGTGGACGCTCATCTGCTGAAAGAGCGTGAGAATGGGCGTGTTCGTCGTATTGAAATATTCGCCGAAGGGAAGCTTGCTGTCCTCGAAGGCCAATCCCACAAAGTCATGCGGAACCGCGTATCCGCTAAAATTCGTCGCGGTCACCGTCACGGTCATCGGAGCATTTTGCGCTTGGGTCGTTCGAGCCCAAAAGCAAATCGCCATGGCAAGGGCTGCGAATCCCTGGAGAATGCATCGTGGAATCATGCCCGAATTTTACCACGGCCATAACAGGCGCGGCACAGCCCGTTTGGGTTCCCCTGAGCCGGAAATTATAAATCAATATCGCCGAACGTATTTCAAAGCCGCCTCCGTGCGGGAATGAACATGAAGCTTTTCATAGATGGACCGCTGGTAATTCCGAAACGTGTTGGTGGTAATTCCCAGCCGGTCACTGATTTCCTTGTAAAGCAGCCCTTCCGCCAACAACGCCAAAACTTCCTGTTCGCGCGGCGTCAATTTCCCCAAATCAGGTTCCAGGGGTTTGAGATCGTTAAAATAATCAACCACTTTGCGCGCGATTCGCATGGACATCGGCGCGCCGCCCGCCTGAATTTGCCCAATCGCGGATACCAGCTCCGAACCGAGATTTTTTTTCAGCAGATAGCCGCTGGCGCCCGCGCGCAACGAATTAAAAATCAACTCGCTCTCCTGATATTTGGTCAGCATCAGGACCCGCAATTTGGGAAGCAATTTTTTAAGCCGCCCGACGCATTCGATGCCGTTCATTTTTGGCAGGTTGATGTCCACCAGGGCGACTTCGGGTTTTACCTGCGGAATCGTTTCCACGGCGGCTTCGCCGGTGGCAAATACGCCAAGGCACCGGATATGGGCCTCCTCGCTCAGAAGATCAACCACCGCCTGGGAAGTCTTCTGGTCATCTTCAACAATGGCAATGGTGATGGGCGTAAGATTGGATTTGGTTTCCATATTTAATTCTTTTTCAGCCATGGGCCGGTAAATGAAATCAATGTCCCGGAATGGGCGGAGGATTTGATGTCAAATTGTCCGCCGATTTCAAAAATGCGTTCCTGCATGTTTTCCAGCCCGTCCGCCCCGCTGCCTTTTGCCTGGCCGTTGAAACCGTGCCCGTTGTCTTCAATGATAATGCTGATGGATTCATTTAAAATCAGGATGCGCAACGAAACTTCCGTGGCGTTCGCGTGATTGACAATATTGTTCAGCGCTTCCTTGACCGCCAAAAAAAGATTGTGGCGAATCTCCGCCGAAACTGATTTGTCGGGCAGATGCGGCGGCGCGTCCACCCGGCACTGGATTTCCGCCATCCGCAGAAAGTCCCGCGTAAATTCTTCGACGTAGTTGATAAAGTCCGCGAGGGTATCGTTGCGCGGATTGATCGCCCACACGATTTCATCCAGCGCATCCGTGGCCTGCCGCGCCGCGGACGAAATTTTCTGGACCTGGCTGATCACTTTTTCCGGGCCCCGGTTTCGCTGCGCCAGGCTCGTCAGGAGCTGGATTTCCGTCAATCGGTTTCCCAAATCATCATGGATGTCGCGCGCGATCCGGCCCCGTTCCCGTTCCACGGCGGCCTGCTTTTCCATGGCGGCCAATTTCAAACGCATCCGTCGAATTGAAACGTAACGCACAATCGCGATCAAAGACAAACTGAAGAATGAAAAGACGCTCAGGCGAAACCACCACGTTTGCCAGAAAAAGGGCGCCACCGTAAAAGCCAGCGCCGCGGGCGCCTGGTCCCACGGTCCGTCCCCCACGCAGGCTTCAACCCGGAATTGGTAGTTCCCGGCCCCCAGGCGGGAATAACTGGCGCTTCGCGCCGTTCCCGCCTCAATCCAATTCTCATCAAACCCCCCAAGTTGATAACGAAAATGAACATTTTCCGGCGCGCTAAAATGAAAGGCCGTGAAATCAAATTCCAAATGCCAGTAGGAGGGAGGCAATTCCAGGAGAACGTTCGGGGTTTTCAAATTGGCGACCGTTTGGGTGGAAACCACACCGCCGTAGGAGGCGATCGTTTGCCCGTCTTTGACCACCTGCGTGATGATTGCGGACGGTGACCCCGCGTTTTCCGGCAATAATTTGGGGTCCGCAATGACGACTCCCGAATACGTGAGAATCCAAATTCGGCCGTCGCGGGAGCGAATGGCGTTCGGCAGAACGTAGGGCGGCGCGGTGCTGAAAATAGCATCCAGGCTGTTTAATCCTTCATTTTGCCCGTAAACAATCGGGCGCAGGGGAAGCGCCGAATCCCGAATCGTCTGGTTCAATTCACGCTGCTTGATCTTGAAGATCCCGTGGTCCGACCCGAACCAAAGCCAGTTGTGATCATCCGCGACAATTTGGGATATGAAATTATTGAGCAACCCCTGCTCGCTTCTGATTTGCGTGAAGCGCCCGTCCTTAAATCGCAGCAAACCCCCGCCGCGAGTGCCGACCCACAGGCTTCCATCGGCGGTGCCGTACAGGCTGCAAATCGGGTGAGGCACGGTCAGCAAACCGGGTGTCTCATCCACAAATTGCGCGCCATGAAAACGGATCAATGCGCTATTCGCTCCGATCCAAAAATCTCCCGCGGCATCCTCGGCCATCGCGGAAATACTGTGGATGTTCGGCGGCAGTCGGACGTTCTGCAAATGCCCGTTCTTAAGAAAGTTCACCATGCTGATTCCCACCACCCAAAGCTCTCCAGGCGAGGGCGAGAGCAGCGCCCGAATGGACGCGTTTGCCGCGGCGCCGTGCGCACCCCACGTCGTGTCCCATGCCGCGCAGGCGCCGTTGGCCAGGCGCAGGACTTTCCCCTCCTGCGTTCCGGCCCAAATACTGCCGTCATGGTCGCCGGCCACGCAGGTAATGGCCCCGGAGTACGGCAAATTTGTGAACCGCGGCTCCCATTGGCCATGGAGACGTGAAACCATGATCCCGTTTTCCGTCACGCCCCAGAGCGTGCCGTTCGTATCCTGCGTTATCGAACGGAGTTGGGACGATACCAGGTTGTTTCCCACGGTTTCCAGACGTATGCCCCGGGGGCAAATCCGGTCCAGGCCGCCGCCGGCCGTGCCCACCCAAATATTGCCTTCTCGATCTTCCGCCAGACTAAGAATGGAAGAGTGGGATACCTCGACCCTTTCAACACCCGACGGACTGTAACGGAACAAACCATTCCCATCGGTGCCGATCCAGACCGCCCCGCCCACGTCTTCCAATATGGCCGTGACGGTTGACTCGGCCAAACTCTGAGAAACACAGCCACAATCTCGCAATGCGCCCGATGCGCCACAGTTAAAAAGATGGGTTCCTGAAACAAACCATACGGCATTGGTATGAGTCGCGCCCAAACACAACACTCCGTGGACGCCCATCACCACGTGAAAGCTGCCATTTTTATAAATGGCAAGTTGATTGCCTTTAGCCATCCAGACATCTCCAATCCCATCAATAATCAATGAATGAAATGGCCCCGCCGGTTCCCCCTCTTTTGCCGTAAAGCACTTCACTTGACCGCCTTTTATGCGATAAACGCTATTGGAATTCCCCGTCCAGAGCGCATACCCCAGCCATAACGACCCATCGTTGCTTTCGGCCAGACTATGCGGCCCGCGTTTGGGAAGTTCCGCTTGCGGAACTGGAACCGTTGAAAAATCAGGATTGAGGCCAATGATGATTCCTCCGTCAGAAGCCGCCCACAGCACGCCCGAGCGGCCGCACAGCACCTCGCGAACGTGCGGAACGACCAGCTTCGTGAAATCCTCGATCGGAAACGAATTGAAATGAACCCCATCAAACCGGGTCAAGCCCGCCGGCGTGATGACCCATAAATATCCGTCCAGCCCCTGGGCAATGGAAGTAACATTGTTGTCCGGCAAACCATCGTCGGTCTGCCAAACGCGCGTCAGCCACGCGGGATTGGTCGAAACGGCCCCGAACGCGCCGGCAGCCATGAACATGACCATGACACAAAAAACCAGAGCGTTTGAAGAAAAACTGTAGCCGTTCGGCAGCGAGAGATTTTGGCGTTTTGGCGAGGCTGAGCGAAGAAGCATGCCCGAAGCGGCCTGTGACTGAGCGAAAACGAAGCCAAAACCCAAAAGATCCGCTGCCTCCGAATGGCTACAGTTTTTCTGAAAATGCTCTAATCGTCTCATCTGACAGGCTGCGGAGATCACCTAGCCAGTGTAAGTCTCTTTGGATTTTTTTCAATCCTGTGAAATTTGTGCAAACGGGTATCGCGATTTCCCTCAGCAGACGCTACCATTCGTAGCTCTCCCGTTCTTCGGCAACGATGTTGCCCGGCATAACGCGATTGCCAAAAATGCGTTTGCGCCGGGCTTCAAAGTCCGGCAGCGTCAACTTTTTGGGTTTAGCGCGTGGAGGAGGAGACAAAACCGCGATGGTTTTGCCCTTCTTGACGATTTTAACTTGCTGGCCTTCGGCCACCCATTCCATCACGTCGCCAAAGGCGTGTCGCCATTGTCTGACATTCACTGTTTTCATGTATAACAAGGACTTTATACGTCGTGTTTCTGCCTCCCAATTGCCAAATTGTGACTTTCCATCTTGACCGTGCGGGCAAAACGGCCTGCCGAGCCGCAGCTTCCGAGCGAAGGAAGGCTGGCGTGCCGAGCCGTAGCTGAACGAAGGCTGGCGTGCCGAGCCGAAGCTTCTGAACGAAGGCTGGCGTGCCGAGCCGTAGCTTCTGAGCGAAGGCTGGTGCGCGCGAGAGGACTCGAACCTCCAATCCTTTCGGAACCGGATCCTAAGTCCGGCGCGTCTGCCAGTTCCGCCACGCGCGCATGAGCCTAAACGTGCCCGTCCTCGCCCCGAATCTCAAGCGAAATGGAAAGCGCACCAGCCCTGTTGAACGCCCTCCTGAACGGCTTTGGCGGTCCAGCCGGGCTCGGAGCGCGACTGTGTCTCCCGGTCTATCGGGAGACCAGTCGCAGCAGCAGCACCAGCCGGAAACCATGCGAATTAGCGATGACTCACCCTTCGCGGACACGTTGCGGCTGGTGCTTCGCACACAGCCGCGCTCCGCGCTCCGACTCCGCGCGTGAGGACGCGCAGGGTCCACAACAATATTCTTTTTCTTTGCCGCCCTGCGCTTTAAGTTGCGCGGACGCAAATGGGATTAAAACTGTTTAACACGCTGTCGCGCTCGCTTCAGGAGTTCGCGCCGCTGGCGCCGCCTCAAGTGGGCATGTATTGCTGCGGTCCCACGGTGTATGACTTCGCGCACATCGGCAATTGGCGCACGTTTGTCTTTGCCGACCTCGTCCGCCGCGCGCTCGAATTTAAAAATTTCCAGGTCGCTCACGTCATGAATATCACGGACGTGGAGGACAAAATCATCAAGGGCGTCCGCCAGTCCGGGACCACCCTCCGCGATTTTACCGCCCAATACGAAACCGCGTTCTTCGACGATCTTAAAACGCTCAACTGCCTCGAGCCGCATCAAAAACCCCGCGCCACCGAACATATTCCCGAGATCATTTCGCTCGTCGGCAAACTCATCGCCCGCGGCTTCGCTTACCAGGCCGCCGATGGATCGGTTTATTTTTCCATTGCCCAATATCGCGGCGCCGGTTGCACCTACGGCAAACTGCTGAAATTGAATGCCGATGAATTGCGCCCCGGCGAACGGGTCAAAAGCGACGAATACGCCAAGGAATCCATCGCCGATTTTGCGCTGTGGAAGGCGCGTTCGCCCGAAGACGGCGAGGTCTTTTGGCCCAGCCCGTTTGGCGAAGGCCGGCCCGGATGGCACATCGAGTGCAGCGCCATGAGCATGAAAATCCTCGGGCCGGGCTTTGATTTGCACCTGGGCGGCGAGGATTTGGTCTTCCCTCATCACGAGGATGAAATCGCGCAAAGCGAAGGGGCGACCGGGCAGCCGTTCGTCAAATACTGGTTGCACGGGGCGCACTTGCTCGTGGAAGGCAAAAAAATGAGCAAATCGCTGGGGAACTTTTTCACCTTGCGCGATTTGCTGGCCAAAGGATATACCGGACGGGAAATTCGCCGGCTGTTGCTCAGCGCCCATTATCGCGAGACGTTCAATTTCACGCTGGATGGTTTGCAGGGCGCAAAAATGTCGCTGGCGCGCATTGACGAATGCCTGGCCAAACTCCGCGAAATCGCCCAATCGGCCGGCCGGCCGGCCAACCCTGCGCCGGATACGTCCAACGCTTCGGCGCTCGGACGCTTCGGTGATGCCCTGGACGATGACCTGAATGTTTCCGCCGCGTGGGGCGTGGTTTTTGAATGGGTCGGCGACCTGAACCGCCGGATGGCGGAAAATGCGATGAGTCCGGACGGGGCCGCAGCCGCGCTGGCCGTTTGGGAAAAAATGGATTCGGTTTTGGGCATCGGCACGAAATCCGGACCCGAAATTCCGCCGGAAATTTCAGCGTTGCTCGAATCACGCCAGGCCGCGCGCCGGGAAAAGAATTTCAAGCGCGCGGATGAAATTCGAGGCGAATTACAAGCCAAAGGCTGGGTGATCGAAGACACGGCCAAAGGGCCAAAACTTAAAAGAATTTGAAGTTGTCACAACGGGTGTTTCACAATTTACTCAGTTGTTTGAGTCAATTTACTCACGACCGTAATTAAAATGATGCAAAAGGGCCTCTTTATCACGTTCGAGGGAACCGAGGGTTGCGGCAAATCTACGCAGGTGGAATTGCTCGCGCGTCAATTGGGCTCCCTCAAGCATCGCGTTCGTACCTTGCGCGAGCCGGGTGGCACGTCCATCGGCGAGGAAATCCGGCATACGCTCAAGCACAGCAAAAATAACGCCGCCATGACGCCCGAAGCCGAGTTACTGCTGATGAATGCCAGCCGGGCCCAGCTCGTGCGCGAAGTGATCCGACCCGCGCTGGCCGCCGGTGAAATTGTTTTGTGCGACCGTTTTTACGATTCCACGACCGCCTACCAGGGGTATGGCCGCCAACTGGATCTGGCAATGGTGCGCAACATTGTGGAAGTGGCCGTGGGCGGCACCAAACCGGATTTGACGCTGCTCCTCACGATTTCACGGGAAATCAGCGAACTGCGTCGGGCGATGCGCCAGGCCACGCTGCCGTTCATCCGGGACCGGATCGAAGAAGCGAGCGCAGAGTTTTTTGCGCGCGTGGACAAGGGCTACGAAGCCATTGCCGCAGCAGAACCCAACCGCATCCGAGTCGTGGACGCCTCCGGTTCGCCCGAACATGTGTGCCTGAACATCTGGCAGCAGATCCAGCCCATTTTGCCGAAGGCCGGACGGTGGTGATTTTTCAAGGCTTCTTTTCCTGCAGTTTCGCCTGAGCTTTGTCAATCCAGGGCTGAAGCTCGAATTTTGACGCAGCATCTTCACGAACCTCACTTTGCCATTCGGCGACAGCATTTTGATAGTCTCCCGCCATGAAATTCAGCATTCCCTGGTCGTAAAAAGAAGGCGTGCCGGCTGCAGTTGAGAGTTCGACAGACTTTTTGCAATCTTCAATTGCGCCCGTCGTATCGCCTTTGGCGTAACGCGCCCAGCATCGAGTCCCATAAGCGTGACCATGTTTGGGATCAAGTTGGATGGCGTGTGTTGCGTCGTTGATCGCGGCGTCAAAGTCTTTTCTCTGAATTTCAATCCAACCGCGGTTGTTGTAAGCCACTGAATTTGTCGGGTTCAGATCAATTGCTTTATTGAGGTCAGCCATCGCCGCGTCGAAGTTTCCCTCGTCTGCCGTCGCCACACCGAGATCATCATATGCCGCGCTGCTCGTCGGATTGATCTCGATCGCTTTGTTGTAATCGGCGATTGCTCCATCCAGATCCCCCTTTCTTTTCTTGGCCTCTCCTCGGTCTTCATAAGCCACATAGTCCTTGGGAACAATCTGGATTACCCTGTCATAATCCGCTATCGCCCCATCCTGGTCGCCCTCTTTGCTCTTTAACAGGCCTCGATCCAAAAACGCCCGATTGGCTCTTGGATTAAGCCTGGTCGCCGCGTCATAATCAGCCAATGCCCCATCATGGTCCCCGCTGTTGTTTCTCGCCACGCCTCGGTCTTCGTAGGCAATATAGCTCCTTGGATCAATCTCGATAGCCTTGTCATAATCAGAAATGGCGCCATTCAGATCGCCCTCTTTTCTTTTTGCCAGGCCGCGATTAATGTATGCTGCCAGATCTTTTGGGTTTAGCTCGATCGCATTGTCAAAATCGGCTATCGCTCCAGCGTTATCTCCGTTTCCATACCTGGCCTGACCTCGATATGAATAAACCAGGTACGATTTATCCCCCAGTTTAATGGCGCTGGTGAAACTGGCGACGGCTTCGTCATATTTCGCACGGTCGTAATCCGCAAGCCCCATTCCAAAGAAAGCCGATGAATTTGTTCTATTCAGCTCGATGGCGTGAAGGAAATCCGTAATGGCGCCTTCAAAATCGCCTTTGTCATCTTTTGCCATCCCGCGGCAGCCATATGCATAATCATCTTTCGGATTTATTTGAATGGCATTGTCATAATCGAGAATCGCATCGTCGTATCGTTTCAACTCGCACTCCGCCGTTCCGCGGGCGGCATACGCTGTTGCAATCCGAGGATCGATCTCGATGACCCTGGTAAAATCCTCACACGCGCGAGTCCAATCTCCGCGGTTTTCTTCCTGTAGTCCCTCCTTATAAATATTATGCACGGACTCGTGGCTCTCGCGCATCACCAACATCAGGCCGAAGAGACCCGCCACAATCAAAATCATTACCCATCTTTGAATACTCACATGCAGTGTTTACCAATAAAGCTATTCAAAACAAAAATCAAGCCGCATAATCTTGTCAAATTCGTGGCAAGGCTTATTTTTGCACTATGATCGAACAAACCATCAGTGAAATTGAAGCGCGCATCCGGGCTGGTTCGGTCAACGAACCGGCCAAGGCCGAACTCCTTCAATTGCTGGATAAATTGAAGCTGGAAGCCGGGGCGCTCGGACAAATGCGCGAAAAACAACAGTTGAAAAACTCCATGGACGAACTGCGCTCGTCGGTTGCCGGTTTCGAACAATCCCATCCCAAGATCGTCCAGGCCGTCAACAGCATCAGCACCACGCTCTCAAATTTGGGGATTTAGCAGAGCCGCGCGCGTAAGCAAGCGGGATCGCCATGCGTTGGCACGGATCCGCTGGAACCAAGAGATGACATGCAGAAGCTTAACTCTGGCCGCTTGCTTACGCGCGCGGCTCGGTTCGAAGGCGTGAAATTGGGTTCAATCCAAACGTAACGCCGCAATCGCCGCCATGATTTCATCGGCGATCTGCTGGTAAATCTCTTTTGACCGCTCCCGCGAGCAATCCTTCGTCTCCGCGCGCAATTTTTCAAATTGCATGGGCGCCCCATATTTCACCGTGACTTTTTTCGGACGCGGGATTTTGCGGTTGCGGCCCCAGGCCTCAAAACTCCCGAAGACACGCACCGGCACGACCGGAGCGCTGGATTTGGCCACAATCAGGCCAATGCCCGGACGCGCCGGCTGCAGATTTCCGTCCGAACTCCGCGTTCCTTCCGGGAATAAAATGATGCCTGCGCCCCCCAGGAGGCGGTCCAAAATGATTTTCAATCCCTTGGCCCCGCCCCCCTCGCGGTCCACCGGTACTGAGTTCCAGGAATGCAGAATGCGTCCCATGAGCGGGAATCGAAAAAGCGATTGCCGGGCCAGGTAATTGATATCCCGGTGCAGCCCTGCCCCAACCAGCGGCGGGTCAATATAACTCGCGTGATTGGCCGCCAGGATCA
This sequence comes from Verrucomicrobiia bacterium, assembly GCA_030038175.1. Lineage (GTDB taxonomy): Bacteria > Verrucomicrobiota > Verrucomicrobiia > Limisphaerales > UBA11358 > UBA11358. The sequence goes on from JASHPN010000259.1 coordinate 17,866, forward strand.
CGCCTCCGGTTGTCGGGACGTGATCCGGGTCAATCACGCGCCAGCGAAAATAGACGGCAAACACCCCCCGAAAAAAGAGCCAGCCGCAACGGTAGGAAAAGTTCATGGCCACGTGTGCATGTTCGTCCGAATGCCCGCATGGTCTTGGAGTGCGGTGGCTGTGACACCGCTTTTGTACGCTGTCACTCGTTGGACGACAGATTCCTTCTCTAAAAACCTTGCTCGTCCGAAAGCGTCCCCCGAAGACGTTCGGTGTTGCCGCCGCACTCCACGACGCAAGCGTGATGGCGAAAGTCTAAGAATCGGCTCCACGTCCAATTTTAGAGGGCGAGATTCATTCATCATCTTCCCAATCGCTCCCGTATTTCTTTCAAAATCAGCCCGCTGGTTTGCTCGGATGTCATATTGGAATTATTGATGACCCGCGCCCCGAGCGGCACCATCAAAGGCGCCACCGCGCGCTGGCTGTCGCGCTCGTCGCGCGCCGCCAGGTTTTCCTGCACACCGTCCGCGGCGCGCCGGGCACTGCGCTCGGCCAGGGACGCATCCAGGTAAAACTTGAAGTCGGTCTCAGGAAACACATTCGTGCCGATATCCCGGCCTTCCATCACCAGGTTTCCAAACGGCTCGCATTCGCGCTGTTGCCTGACCATCCATTCGCGGACCTTCGGCACGGCCGCCACGTGCGGCACGGCCGCGCTCGTGGCCGCAGTCCGAATTTCGCGTTCAGGATAATAGCCGTCCACCAGCAGATGCACCGCGCGCAGGCCGTCTTTCTCGACGCATTCAAGTTTCGTTTTCCATTTGCGGCAGGCGGCGGCCACCGCTTTGGCGTCGTGCGGGTCAACCTTCTTTTGCAGGCAATACCAGGCCAGCGTGCGATACATCGCGCCGGTATCCACATAGACAAACCCCAGCGCGCGCGCAACCAGTTTGGCGTTCGTGCTCTTTCCGCTCGCGCTCGTCCCGTCAATGGCAATGACAATGTTCTTCATTTATTCATTATTAAAGTTGAAAGGTTAAAAGAGCTAAAAAAGTTAAATGGTCACAATTATCCACCCATTTAACAATTCAACCATTCAACTTTTTAACCAACTTCATCCGCAAACAATTCATCCATCTCCAATTTTCTTCCCGACTTCCCATCCAGGATGGTCACGCCCAGCCCTTTCGGCGGCGGCGCGGCCAGTTTTTGAAAAAAATTCGGGAACGTCTTTTTGACGCACGCGGGATTTTTAATTTTGATCCCGGGGACTTTCAATCCCAAAACGGCAAAACACATCGCCATGCGATGATCATGATACGTCTCGATTTCTGCGCCGTGAAGCTGGGATGAATAAACCGCCAGCGTATCGCCTGCCTCAATTACCTTAGCTCCGCATTTGGTCAACTCAGTTTTTAACGCATGGACACGTTCCGTTTCCTGCAAACGGAGACGCCCCAGATCCGTAAATTTAACCCCATTCCCCCCATCGTTAAATGGAGACACAGTAATCGCCGTCATGATGCTGTCGGCAAGATCATGTTTCCGGGACACTTCTGTGGGCATCGCCAGGCTGAATCTCCCGACAAAAACCTGGAAATCCTGGTCTATTTGGAGGCGGCTGGTTGGCGACACGGAAACTGTTACTTCACTCTTAACAAAACTCCCTAACTTCAGCGTTTCACCCGGACCAGGATTGTGGCCCAGGTCTCGCAAAGCCCTGGCATGAGCGTGTTTTAAATCACTTTTTTGCGCCAGCCACCCCGCCGCCCAAAAATAACTCCCGCTCGACGCATCCGGCTCGATTTGAAACGTGCCGCCCTGGTGCGGAAACGCTTCCATCATCTTCGACGTCATCGCCACATATGGCGATTCTTCAGCGTTCTCGCCCACAACCTTAACCTCCCATTCGCCGGCCTTAGCGCAGAGCAACAACGCCGACGCAAACTGCGAGCTTTGTTCGATGCTCACTTCGCATTTGCCGCCGGGGGATGGCCCTGAACCTTCAATGAAAGCCGGAAGCCGGTCATTCCCGTATTCAGTCTCGATGCGGTATCCCAACTCGCGCAGGGCCTTGAACAACGCCTTTTGCGGACGTTCTTTCATGCGCGGCACGCCGCTGAAATGGTAAAGCCCGTCTCCCAAACAAACAAACGCCGCGAGAAACCGCGCCGCCGTGCCGGCGTTTCCCACAAATATCTCCAGCGGCTTCCCCGGCGTTCCAGCCCTGGGTATCCGGCCGCCCAATCCTTTGACCGTAATCGTGCGATTGCAAAATTCCTCCAGGTCAGCCTCAACGCGAATCTCAAATCCCAGCTTTTGCAAAGCCTCCGTCATGATCTGTGTATCTTCGCTCCAGAGCGCGCCCCTGAGCGTCACCGCGCCCTCCGCCAGCGCCGCGAGGATGAGGGCGCGATTGGTAATGCTCTTCGAACCCGGCACCGTAATTTCGGCGCGCACCGGCTCCGTCAAGGGAACAATTTCGATAAGGTCAGGGAGCATTTAGTTATCGAAAGATTTTCAGGCCGAAGGCCTGAACCATAGTAGCCGAGGGCAACGCCCTCGGAACTGACAGGTCGAATATATGCGCCCTGTAAGGGCGTTCCAAAACCTCCGAACAAATTACCCGCTTCTGGACTGCCCTTTCAGGGCAGCATGACCCATTCTTAACACTCCGAGGGCGTTGCCCTCGGCTGCTATGGCATTGCGCTTTCAGCGCGTTCAACTGGATTTGGTGGAGAGCCATGACAAGCTTTGTAGGATCAATATTTAGATATTAGTTAGATCCAGGCCGGTTTCCGAGGCTTCAAAGCTCGCGCCTGTAGACGAAGCGAAGCACTTGGCGGCTGCCCATTTATCTCTTCTCTCCTTGGCTGTCTCGAAAAATTTCGTGATGGCCTTTGCATCCGCCTTTCTTAAGACGCGCTGAAACTTTTGGAGTTCGGCAACAAAGGCATCCAACGAGCCGGCGAGATGTTTCCGGTTGGCCAGCGCAATGTCCCGCCACATTTCCGGCGAACCCGAAGCAACGCGCGTCGTATCGCGAAATCCATTTGCGCAGAGCTGAGCCTGTCCGCGAGGCTGCGTGGGATCCAAAACGAGATTTGCCAGCGCAGCCGCCGCGACGTGCGGCAAATGGCTCGTGCGGCTCACGAATAAATCATGCTGTTCCGGCGGCAGCTTTACGACCTGCGCGCCCAGCGACTTCCAGAATCGCTCCAGTTTGCGGACTGCCTGCGCGTTGGATTTGGGAGTCGGCGTCAGCACGCAAACGGCGTTCTCGAACAAATCAGCGCGCGCCGCGGCCACTCCCATCCTTTCGCCGCCCGCCATGGGATGGCTGCCGACAAAATGCGCCCCGGCCTTTGCGATCAAAGATTGCAATTCATGCACCACATCCGCTTTGACGCTGCCGACGTCCGTCACGAGGGCGCCGCGCTTGAGCGCCGGCAGGCATTGTTCGGCCAGCGCGCGCATTTGCGCTATCGGCGTGCAAAGAACGACCAAATCCGCGTTCGAAACGGCGGCCAGCAGGTCCGTCGTCGCATAATCAGTGGCGCCGATTTCTTCGCATTCCGCGATCGTTTTTTCGCGCCGGACATAACCGGCAATCTCTTTGGCAATCCCGATTTTGCGCGCCGCCAGCCCAATCGAGCCGCCAAGCAGCCCGACGCCAACGATGGTAATCTTTCGAAATTGCACAGCCGCTAGAATAGCGAACGGCACAGAAGGTTGAAATGTTAAATCGGTTAAAAGAGTCAAATGGTTAAAATCGGGAGAACGCGGGATCGTCAAACGGCCGCTTCAACGCTTCAACGATTTAACCTTTTAACTTTTTTAACGTGTCAACTTCGTCCAGACACCCATCCACCACTTCCTGCGTCCTCAACGCCCACATCGGCCATTCCTCATTCAGTTTGCCCGAGCGAATTTGATTTGAAAAATTCCGGATCATGCAGGCCTGTTGCGAAAATTGGCCGCTGTCCGTGTGTTTGCCCCGGCAATCACAGCATTTGACGCGGACCTCCTTTTGATTCAGTTCAAAGGACGGCTCATGGTCGTTTTCGGCCTTCGTAAAATCCGGGACCACCAGCGAGCCTTTTGTGCCGCTGACATGCGCCCAATTTTGATACGCGGCGGTGAACGAACAATAAAACGCGGCCGAAACATCGTCGCCAAAAATCAGTTCGCCGGAAAAATCCATGGGCACCGGCGCCAGTTTCCGGTTGGCGCGGCCTTCGGACAAAACCCGGCCCCGGACCTCCCGCGGCATCTTCCAGTTCATTGCCCAGAGCGAAAAGCGAATGCAATACCAGCCCAGGTCGCCCAAACAGCCCAACGGCTCCATCTCGCTATTGATCCGAATGTCCCTGGTTTCCGGCAGAACAAAACTGAAACTGGAGGTGATGCGTTTGATTGGGCCGATGCTCTCGCCATCATCCAAAATGGACCGAATGTAGCGCGTTCGCGGATTGTGCATGAGCATAACGCCATCCATGAACTGGACCCGGTTCTTCTTGCACGCGGCAATCATTTCAC
>JASHPN010000260.1 GCA_030038175.1 Verrucomicrobiia bacterium
TCTGTCCGGACGTTGTAATCAACTGGGTCCCGCCCACGCTGACGAGATAAGGATCATCCCACGGCGGACCTGAATTCCCGCCGTTAGCCACTCCGTTCACGTAGGCGAGGTTATCACCGGAGCACTGGAAAAACGATTGTCCCTGGACGGCCATTTCCATCAATTCCGTGTCATTGGTCGAAGCATCGCCAAAAAACCACGAGGAACTGATTTGTTTGGCGATATTGTCCGAAGCAATCATCGTCAGAATGCTGGCCGTGTCGTTTCCCTCATAGACACGCAGGCTCGACATGCCGGGGGCCATGGAAATCTCTGATTCGATGTCCAGCGAACACTCTCCCACCCTGTCAAAATTGGTGCTGGGCTCGCCGTTAAAGCTGCCAACCTTGATCAAGGTTGGGACCAGGTTCGGCAGTCCGGTGTAATTTTCATAGGCCGTAATATCGCTCGGATAATAACCGTCCAACTCGAACACTGCCAGGACCTGCCCTGAGCCGGTGAGCGATGAGGCATTTGGAACATAGGCATTTCGAAAGTCGTATCCCCAATAACCGTCTGGTCCGGTCCCGCCGCCCGGGTTGTGACCGGCTGGTTTAATGCCAAGGTTTCCCGGCCGTGGCAGGAAGTAGTTATCCAGCCCGTTGATTCTCAAGATGGGCAGATTGGTATCCACCGTTGGCTCGACATCCGGCGCGTAAAATTCCCGAGGTTCGGTGGGATGCTGATACGTGCGCAGGGTGATGTGGAGAGCGGCTTCGATGTCGGCTACGTTTCCCGAGACAGCCACCAGAGTGCGGTTGCTAAAAGTTTCGTCAATCGTCAGCCGATTCGTGCGGGCAAAATCCTGCACCGACTGATATTCCTGGACAGTGGGTCCGAATTTCTCCGTGAATTGCTCCGTCGTCAAATAGCGATGAAAATTGGTGCTGCCGGGGCGGTAAATCTGTTGGATCAAACCAACGAGCGCGTCTTTGTTGTGCAATGGCAGGGCAATGGAGAGATGCAGTTGCTGGTCCGCCGCCAGCCGCCCGGTTGGCTGCAGGTTGAACTGACCGATCGCAGCCGGAACATGGCCCATCAGCGTTTTGTCGTCTGCCGCCGCGCGTTCTGCCGCGAGCAACAACGAGCAACAGGCGATGAGACCTCCCAGGGCAAACGGCCTGGCGATGTGAAGTGGTCTTGGCTTCATACGATCCTCCAATTACTGAAGCGTGACCAGCACCAACACCATGCCTTTGCCGTCCGCCAACCCGCTCATGGCCTTGCCGAGAATCGCGCCCTCAGCCCGGGAATGGTCGGTGACTTTCATCGCGTAACCGGGGTTGCTCGACGTGGTCAGCATATCGCCGGGTCGGATGGCTCCGTTCGAGGCGTCCGCCTGCACATACACGCGACCGGAGAGCGCCACGTTCTGGCCGCCCTCGACCAATCCCTGTTGGTGCATCTGGATGCCGGGATTTATCCCATTGGCGCCGCTGACGACGCCGGCCACACGCGTGTCATACGGACAGTCGCTCAGTTTCAAACGGCCGGGGTTTTGATCGTCAATCACCACCACCGCGCCCGCTGGAATGGCGCCATGGTCCGGGGAAATTTTGAACGGCTCCGCTAAATCCGAGCCGCCTTCGATCGTGATTTGGCTGCAATAGATATGCATGTACGTGTTGTTGCCCCAGTTATAAAACGCGACATTGCCGATTTGGCTGTTAAAGCTGCCCACCTGCACGTCGCTGCCCGAGCCATTGCCGCCAATGTAAGCGTCGATTGGCCCATCTCCGTCGAACGCACCGGCCCCGTCTATTTGTATGTAATTGCCGTTCACTTCAACGGCCTGGGCGGGAGAGAGCGTATTAATACCCAGGCTGGCGGCACTCAGGCTGGCGGCGGTCAGACGGTTGCTCACGGCCACGTCGCCAAAAGCGTCCCAACTCAGGCAAATCGTATTTGGATTGAGGGCCCCCAGGGCGCCGCCCTCATAACCGGCCAGGAACGGCCCGTCTCCGCCTACATTGATCCCGGGCAAACTGCCGCTGCCAAACACCAGCCCGTCGTCAGCGAAACTGCCTGTAGTGGCGGCAATCAAATACAGCGGGTTGTTGTCGATCCTCACGGGACCATTGACTTCCAATTGAGTCGTAGGCTTGTTGGTGCCAACGTTAATACCCACCAAACCGCCTTGCGAGATGGCCATGCGCCGCCCAAAGTCGGTGTAAAAGTCCAACCCATATTGGTTGTCCGCCGTTGCCGACGGCACGCGCTGGGAGGCGATGCCCTCGCCGCTGCTGATGCCAAAAGTCAGGCCCACACCGTTCGTTGTCCCATTATTGATAATTCCGCTATTGACACCTTGCTGATCAATTGCCACTCCCCCGTAGTAGTCAATGATCATTTGTTTGGCAATGGGGTAACCGTGGCCTTGCTTGGTGTAGAAAGACAAGAAACCATCGCCATCGTTGAAGGAAGACATTATGGCGCCTTCGCCGGAGGCAAAATAGTACTGCAATCCAAGCCCGGTGAATAAGCTGGTGCTGATCGCCGTACTGTCATTAATGATGAAGCTCTCACCCGTACCGGCGAAAGTGTTTGCGCCGGTAAATGTCTGGCTGGCATCCGTCAATGCCACATCCGACGGGAGGAGCGCGTCCGGCACCGTGCCGGTCAGGTTTGCCGCATTCCCGCTTTCCGCATAAATCGCATAGGGCGCAGGCGTCAATTGCTGGCGGGGCGTCAGCGCGTTAAAGCTGCTGCCGTGGTTGGTTTCCACGCCGATGAGCAGCCAGTTCGTCGCGCCGTTCCACACGGCGGCCCCGAAATCAATCGTCACGGTGAATAGGCCGTTCGTAATGACAACACCGTTGGTAGTCACCGGCCCGGCAACCGCACTGCCGCCGGTGCTGTTGGTGTACAGCGAAAATTGCAGGTTATACGTCCCGCTGGCGGGGTTGCCATTGTTTTGGAGCTGGCCCTGGTAACTGAAAGCCGTGCCCTGGGCATGGGCCGGTGAGAGCGGAAGGGTTAGGGTTGAGAATGCCAGCAGAGCCAGCGCGACGATTCGATTCCGAACGAGATTTTTCATAAGCTCTTCTCCTGGTTTAATTTCCAATTCAGAGTGTTGACATCTCTTTTGCACAGGGCAGCTTTAAAAAAACGTCAACCTCCAATTTAAGACACACTTATGTCTTAAATCAAAAGCATTGTCAAGCAACAAGTGCGACCAGACGCAACATCTTTGGCAACGCGGTGGAAGTCGGAGCATTTTTGAACAGGGAAGTCACGCGGAAAACGGAGCGTCTGGCCCGGCGAGTCGCTTTCTCGTTTACTTGAAAGCCGCCTTCGTTTACCAACTTCGTTTACCTGATTTCCGAAGCTTTTCCCAATGAAACCGGCCTTTTTTCCCTTTGTTTACCAGCTGCACTCTGTGGTTAGAAACTTGCTTCGTGTCAATTCGCAATTCGTGTCTCTCACTCAATTGCCTTGTGCGGATGCGATTCTTTTTGTATTCATTTTCAGCAGTTTGGGCGCTTGGCGCAGTGGCTAGCGCGTCTCGTTTACACCGAGTAGGTCGCAGGTTCGAATCCTGCAGCGCCCACCATTTTTGAACGTTGTCCAATGAAAAAGCGCCTCGTACTATGCGCCACCTTTTTTTTACTTTTCTGTTTAACCAGCGTTTTTGCCGAACCGCCAGTGCCGGGTTGGCCGGATGCGTGGACCGCGGTTGGGAGGGCGCAGATTCAGACCACGCCACAATCCGTCATCCTGACAGGCGGCTATCTCGTTAACCGAACCGTCCAGGGCGACGCTGAAATCACCTTTCGGGCGCGGGCGCCCTTGAAGGCAAGCCAGGTCCAGATCTGGGCCGGGTTTCGCTGCCGTGACCGGGACAGTCGTTACGTTTTTGCCCTGCGCGGGGGCAACGATAATGATATTTATTTGGCCCGTTACGCGCAAAATGGAGGGGCCGAATTTCTTGGTTTTGCTCCCCTGGATTTCCATCCCAAGCCCGGCGTCTGGTACCGTTTGCGGGCAGTGATCATGGGAAATCGTTTTCAGATATTCCTGAACGATGAAAAGCTGCCGCGCCTCAATGTCACTGATAATCAGGAACTGTGGCAGCAGGGAAGTTTTCTATTGGGCGGCGGCTGGCTCCCGGCGGAATATTCTGACGTTCAGATCAAACCGCTGTCGGATGAAGACAAGACGGCGTTTCTTGCCCTTGGCGACGAACGCTGGAGCCCGGCGCCGGTGGACAAGGAAGCCATTCGAAAAGTGGAACGATCCGAATATTCCGCCACCATCGTTGCATCGTTAGCTCCCGGGCGGACGAATATTTGCCTGGATGGCAAGTGGTTGTTTATGCCGGACTATGAGTTCAATGCCCGGACGACGACCACGCCGGTTCAAGGCGATTTTGACGACGGGAATTGGAATGTGTTGCCGGTTCCCTCATTTTGGACCCCTGCCCTGTCCTGGCTCTATGGAGAAAACAGTTTTACCAATTCAAATGAGTTTTCGCGCACGAAGGGAGTTGCTGAAAGCCTCTATGTTCAACGTATCCGGCAATGCAATTCTTATACGTTTGACTGGCACAAAACGAAGTCGGCCTGGTATCGGCACTATGTTGATCTGCCTTCGGACCTGGGCGAGCGGCACTTTGAATTGACCTTTGATGCGATCGCAAAGGTTTCGGAAATCTGGGTAAACGGGATCAACGTTGGAACTCATACCGGCATGTTTGGCCAGGTCAAATGCGACATCACCCAGGCCGTCAGACCGGGCCGCAACGTCATTGCCGTTCATGTTCTCAGCCAGCCGCAAGCCGGCGCCATTGCCGGCAACCAGGTAGAAGGAGTCGCTGAAACGGTGGAAGTCACTTCCTCCATGTTGCATTCCCTGGCGCACGGCATGTTCCAGAACGACGTCGGCGGCATTTGGCAACCGGTCACGTTAACCGTCACGGCGCCGATTTTCGTCACTGACTCCTTTATTCAACCCACCCTGCACGGCGCTGACATCGCTCTCAACATCCGGAACACCGGCGCGCAGCCGGCCAGTGTCAATATAGATTATGCCATCACTTCGGCCCGGGACGGCGCGCTTCTTTATTCCAATGCAGTTCCAACTTCCATTGCCCTGGCCGCGGAGGAAACCAGCCGCCTGAAATTTACCACTCCCCGGTTGAATCCGAAGCTATGGTCGCCCCAGGATCCCAATCTTTATAATCTCGAAGTACGGTTGCAGGAACAGGACAATGACATTGACAGTTACAAAGTGCGGTTCGGTTTCCGAACTTTCACCGTTGACGGCAACAAATTTCTGTTGAACGGCCATCCTTACTGGCTGCGCGGGGCCGATCCGTTCCCAAACGAGCTGGCTCCCAATGATTCGGCGCTGGCGCATCAGTTTATGCAAATCGCGCATGACGGAAATGTTCGTGTGACACGAACGCACATCATTCCATTTACTTCAACCTGGCTCGACGCCGCCGACGAAATCGGCGTGGGTGTGTCTTTTGAAGGGACATGGCCCTGGCTCATGCTGAGAGGCGATCCTGATCCCGATCTCATCCAGGACTGGCGCAGCGAATATATTTCGCTGATCAAGGAATATCGCAACCACCCGAGCATCCTTCTCTGGACGGTCAATAATGAGATGAAATTTGAGTCCAACAATCCGAAAACCATTACCAATAAATGGCGGATTCTAAGCGACACTATTAAGGACATGAGGAAAGCGGATCCCACGCGTCCCATCGTCGCCGATTCATCCTATGTCCGAAATAAAGCACTCATCGGCTATCAGCAACTGGTCAAACCGCTGGGCCTGGATGATGGCGATGTGGATGACGCTCATCGTTACTACGGTTGGTATTCCGGTTCTTTTTTTAGTCTTTACGACGGCGAATTTAATGATCTCGCCACGCCCGGCCGGCCTTTGATCAGCCAGGAAATGTCCACCGGCTACCCGAACAATGATGATGGGCATCCGGTAAGATTTTATCTGTTTAAACACTATACGCCGCAGGCGTTTGTGGGAGACGATGCGTACGAAAACGCCGATCCGGCAATTTTCTTGAAACGGCAGGCGTTCATGACCAGGGAATTGGCCGAAACTTTGCGCCGGACCAGCCACGGGCCGGCGGCCGGAATTTTATTTTTCGCTTATGTGACGTGGTTCCAAACCCCATGGCTGGCAAACGGCATCAAACCCTGGCCGACTTATTATGCCTTAAAGACCGCGTTGCAGCCCGTCCTCGTGAGCGTCGAATTATATGGACGGCACTTTTATTCGGGAAGCGCCTTTCACGCCCGGGTTTGCATTGTGAATGACTCTGAAAATTATCTGGCCACACCGGAATCCCGCCTGGTTTGGGAATTCCAGGCAGAGGGCAAAATACTATCCACTGGTCAGGTCATAGTTCCACAGGTGAATTATTACGAAAACCATTGGTTGGATGTGACATTTAAGACCCCCGACGAACTGCCGGCTTCGCGCGTTGACGGCCAGTTGGTTCTGCGTTTGGAATCGTCGGATGGGAAAATTTTATCGAAAAATGACTATGACGTCGTCATCGCTACGCCGGGGTGGGCGGACAACGGTTCAAGTCAGTTAAAAAACCTCCATTTTTGGAACCCAGACGGACAACTGCCCGCGTGCCTCTCCGATTTGAAGCTTGCAACTGTGACGTCAATCCAATCATTGACTGCGACCAATGTTTTAATTGTCGGCTCTCTGGGCCTCGCGCCGTTGAGACCGTCAGAACTGACCGAATTGAAAGGTTTCGTTGCCCGGGGCGGACGGGTTCTCATGCTGCATCCTGGAAAATCGCTGGCCAGGCTCTTCCCGGAGCAGATCAAGAATTACCAGGCCAAAGAAGGAGAAATCGTCACCCGGCACATTCCCGAATCGCCGGTATTTTCGGGAATTGAACCCTTGGACCTCGCCTGGTTTAATGAAAATGGAAGGCAAGTGCCGATCGCATGCACCGGCGTTTATCAAATCGCCGCGGACCGTCGCGATGTGCTGGCTCTGGCCGACCAATGCGATATTCATGGTTATCTAGGCGCTACCGACGAAATTCAAAAGTTCAGCGGCACACCCCTGGTGGAACTGGACATTGGGAAAGGCCGTCTGGTTGCCGGCGAATTGAATTTTGAGGCGGCGCCGACAGATCCGATCGCCAAGCGGATTTTGAGCAATCTGATCCGTTATTTAGAATGATCAGGGAGATTGTTCAGTCAATAAGGTGACCGGTCCGATCAGGCCTGAAGGCAACAGTGGTGAAGCGGCGGTAAATTTGTGAATGTTCGTTTCCGTGAAACGTTTTCCTTTCGGCAGCGCTTCATCGCCTTTGAGCCGGTTGGGCCAAAGATTTACAACCTTCACTTCCAGGTCATTGTCCCCTCCCTTTGCCGCATCGCTTATATCAACGCGCGCCGGTTTATCCCAAACCACCCCGAGGTCATGGCCATTGAGACGAACGACGGCCACTTCATGCACTTCACCCAGATCGAGAATGAGGCGCTGTCCCGTAACGGGCGTTTTATCGAGGTTAAAACTTTTATGATAAACCGCCGAGCCGGAGTAATATTTTATTCCGTCTTCAGGCCGATTCGTCCAATCCACCAATTCGTCGAATTTTACCTCCGCCGGACCGCCCCATTTGGGATCGAAATTCACGGTCCACGGTCCGGAAAGCGTCGCCAGCAGTTGCGTAGCGGGATAATTTGATTCCGTCGTTCCGGCGGCGTCTGCCGAAATGGATTTTCGAAAGACCACAAATACCGAACCACAGGGGCCAAATTCCAGCGGCACGGTTGTGCGGCCATCGTCCTGGTGGAAGGCCGTCGCCTCCCGGATTTCTCCGGTCACCGGGTCCCATAACTCGGGTTGTTTGCCAGACACGCGAAAAGTGCAGTTCACCGTTTCGGGACGCGCCCAACGACTGGCCACGTAATAAATATCAACGCCGTCTCCAGCCCGGTGAATCCAATCCATGAAGCCGTCTCTACTCAAGCCAGTTTCTTCGAAATCGGGCGGCACACCTTCTACCGCCAATGCCTGGCAGGCCGTTTGTCCCCAAAAGACATGTCCTTTGCCGATTTTTCTTTCAATGGCGTTTGGGGGATCATCAGAAACCGGCGTGGCGTTTTCATCCGAATGACTCTCCCTCACCCCTGCCCTCTCCCGCTGGGAGAGGGGGAACGGCCCGCCGAGCGTTTGAGATGTTGGAAGGCCGGATTGATTTGCGGATTCAATATCTGCCAAAGGTCCCCATAAGCGTGTGACAAGGGCTTTGAATTGTTTCCGGGCCTTTTGATGCAAGATCATCCCGGCGATGCCGGTGGGCGGCGGGCCAACAATCGTGGCGCCCGCTTTCACCAGGGAGGCGATTTTCCTGAGGTCGGCCAGGGGCATCGGTTGCCCGCTCGGCAGAACCAGGATGCGATAGCTCATGCCATCCTTTAGGACGATGTGCCCGTTTCGAACGCTGGTGCGAGTCAACAGCACTTCCGAATTGCAGTTGTCGTGGTCATAACCTTCGCCCAGCGTTGGCGGAATGGTTTTTCGTTGTTCGCCATGCCCGATGTTGTCGCCACGATAGAAAAGCGCGTCCGCGACGAATTCTACCTGCTGCAACATGAACGAACAGCGAGCCAGATAGGCGTTGAAGGCGGGAGATTCATCCCACCACGTGACGCCCGGCTCATAGTGCGTTCCGGCGACGTACACATAACCCGGTTTGGCGGTGAGCGAAGGCGATTGGCTGAAATTATGGATACAAAGCCGGTTCAGGCCGTCGCAAAAGGCCTGGTCAGCGACGGGCTTGAGGTTAAACGGCGACACCTCCCATTCCGGCCCCAGGGAAGTGAATGACTCGCAGAACGTGATGTTGTTTCCATAGATGTGATTGGCGTTGGCCGCGTTGCGGAGCAGAAAACGGCTGTCCATGGTGGGACGATGTTCGCTGGGCGCCCAAAACTCGGCCATGGCCATGTCCACACGGCTGGAAGTTTTGAGCAGGTCCGCCTGGTCGTAGTTTGGCCCGGCCGCTTCCGAGTAAAAAACCAGCCCATTGGCGTTGGCAATTTTATTGAGATAAGCGTAATGGTAATCCGCAATCAGGTCGCTGATCGTCAGGGCATAATCGCGCTGCACGCGCGTCCGCGTGTTCGCATCGGCCATCGGTTCTCCCGCGATAACGGGCAGGTAAGGAATCAAATCGTAGCCGCGCCGCTTTTTAAAGTCCTCAGGAAAGAGTTTGGTCCAGCCGATTTTTCCCGCTTCCCAACTGTCGTCCTCGATGCCTTTAAGGGCCTTGCGCTCCACCGGTGTCATTTCGGCAAGCAACGGCGCCATGGTCACGGCCCATTGCTGGTCCATGGCCTCGGCGCTCATGCTGTCGTTGAAATAGCCCCACTGATTGCGGGCGCCAGTCGGCACCTGGACAAAGCGCAGGATTTTCCAGGCTCCGGCGGGCGCCTCCCAACGCAAATACCCATCGCGATTCATTCTTGACGTCAAATCAATCACGTCGTCGGCGGAAAAATTCGGGCGGGCCGGAACCGCCAGCACCGCGACGTCCCGATGATAGCGCCATTCCTGGCGGTCCACGGCCGGCGGTTCAGGCAACTGGCCATCGAAGGCCTCCGAACCAGCAATAGAAATCTTGGACCAAACCAATTTCTGTTCGCCATATTCCTCGGAAATCGCCCCGGACGTGTTCGCCAAACCGTCAGCGACAACAAAATCAATTCCGAGCCGGCCGGCTTCACCGGCCGCGAAACAAACCAGCTTGCGCCAATGCGGCGACCAGGTCACCAGCGGTTCGCCGGGAATAGGCGTTGTATAGGAACCCTCATAATCACTGGTCCGAACGGAACGATAGTCGTTGCCATTCCGGACGACCTTGTTTCTCCAGGTCCAGCGGCCGCCGCTCTGGTTGCCATAGAGGATGCAGCCGGTGATCCCCTTGGCTTTCATTTCCTCCAAATCCCGCGTCAGAGTCGCGGGCGGGATGTCGGAATCCAGCCATACCCAATAAACCCAGGGCTGCGCCTGGCAGCGTGGCGTTTGAAATTGGTGGTCCAAGTTATCTGAGAGCGCTTCCTGTGCTGCCGCCACGACCGGGACAACTGCGAAAGCACAAAGAACCAATTTGAGGGATTTGATAAATCGGATTGTTTTCATTTTCCAAAAATATGGTTTTCAACGCGGTGAATAGCTGTAAACCCAATAATGATATTCATCCCAATGACCGGTCTGCGAACTGACGAATTCAATTCGAACGGTTATTGTTGCCTTTCCTTTCGTGTATTTGGCCGGCACTTCAAAGTCGCTGTCGAACCAGCGGATGCCACGATAAGTCTTTTCGAAATCCACGCTATACCAGGGGCGTTCCGTGACCAATTGCCCGTCAATATAGACGCGGGCTTCCTGCCGATTGTTCGCTTTGTCGCAACGGCGGCGCAGGCGAACGCCCTGGTTGTCCGGTGAAATGGCGACTGTGAAAGTGCTGCGGTTGGTGAACGATACACCGCTATCGGCAATGGCGGGCGTCTTGAAGAGGACGTTATTATATTCACCGTCATACCACCAGGCACCGCTTATTTGCCGGACATCTCCCTCCGCATGATACTCGTGAGCTTCCTGCGATTCTAAATTGCCCACGTCCAGCTCATCGGTCTGGACCAGGCGCGGCCGCAAGTTCCCATACCAAAAGGTCACACTTTCTTCCGTGCCAACCCGATAGTAGCCTTCGTGGCCTTGCGGCGAGTGCGGGCCGTAGGTTTGATGGCCATACTTGATGCCACTGGAGAAGCAATACCGGTCCGGCAACAGAAAGCGATATGCGCCGCCGCTGCCGCTCCTGGCGCTGATGGCTCCAAAAATCGGTTGGACAAGGTTCTGAAGCCCCCAGCCCATATCCTGATCATCCTCGAATCCTTCGCCAATAATCCACGGCGTTTCGCTCCCGTCAAAGTACGTGCGTTCATCCTCCTCCGTACTGGTGTCCCAGCGGGCGACCACATGACCAACGACCTGGCCGGAACAGTTGCTCGCGTCCAAATAGGTGTAGTCTCTGCCTTCAACGCGCGGATCCTCCCGATGGTAACTGGCGAACAAATAACCGCACTTTTGTTGCGGGTAAGGCATGGCGGATGACGTTTTGTAATCAATGACAGCCGCCACGGCGACTCTGCCCGGACCGCGATATTCGATTTGAATCACGGCCGATTTCCAAAAGGGCATCGGGAAATAACAATAACCCTGGTTATTCGTCCAGCCCAGTAGCAATGAACCATAAGAAGCCCGGAGTTTGGTCCGATAAGCTCCAAAAAAACAACCCACCGGCGCCTCGATTTGCGGACGAGACGCGCCATCAAAGGTAATTTTCAGCCAGGAATCAAATAGCGCGTCAATGTCATTTGTGGGATTGATCTGCAAATGCAGGGCAGTGATCGAACCGGCCTTTCGACTTTTCCACAGCGTGGCCGTTCTCCCGGCCTTTATTTTGGCGGTCACAACTTTCTCTTTACCGCCCTGCTCCGTCGCGGCACTGACCTTGTTGACATTCCAGGCATTCAGCAAGGCGGGCATCATACGGCGTCCCGTCTCGGGAGTCCATGAATCCAGCCCCGGATCTTCGGTGAACAATTGATACGTGTAATTATACCAATGCCAATGGTGTTTGTCGCCCTGCGGTATTTTTTTTGCGCTGCCTTCCCACGGCGCCGATACTGTGGGCGGGCCGCCGCCGGGCAGCGCGCTCAAACACACCTTGAGCCGCTTCTTAAAGAACATGGGATGGTAAAGAATTCGAAAACGATTCCCTCCATCGTATGCCAAAGGCGGCTGAAAAATCCCCAGCGGATTGTTGGTACTGAAGAACGTGGAAACATCCATGTCAATCCGCGGCTTCGTCTCATTATCGAAATAATATTGAATATGGATGCCCCTATAGATGGGCGCGCCGTGCCAAATATTCATGTGATGGCGATATAGGCAGCCCGGCCCCATGGCGTCAAAAATGACGCATTCGCCGTTCGTGTCCATATACAAGGGAAAATATTGCCAATCGTAATTGTCGCCGGCACGGTCATAAGAGCAGAATTGATGAGTTTGCGCGCCACACCACAGGAATGGCAGCAGATCAACGCGGAAAGCTCCCGCATCCCGCTGGGCGATTTGCCCAAAAACGTCACCGCCGCGAGCATCCCCATCGTCTGCTTGCAGGCGCGTAAAACCGCCAACGGCCAAAAGAATGCAGATCCAATTTATCTTTAACAGGCGCTTAGACATGTTTGTCCATTGTGCATTCACCCGGCCATAATCTTCAACTTCTAATCCTATACAACCGCGAACCCGTTCGTTTGCCAGGGGGACACGATCCTTGAAGAAGATTCCATTGGAGCCTCTTTGCTTCACGGATATGGCGCCACTCCGGTCATGGAACTTCTAGACAAGCCGGCTAACGGCTCGAATGGTCACGGTGCATAAGGCCCCGCAGCGGATTCGACTCGGTACAAATCATCCGACGAACCGCCTGGAAAGTCCCCGCCGGCGGTGCCGGTTCCATTATTTTGATTCGCGGGAACAACTGGTCCCTGCCATTGCCAACGCTCCACATGGCCATCCATGAAGCCAAAAACGGCGCCGTCGTTATGGCGATTGGCCGGCAAATTCCACCATATATTCACTTGCAAAGTGCCATCAACCAGAGGATAAACACCAAATTCTCCGTCATCCAGGGTCGCCTGGGCTTCTTCATCAAACACAAATAGCCCGGAAATGGACGCGGTCGAAAGTTGATTCAATTTCCAATACGATTCAAAGGTAATGGCGCGGGTCTCCGTCCACGGCCCCGTGGCCAGGGATGCCGAATTTCCCCCCATCATATAGTTAATCGAGCACGTCCGCGTTTGCGGCACGAGTTCATTCGGCACAAAGCCGGAACCTGGCGGTGGAGATGTCACCGTGATCATTTTCGTGTTGGCGGGACAAGCATAAATTTTAACTTGCCGGTTATATTGAAAAAGCACCCCGTCTTGAATGTTGGTCGTCGTATAATCAGATTGCGCATGGCCAAGAATCCAATTTTGGGGAGGGTCATTAACAAAGTTCAGTGGAAACTCATCATTATTGTCCTGAATATACATGATATAGCACGTCTGCAATTGCTTGTAATTGTCAATGCACTGGATCGTTATGCCTCGTTGTTTGGCTTTGTCCAGGACCGGCAGGAGAATGGCCGCCAGAATGGCGATGATGGCGATGACCACCAGCAATTCGATGAGCGTGAAAGAACTCAGGCGCGTTTTCGTTGGTAATGGCATTAAAAAGAAAGGGGTTAAGGAGTTGAATTGACCTGAAATTCGCAGGCCATGATCCGGGGAAGGTCGTACATGGTGCTCGCCGCGTCCGCAGGATTCGGACCCCCTCCTCCCCAAACGTAATGGCCCTTCCAATTCCAATACTCAACATGGCCATCGGCGAACGAAAAGGTGCAACCATTATCGTGGCGGGTGGCCGGAACATTCCACCAGGTTCCGGTCGGGTTTCCCGTCTGAGGGTTTCCTCCATCAGCCATGTCGCCCTCTCCCCAAATTCCGAAAGCGCCGCCGGAAACTTGAAGTTCGTAATCATCCACAAACACAATTTTCCGGGCCACGCCGGGGCTGCCGTTGCCAGTCAACTGGCTGAATTTCCACCTGGGCGTAACGCCATCCTGCGCGGCTGACTCAATGTTCAAAGAGAAGTCTATGGTGCAGGTTCGTGTCTGGGGCACAAGCTCATTCGGCACAAGGCCTGAGCCTGGAGGCGGCGCTGTTACCTTGATCATATAGGTGTTCGCCGGGCAAACGTAGATGCCGTACGACTGATTATATTGCCAAAGCAGGCCGGTCCGGATATGAGTCGTCGTGTAATCCGTTTGCGCGGCGCTTTCGCCGGCCCACGAATTGGTCGCGCCCACATTGGCCTGCCCATTATTGGGGGCAAGAAAATCGTTATTATCCTGAGTGTACATGATATAGCACACCTGCAACTGCCTCATGTTGTCCAGGCAACCAGCCTTGAGTCCAGCTTGTTTCGCGTGATTCAACACCGGCAAAAGAATGGCGGCTAAAATGGCAATGATCGCGATGACCACCAACAATTCGACAAGCGTGAAGGCGCGATCACGCGCCTTCACGCCTGAGGTTATTCGGCCAAAAACCAAGCCTCCCCTCCTTGACAAATCAACCATTGCGCCCGGTTTTGTCGCGAATAAACATGTTGTCTGTTGAATCGTTCTTTTTTGAACTGTGCTTTTCACTTCCTGCCACCCTATGGTGTGTAGATTAAACGATAAAATACGCTGCCATTGGTCAGGTTAATTGGGACATTAACCTGGTTTGTGTCGGTCGAACCGGACACATTGACCCAATTGGTGCTGATGCCCACGGCAAGATTGTTGGTCTGGGCCTGCAGCGTCCAGCCGATGTGATCGGCGGGCCACAGCAAAGTCATTTGGCTGTTTGCCAACGAAACAACAATATTCGTGGGGTTGGCGTTAACCGGAGGAACGATTTGCAAATTATATTCACCCGCCAAATAGCCTTCCATCGAAACGACGTCGCCGGGCGACATCGCTGAACCAACCAGAATCAGTTCTTGCAAGTCGCCGGTCAAATGATTAGCGCCATCTGCCCGCGTGCCGATTTGGATCGGCTGTCCTGCGTCGCTAATGCTCGTGGACATTGTGCCCGTGCCATTGGCGCTGCCATCCAGGCGGTGTGTCACATTGTTTCCTTGCATCACAACATCCAATATATGCGGAACATCAAGTGACGGATCGTGAGCCGAGGCGACCGACCCCGGAGTCCCACTGCCAGTGCCGCGCAACAAGAGAACCGCCGAGGAGTTGGCGTAATAGTCATAAGGAGCCGGCAGATTGTTATCGTCAGTCTCGGAAATGATTTCCCCATTGGTATTGCCGGCCAGGGTGGCAAAGTTCACCACGGCAAAAACAGTCATGTTGTTAGTAAGCTGTAAAGAAGGTTCGTTATTGGCATACAAAGTGTCATCGTTGCTGCCATTAAAACGAACGACCGGATAGCCATAGGAGTTCGTAGCCAAAACCGGATCAAACCCCGGACCGTATGCGGACATGAAATTGTTCCCATTGCCCGACTGGTCGTTCCATTGGCCCACACCGCCGGAGCCGTCAGGAATCGTGCCGGTGCTGGCCTTAAGCCAAAGAGCCAACGCCGGGTATGTTCCCACGCTGAGCATTTGGGGCGATGGTGACATCGTGATGCCATACGAAGAGTTTACATTTTGCACACTCAGCGAATAACTGGCCCCCGGAGTCAAGAGGGTCGTCGTCAGGATCACCTCGCCCGGCGAACTACCCAGGGCGGCAGTCAAGACGGTGGCGCCAGTGCCGCCGCTCACAGTGTAATTCGTTCGAGTCGTGGCGGTAACGGAATCCACGGCCCCGGAAAAATACACCACAATGTTGGTTTCATTGTTAGATGAATTCCAGATGGGCACACCTGCGGAGGTCACACCCAACGGAGGAATTTGAACATCCAAAGTTGCCACCGTGCTGGTCACCGAGCCGAGAAAATTGCTGACGATGAGTTGATAATTGGCATAATAATTAGACCCCACCAATTCCGACGGACTAAAGTTCGTGGCAACGAAGCTCAATGAAGGGGTTGCGTATGCAATGAGCGTCGCCGGGCTGATGGGCACGCCGTTGCTGAGCCAGTAATAGGACATGGGCGGGGCGCCCAACGGCACCGCAGAAAATGAGACGGTTGAGCCATAGACGTTGGTAACGCTGGCCGGCTCGTTGGTCATAATCGGCGCGCTGGTGAGGGCAAAACCGATGCCCGCGATATAACAATTAAAGCAATTGACGCCCGCAAGCCCGCCTGTTCCATAGGCGCCTGGGAAACTCAATGTATTGGTTCCGGGTTGCAAGCCGCCAGCAATCAAAAACGATTGAATATCCTCGGAAGGATTCGAGC
>JASHPN010000032.1 GCA_030038175.1 Verrucomicrobiia bacterium
CGACCGCCGACGGACACAGCGTCGGGTTCAGTTCGCAAGGCTCGCCGGAATCAACCCAGCCGTATGACAGCAGCAGCCAATATACGTTGCGGTCCGTGCTTGAGTATGCTTCCACGACCGGCGGCACAACCATAATCAATCTTCCCGCCGGCACATACAACCTCTCGCTCGGCGATTTGGTTGCCGGCACGCAGCCAAATACGACGATTTATATCAACGGCACCAACGCGGCCAAAACGATCATCAATCAAACGGAATCGGGTGATATGATTTGCCTCGTAAATTACAACGTGGATGCCGACGTCGTCTTCAGTGTGACGGGCGTCACCATCACGGGCGGCAGCGAAAGTCCAAATGACCCGGACGGTTTTGGCGGCAACGGCGGCGCTATCACGGCCGGTGGCAGTTCCTCCGCGCCGGACAACGTTTTAAGTTTGACGAACGTCGTTTTCACTAACAATTTTTGCAACCCGACTGCGGGCGGCAACAGCGGCGCCGACGGCGGCGCGGTCGAAATGTCCGGCGGCGGCAACTTGAACGTCAACAATTGTGTGTTCGTTGGCAACAACGCGGCAAAGGGCGGCGGCGAGGGTTTTGGCGGCGCGATTGAATTCAACAACGGCGACGATCCCGGCAACGCCATCATCAGCGACAGCTATTTTTCCAACAACATCGCGCCCAGTGCCGCGGGCGGCGCGTTGGATTTGGCCGGCGGTACGACGGGGAGTTTCACCGTCACCGGCTGCACGTTTGCGAGCAACTCCTGCGTCAGCGGCGTAACCTACGGCGGCGCGATTTATCTTGAGACCGGCCCTCTCACCGGCGCCGGCAATCGCTTCCGGGGCAATTACGCGGCCAACGGCGGCGCCGTCTATGTGAGCGACAACTCCGGCACGACGGGCGATTTGACTAACAATTGGTGGGGCGGCAATAGCGGTCCCAATTCATCCGGCGCTGACATCACTTACCCGGCGACAAGCAGTTCCGTACCGTTAAGCGAAGGGGAAATCGCGTTCAGTCCGTGGCTGCAATTAAGAACGTCCATCAACGAAAATCCCCTGGCAGTCAACGGGTCGGCGACAGTCACGGCGACCTTTCTGACCAATTCTCTGGGGCAACCGATTTCCGCCGCCAATCTTGCGCCGTTAGCCGGTCTGCCGGTGACGTGGACGAGCAGCAATGGCTATCTACAATCGCCACAATCCACGATTCAAGCCGGCGGCACGGCAACCGCAACCTTTGTCGCCACGAATGCGGGCACCGGCCAGGTTGAGGCCAGAGTGGATGGCATTACGGCAGGCGACGCCAATGCCACAGTGAGCTTTACCATCAGCGGTGTTCAGGCGCCGGTATTTTCCAGCGCGAACAGCACGAATTTCGTCGTCGGTGTCATGGGCACGTTCCAGGTCCAGGCTTCCGGGGCGACGACGTATGGTTACAGTGGCGCGCTGCCTGGCGGGGTCACGTTCAATACCGCCAACGCGATTTTGAGCGGTATTCCCGCGGGCGGATCGGGCGGCGTTTATCCGGTCACATTTTATGCGACCAATTCCGGTGGAACCACTCCGCAGGAGTTCACTTTGACGGTGGACCAATCGCCGGTCGTCACGCCGCCGGCCAACGTCGTCACCAACGCAACCAACGGCGTGTGTTCGTTGCCGGCGATTTCGTTCGCTGCCACGGCAAGCGGTTACCCGCCGCCGGTCATCAGCTACCAATTGAATGCAGGCACGATTATATCGCCCACGACATTTCCGCTGGGAACAAATGTCGTGACCTGCACCGCGACGAATATCGTCGGCGCCAATTCGAGCGGTTTCACCGTCACCGTTTCGCCCGGCGCGGCGCCGCAATTGAGTGTGGTGGCAGCCAGCGGGAATGTGCTTGTGTCATGGCCGACGAATTTCAACTGTTATTCACTCCAAACCGCGCCGTCGCTCGCCAGTAATCAATGGCAGAGTTTCACCGGAAAGATCGGCACGAACGGCGGCAATTTCATCGTGACCAACGGCGTTTCCGGCACAAATGCTTTCTTCCGGCTGAGGGATTGAGCTCGGATTTGAGCGTTGAATGTTGAATTTTGGATATGGGGCGGCTGCTGGTGCCGTGGCTAACGCGGTTAACAAAGCGCCCTTCTGTTATTTCGTTTGTTTGGCGTATTTCGCGCTTCAATGCCCCCGGAAACAAAGCTCAAAAATGGCCCTTCGTTTCCGCCCGGCTTTTGCCGTTCCATGTCCTCAAAATCTTCGGATTCCCCAATAAAAGACCATTTTTCTTCGTGTCACTTCGTGCAATTCGTGTCCCGTTTCCGTTCCCGCGGCTTATACCCAAAAATTTTATGAACGAGGAGCGATTCGATGTAGTTAAAAGCCGTATCGAGAACGAGGACGGCGAGGATTCCCTTTACCCCGTCACGAAGGGAGGCATCGGACAATCGAGGGTGTCAGCAACGGCCCGGAGGAGCTCGGCTTCGGATTCCTGAATCACGCCGTCAGCGCCGATGACATGGACACAACCGTCCAAGAGATTCTTTTTGATGATGGGCGCGGCCTGCGCCAGGCGATTCAGCGAGGCGTCTAGTTGCTGGACGTCGCATTGGTCCGGCGGAAGCAATCCAAGCTCGCTGTCGGCCGGGGCGCGCAAATACGGGACGCCGGCATTAAAGGCATTCTGAACTTCGACTGGATTCTGGCTGCCGGCGGTTGCCAGCGCCGAGAGCACCACCGAACAGTCCGGCGCGAGCGGTTTTACCGAGTAATACTGGATCAACGGTTTTACCGCGCCGCGAAATTGGGAATCCAAATGGCGCAGCACACTCTTTTGCAGGACAAACTCGAACAGTTGGACTTTGCCATCGCTGGTGATGAGCCAATTGAGAGTTGTGGAAAAGGTATCGTATTGTTCGGCGGTGAGCTGCCCGAGCGCCCCCAGGGCCAGCGTGATCATGGGCAAATGCGCGTGCGCCGCCGCCCGGGAGACGTCCGGAAAAAGGGATTTTGTTTTTTCGGCGACGCTATCCCCTGCGCGCCTGCCTAATTCCGCAAGCTGTTGCGCGCGCTGCTGGTCGTCCCCGCTTAAAATCATCGCATAGATCAAAGCAGTAGCGTCGAGCGGCACGCGCGCGGCGGCACGGATGTCTTCCGGCAATGAATCGCGCAATTGCTCGGCATATTTCAAGTGCAACGGCGTGGGATTGCCCAGACCGGGCAGAACGGCGTGGGGTTTGATGATCGGCGGTTCGGTGCCGCCGCCCAAAATCACGCCGCCCATGACCGTGCCAAACAAATTTGGCGCGACGGCCCGGCGCGGACGCGGGATTTCCGGCGGCGCTTTCTCAAGCCCGTCGTAGCGGACATAGGGAAAATTGCCGTCAAAAGCGGGTTCAAAAACACGAATGCGATCCGCAAGCGGCGGATGGGTTTCGAGCAGGCCAATAAACGGTTCGCTGACGCCATTGCCAAAGAACATGTGCGAAATCTCTTCGGCGTGCGGATGAATCAGGCGGGACCCCGTCGCGCCCAGGCCGCCGATTTTTTTTAACGCGCCGGTGATTGCCGCCGGGTTGCGCGTGAACTGCACGGACGACGCGTCGGCGAGAAATTCGCGCTGCCGGCTCACGGCCGCCTGGATGAGACGGCCAAAAAAGACGCCAATATAGCCAATCACGAATAGGACAACGCCAACCAGTGCGATCGGAGCCGCATTCTTCCCCCGCCCTCCCCGCAACGTTTGCAGGAGAATCCGGCCGACAATGGCCAGGCAAAGAATGCCGAAGATCGTTCCCATCAGCCGCAAATTCAGCCGCATATCACCGTTCAGGATATGGCTGAATTCATGGCCGATGACCCCCTGAAGCTCGTCGCGGTTCAGGATTTTCATGCAACCGCGCGTTACGGTGATGGTGGCGTCGCTGGGTTTATGGCCCGCGGCAAAGGCGTTGATGCCGTCTTCCTCGTCCATCACATAGACCTGCGGCATGGGAACGCCCGAAGCGATGGACATTTCTTCGACCACATCGAGTAATTTCCGCTCGTCCGGATCGGAACTGTTTGTTTTGACGAGCCGGCCGCCCATTAAATCCGAAACGGCACTACCCCCCGCGGAAAGTGATGAGGTCTTGTAAGCACTGCCGATGCCCACGATCGCCAGCACGACCATGCTGACGCCGAGGAATATTTGGGCATTCCAGGCGGAAAACTGAGGCTGGTTGCCGTAATAAATATCGTGATGGGTCTGAACTCCGGAAAAAATTAAAAGGACGGCGATATAAATGGCCAGGATCATGGCCGCAACGGCCATCACAAAATAGATGACCAGCCATTTGGTCTTTCGATGCGCTTTGGCCTGTTGTTCGAAAAAATCCATGGCGGACTTGTTAAATCGTTAAAATGGTTGAATCGTTAAAAATGTTAAAAGGTTAAATCGTTGAACGGCTTACGGCTGTGGCAGTGCGGCCCCGCCAGTTTGGCTCCTGTTTCGCTTCAACCATTCAACTCATTTAACTCTTTTAACCATTTAACAAGTCACGAAAATGACACTTTTGGCGCTTCTTTTTCTTCGGGTTTTTCAATCACAAACAGTTCGGCCGGGCCAAAATTGAAGGCGCCGGCGATGATGTTGCTGGGAAAAACCTCGCGATCGGTGTTATACGCCATCACCGAATCATTGTAGGCCTGGCGCGCAAAGGAAATCTTGTTTTCCGTGGAAGTCAATTCCTCGGTGAGTTGCATCATGTTTTGGTTGGCTTTCAAGTCCGGATACGCTTCGGACACCATCATCAGTCGGCTCAATGTGCCGGCCAGCCCGGTTTCGGCGGAAGCGAGGTTCTTCATGGCGCCGGAATCGCCCGGATTTGCCGCCGCGGCCTGGGACGCGGCATAAGCGACATTACGGGCTTTGGTGACATTTTCCAGGGTTTCGCGCTCGTGTTTGATGTAGCCCTTGGCGGTCTCGACCAGGTTCGGGATCAGGTCGTAGCGCCGCTTGAGCTGCACGTCAATTTGCGCATAGGCGTTCTTATACCGGTTGCGCAGGGTGACCAACTTGTTGAACCCGCCAATGGCGAATGCGGCAATCGCCAGGGCGATGACCAATAAAACCACTAAAAATATGACGGCGATAATTGCGATACTCATAATTGAATTTGCCTTTGTTTAAGTTTTCCAATTCTTCATCAATTTTCACGGCCCGACAATGATAATTTCCGAGGAAATTTATAACGACCTCTGCCCGACGCAGAGGCCCAAAATCGCCATAAGCATGTCTCAAAAGTGATATGTATTTTTAAATATATAATGCTTGAAATAAGACTGCTTATCTGATAGGAAAGCAATACGTTAGGAGCCCAATGAAAAAAACGTCATTCTTGCCGCCCTCATTGCATCTTCGACTTTTCATCTGCCCAATTCGAGCAACCCGGAAGCAAACTTTATTTGCTGAGCAAATCACAACAGGAATCCTATGAAATCAAACATCATCCTTGCCACCATTGTTTCACCCTTGATCCTATCCGTCTGTGCGTTTGGCCAGGGCACCCTGACGCCCTCGGGCCCGCCCGGCCAGACGATGCGCACCCTATTGCAGGTGGAACCGCGCACGCCTATTTCCTCGTTACCCTATGTCATCACGCAGGCCGGATCGTATTTTCTGACCACGAACCTCACGGGTGTCAGCGGCACCAACGGCATTACTATCGAAACGAACAACGTCACGATTGATCTGTGTGGCTTCACAATGACCGGTGCGCCAGGCGCATTGGATGGAATTAACGTCAACGGCACCCTGGGAAATCTCTATCAGAATATCATTATCAAGAACGGCACGATCACCGACTGGCCGGGGAACGGCCTTAACGCGGATACTTCGGAAAATTCACAGTTCAGCGATTTGAACCTCTACGACAATACGTATGATGGCATGAATCCCGGAGGTTACACCGAGGTGCGCCACTGTGTCGCGGCCTACAACGGATTGGAAGGATTTGGCGGGGTCCTGGACCAATATTGTCTTTTTGAAGATTGCATTGGGTACGGCAGCGGCGACGCCGGCTTTACGATCGGGTCCAACAGTTCTTTTCGAAATTGCAATGCCTACGACGACGGCGGTCCGGGATTCAGGGCGGGTTACACGTGTTCCTTCGAGGATTGCATCGCCGCCGAAGATGGAACCGGATTTGAGGTGCAAAATTCGAGTTGCATTTTTGAGCGCTGCAATTGCCAGCTTGACGGCATTGGCATGGTGACCGGCGACAATTGCACGCTGCGCGACGTGACCGTCTACTATAGCGGCGGCGATGGCATTGACGCCGGCCAGGCGTGCGTCCTGGAAGGCTGTAGCGTTTCGGAGAGTTCCGGCAACGGCATCAGCGTGTCCAATAGTTGTACCTTGACAGGTTGTGTGGTCGCGACAAATGAAACGGACAATATTGTCACATCCGCCGGGTGCGTGTTGAGCCGATGCGTAGCGAACGGCAGCACAACTGGGAATGGGATTGCGCCTGGCCCCGCCAATACGATTACCGGCTGCAACGCGACGGGCAATGCGGGCGCGGGAATTTTCGTCACGAACGCGCCCGGCTGCCGGATCGAAGGCAACACCCTGGATTTCAACAACGCCGCCATGGTAGTTGCTCCGAATAATCATGCTTTCATCCTGCGCAACAGCGCGGATGCCAATGTCGCGACGAACTTTGTTTTCGGCAGCGGAAACAGTTGGGGACCGATCGTGAACACCAGCGCCGGCGGAGATATTTCAACGATTGCCAATTCAAGCCACCCGGACGCGAATTTTATTCACTAAAATTACCGGTCGAAGATACCGTGTCATGATTTAGAATTTACGAATTCGACCCGGGCCTACTCATGAAAACTATAGAACTGAAGCTTATTGTGGTCGGGCTCCTGTCAACCATGGACGTTCAACTTTCAACGTGCCTGGCCCAGGGCAACCTCAACCCGCCGGGCGCGCCCGCGCCGACGATGCTGTCGCTCAGCCAAATGGAGCCGCGCACACCCATCTCGTCCGCGCCGTTCACCATTTCGGCACCCGGCTCATACTATTTGACGACCAACGTCACTGTCAGCGGCGGCAATGCGATCACTATTAACGCGAATAACGTAACGCTGGACTTGAAAGGCTTTACCATTTCCTCGACGCAAAATCCGGCGGGGACCAATTCCGGTATTTTGCTGGGCACTACCGGCCCGTTGACAAACATCACCATTGTCAATGGCTTCATCAACAGCGGCGTAACCATCAACAGCGGCAACACCTACAGCGGCACCGGATTTGGTTACGGCATTTTTTATTATTATTTGGGGACGCCCCCGGTTAACGTGCGCGTTTCCGGTGTTTCGGTTTCAGGTTGCCTGTATAGCGGAATTGATCTCAACACCTATAACGCGGTGGTGGAATCCTGCACGGTCAATATGGCGGGTAGCTATGGCATTGTGGCTACGTCTGTTTCCGACTCGACGGTGGTGAACTGCGGCAACGCCGGTGTGTGGACGACAACCGCCAACAACTGCTATGGCTCCTGTCTAGACGGCGACGGAGTGGATGCCGATACGGCCAACGACTGCTATGGCTACGGTGGTAACGGCGGCGCCGGTGTGTTTACTTCAACCGCCAACAATTGCTATGGCTATGCTCAGTTCACCTACGGCGTGTACGCCTCAGGAGCTGCCACCAGCTGTTATGGCTACGGTGGCGGTGGCGGCACCGGTATCTACGCCGTAGGCGCCGCCAACAATTGCAGTGGCACCAGTGTAGGCTCCGGCATCGGTGTGGAGGCCACGACCGCCAACAATTGCTACGGAAACAATTCCAGCGACGGCACCGGCGTGGAAGCCGGGACCGCCAACAACTGCTATGGCTACAATACCGGCACCGGCGTCGGTATTACAATCGTCGGGGTCAACAACGGCGGCGGCATTGCCGTAGGATGTTATGGCTACAGTTCCGGCCCCAGCCCGGGTATTTATGCCAGCCAGGGTATTGCCATTGGATGTTATGGTTACAGCGCTTCCGGCTACGGCATTACCGCCCAAATCGGCAATTCGTGCATTGTGGGCGGCGGGACTACAAATATTGTCTACAAATATAACATGCCGTGACAAATTGTGTTTTGCGATCGATGAATCCAATTGAGCCGTGAAAACAGAAACTTTTATCGCCATTGTTGTTCTGTCCTTCGCCATTCATGCCGCCTTCGGTTTCGAAGGCCGCATTACGGCTGCCCTCACGCAAGGCGGACCGGTCGCCAACCTGGTTTACACTGTCGGCACCAATTATGTACGGATCGAACAAACCGACACCGGCTGGCCGCACGCGCGGGACATTGTGAATCTGCAAACGGGCGAAATGACGCTGCTCTTTCCGAACAACCGCAGTTTCGTGCGGTTGGATAAGTCCGGGGGAGCACACGCGCCCTCGCGTCCGGCGGACGCCTCGTCCGCCGGCGCGGGGAGCCAGGCGCTCCCAACCGCACTCGGCGCGGGTGCGCCGCCCATGCCCGCGCCACAAGGTATCGGCCCGACGAACCTTCCGGGCGCCCCCGCGATGCCCCAAATGCCCGCCATGCCGGGGATCCCACGACCGGGCATGGGAATGCCCGCCACGCCGATGATGCCGATGATGATGGGAAGGTTGGAACTCCGGGACACGGGACACTCAACCAACCTGCTCGGCCTGGCCTGTGAGCAATATGAACTCAAGCAGCGCGGGGAGACGATGGAAATCTGGGCGACGGACCGATTGCTTCCGTTCCAGCTCTATTTACCGAACCAGCCGCATCGTTTCGGGCCGCGCATGATTGAGGAGCAATGGGGCGACCTGCTCAAAGCCAAACAATTGTTTCCGTTGCTGGCGATGTCGAAAATCGGCAACGGCGCGGAACGGTATCGCTTTGAAGTCCAGTCCATCACGCCGGAAAAAATCAATCCCGGCGAGGAAGCGCGATTATTTCAGCCGCCGTCCGATTATCAGGAAATCCGGCCGCTGCCGTTTTGATTTATGATTTGCGATTAACGAATCCGACCCGATGCAACCTGTGAAAACCGTCAAACTGAAACTTCTCCTGCTCGCGTTGCTCGCAACCGTCAACGCTCAACGCTCAACGTGCCTGGCCCAGGGCAGCCTCATCCCGCCCGGCGCGCCCGCCCCGACGATGCTGGCGCTCAGCCAAATGGAGCCGCGCACGCCCATCTCCGGGCAAACTGTCATCACGAGCAGCGGCTCCTATTATTTGACGACCAATATCATCGTGAGCAGCGCCGGGTCCGGCATCGCCATTGGCGCCAGCGAGGTCACGCTCGATCTTCGCGGTTTTACGATTTCCTGCACTGATCCGATTGACCAGCAAGTCACGGTTGCGGGCATTCAGATCGGCGTGGGGCTTTCGGATATCACCATTGTCAACGGACATATCACCAGCGGCGCAACGAACAACAGCGCCGGCAGTGTCAGCGGCACGGGCTTTCCCAATGGGATCGCCTACGCGACCAACCCGAACGACAAAAATCCGCCGTTCAATGTCCGCGTGGCCAATGTTTCTGTTTCCGGGTGCGCGTCCTCCGGCATCATCCTGGGCATGAGCAATTCCGTGGTGGAATCCTGTACGGTGCAAACGACGGGAGGTTACGGCATTGAAGCCGCCAGTGTCTTCCATTCGACCGCTTTGAACTGCGGGGACGCCGGCATTATTGCGAACAATGCATCGGACTGTTGCGGCTACAGCCTCGGCGCGAGCGGGGTGATCGCCTCGCAAACCGCCGCCAACTGCTATGGCGTCAGCACCAATGGCGACGGTGTGGATGCCGCGACAGCCAACAATTGCTATGGCTACAGTTTTGCCAACGGTGACGGTGTGAATGCCGGATACTCCGCCAACAACTGCTATGGCTACAGTGCCGCCGGCGGCAACGGCCTTTACACGTCCACCGCTGAAAACTGTAACGGGAATAACAACGGCTTGGGTATCGGTCTTTACGCCAACGATTCTGCGATTGGCTGTTTTGGCGTTGCCGGGAGCAACACCGGCCTTTTTTGCAGCGGCGCCGCGCTGAACTGTCACGGAGACAGTTTCTCCGAGACCGGCCTTATCGCCTATTATTCCGCGACTGGCTGTTATGGCAGCAGCTACACCGGCACCGGCCTTTATTGTAACGGCCCCGCGCTTAACTGTTACGGGTACAGTAATAGCGACACCGGCGCCGGCACGGGCATGATCGCCGCCATGGCTGAGAATTGTTTCGGGGAAAGCCTCGGCAGCGGCGTCGGCCTTAACGTCTCCGATACCGCCTCCGGATGTTATGGCTACAGTGCTTCAGGCGTAGGCCTGGAGGCTACGACCGCCAATGTCTGCGTTGGTTCGTCTTACCAAGTGAATCACAACGTCAACTCCTATTGAATTGCGATCTACGAATGATTAACCCATTCAACCCCATGGAACTTATGAAAACCATCAAACTGAAACTTTTTCTGCTGACGCTGGCCTTAGCCGGCAGCCTTCAACCGCTGGCCGCATTATGCGGCACCACCATTGACGCCGTGAACCGCTACGCCTGGGGCGAAAATATCGGCTGGCTGAACGCGGTGGCCGATACCAACAACGGCGCGGTGATCGGCGATTACACTTGCTCCGGGTATATTTATTCCGCCAACGTTGGCTGGATTAACCTGGGCAGTGGCAGCCCGACGAACGGCATTCGTTACCAGAATCTGTCGGCCGGTGATTTTGGCGTCAACAACGACGGCCTGGGCAATCTCACCGGATATGCCTGGGCCGCAAACATCGGCTGGATTACCTTCGAGCAAACCTACGGGCAGCCGAAAGTCAACTTGCTGACGGGCGAACTCAGCGGCTACGTCTGGAGCGCCAATTGCGGCTGGATTTCCTTGAGCAACGCGGTTGCATCCGTGCAAACTGATACCCTGTTCCCCGGCCCGCTTGCTCCGAATGGCCTGCCTGTTCCCTGGCTCCTGACCTACTTCGGAACGACTAACGTCAATGCCAACGCCGATCCCACGGGCAAAGGCAACACCATTGGGCAGGATTATATCGCCGGCACCGATCCGAACAACGTCAACAGTGTTTTCCGCATCATCTTTGAAAGCTTTACCGGTGGCGGCTCCGGCGCAGAGCTGACCTGGAACAGTGAGCCGACGCGGCTTTATTACATTCTTGAGAATACGAATTTAATAAAGGGCACGTGGCAGGATGCCGGCCTGGGAAGCGGCCTGGGATTGATCGCGCCAACGGCAGGTTCGACTACGAGCGAGATTTTTGCGGACCAGAAAGCGCCGGCCAAATTCCACAAGGTGCAGGCGGTGTTGCCGCTGCAATGAAGGTGTCACTGCACCACTTCGACGGGCATGCCGACCCAGACAAGCTGGCTTAAATATTCCGCGTCCCAATTGGCGAGCCGAAAACAGCCATGCGACTCCGTGCGGCCCACTTCCTGGGCATTGGGCGTGCCGTGCATGCCGTAGCCGGGTCTGTCCAGGCCCATCCACGCCACACCGACCGGATTTTTCGGGCCGGGCGGCAAAATAAGTTTGTGGCCGATCGCCTGCAATTCTGACGATTCGGGAAACAATTCCGGGTCCACTGTATAATTCGGGTTTTGAATGATGACTACCACATGCAATTCGCCCACGGGCCGTTTTTCCACTTTTTTTGCGATGCTGCACGGAAAATGGATCATCAGGTTGGTTTGCTCGTCAAATGCTTCCAAATATCGGTCGGACAAGTGAATCACCACAAATGCTGCCTTGTTGTCGGCGTCGGGATAGGCGATGTCAGGTATTTGCAGCACCGTACCGGCGGTGACGTCCTGCCAATCCACTTTGGGATTGAGGCGTTCAATCAGCAGCGGATGGGAATGAGATTTTTCGGCCACCAGTTCCAATTCTGTTTCATAGGCCAATGCGGTTTGTTGGGATTTGGCAAGCCAGGTTGCGCCCAGAGGTTGTAGATCATCGAGGTCGTTGGTCGTAACCGTATAAGTGGCCATTAGCGGCGCATCAAGCGTGAGTTTGGCCCGAGTATCCGCATCGAGTTCGCCGGTAACGGGCAGGTCTTGTGTTTCCTGAAACACGGAAATGGCTTCGCGCGTTTGCGAACCCAGCGCGCCATCAATCGAACCGGGGGAAATCCCGCGCCGCGCCAGGGCAATCTGCGCTTCAAGAACATCGTGGATAGGCCGCGGGAAATCGGAAGGCGATTGTTGGGTGACGACCACCGGTTGCGGCGGCGGCGCCGCTTTGGGGACCGCCGGTTTGGACGCCTCATTCCGAGTTACCGTCGTCAATTGAGCACGGGCTGGTTTCAGAGAATGTTCGTGCCGCCAAATCAGATACACCGATGCGCCGATGAGAACGAAAAAGAAGAGCCGGCCAAAGCCCCGCCGCTTTTTCCGGTGCGGCAATTGGTAGGTTGGCCTGGAGCGTCGAGCCACGGTTCAGTTTTAGGGTTCAGACGGGCGGTTGCAAGCGCAACTATTCATCAATATCTCATTGTAAGTAGCGGCAATGCTGGCGGTTATGGGAGAACGATTCAAACGTTTGCCATTCAGCGAACGGGCTTCAACGATTCCCCACGACGTCAGTGAAAGAAAAACGCCGTCGGCGCGCGGAAGCTCTTTTGGACCGGCGTTCGCCTGCCGGATGGGAATTTTAAGCCGTGGCGCGATTTCAAAAACAACGCCGCGTGTTACGCCGGGCAAAATCCCCGCGTTCAACGGCGGTGTAAATACCACGCCGCCCCGGATCCAAAACAGATTGGCGGCGGCGGCCTCAGCCACGTGGCCGTCAGTATTTAGAAGCAAGGCCTCGTCCGCCCCAGAAGCCTCCGCCTCACCGCGGGCGAGGACCTGGGGCAATTTGTTGCAGGTCTTGAAAGCAGCGAGCGGATCACCGGCAACCAGCCGGAATGCGGACGTGATGAGCCGCCATTGGGGAATTTTGCCGCCGATTCGCGGCGCGGGCCGCATGGACATGACGAGCGTCGGCGCCCCGGCCCGTCTCGGGGAATAACCGATTGCGCCGGGACCGCGGGAAAGCGTCAAACGCAGCAATGAATCGGGCATGTCATTCCTGGCGGCGAGCAGGCGTGCGAAACTATGCAGTTCGTTGGAGGAAAACGGCAGCCTGATTTTGAGAAACTTCGCGCCGTGCTTGAGCCGTTCCCAATGCTGCCGCCAGCGAAACGGATTGCCGTTTACGAGGCGAAGCGTCTCAAACAACCCGTCGCCGTATAGAAATGCGCGGTCCGAAACGGACACGCTCGCCTTTTCTTCGGGCACTATCCGGCCATTGATGAAAACAAACACGCCTCTTTTTAGCGGAAAAGCCGAAAAAAGGAAAAAGACTTTTCCGTAAATAGCGCGCATCGAAACCGCTCCCTCACGGTCGCGGCTCAGTTGCTCAGCGTTAGTTCAACGAATCCACTTTAGTCGTAATGACCTGGCTCAGTTGGTTGGTCATAACGGCCGCGCCGATTTGCGCCTGCATTCGCTTTGGAAATGCCACCAGGACAGTGGTGTCCACTTTTAGGTTCGAATCAATCGGCATTCCAAATTCCGGGTCCCACCAATAAACACCCGTGGCCGTGCCGTCCTGGAGAGTCACCATGATTCCATTGGGACCGGTTGTCCCGCCCGGCTCACTTTCCATGGTGCCGGTGACTTCCACCCGGGCGCAACTGCGCGGGCCGTGCATTTCCCAATCTTTGAAGGTAAAAGTAAAATCCATGGTGATCGGTCCGGTGTTTGCGGAAGGCTCGGTAATCTTCACGGGCCACGTATCACCCGGCTGCACCGGATCGGGTGGCAGGAAACGGCTGCCTTCCATGACTTGCCTGAAATAATCTTCGTTGAAAAATGACTTAAAAAATTGTCCGCCGGCGCCGGTGGCATGCGCTTGCCGCATCAGCTCCTGCACACCTTGCATGCTCACCACATTGTTGCTCTGGTCCAAAACGTAGCTGATTTTCGCGCCGACGATTCTCCCGAACATTTTAGCAACCGGATTTGCGCTGTTCGCTGAATTTTTTTCGGAATCATAATCCAGACTCGTTCGATCGCCGGTTTTAACCGCCACGTGAACGGCTTGAATTTCCATATCCAAATCGCGCCCGCCCTCGGGCGTCGAATCCCCAACTTTTAAAGAATACTTTTACCCAATGTTCATCAACTGGTGCATGGGCGCCGGCTGTCTCGGAATATTCATGATCATGTCCTGGTCAATATCAAATTCCTGAACGACGTGTTCGCCGGGCGTCCACTTCAGTTTTAACTCCACCGGCGTCGCCGGAGCCGGCGTTTTGGAGGGTGCATTGAGTTTGCTCGATTTGCCGCACCCGCCGGCAGTCACGGCCAATGCCAGGGCGATGGTTGAATAAAAGATTCGCGAGTTCATGTTTGCTTCAAGTTTTTGGTTGTATAACGGGATGACCTTACCAGCGTGGGGGACAAAGGCCCACTATAAAAAGAAGGAAACATTATAAGAGGTCTTTCCGGGAGCCGTTATTTGCCATCTCACCAAATAAGTGGCGGATCGCGGCAATGAGGTGACAAACTATTTGAAGATTTTTGGGCATTTCAAAGTTTCAGCGCCCGCCCTTTCTTTGAAAAACCATTTCTGTTGCCCCCGTCACTTCTGATAGAGTGAACGGACTGTGACGAGAGTTTTCAATTGGCTGCTTTTGGCCCTTTTGGCCTCGAGCACCACTGGATGCGGCAGTTTTGTGGCGCATGCGATTGCGCGCGCGCCCAACCGGTATCCTTCCTGGTTTTCGGCGGAAGCCCCGGTGACACTCGCGTTCAACCCCAAATTGCTTACGAATTTTCCCTCGCAGTTTGTGGACGTGGGACCGCCGCCGGCCCGTCTCTGTTATCGCATCGTTGATCCGGCGAATTATCATTTCCGGGTAACTTCCACAAATTGGATGGATCACGGGGACAAAGAATATACGTTCACATTTCATGCGGCCGTTCCCGGCCGCACGAATGGCTGGACGGCCGCGCCGCGCGGCACCGTGGTGTTGCTGCACGGTTATGGGGAGGCGCAATTTGCCATGTTGCCGTGGGCCTTGCGGCTTTCGGAGGACGGCTGGCGGTGCGTGCTTGTGGACTTGCGCGGCCATGGTGAATCCACGGGAAAACGCATTTATTTCACCGTCCGAGAAACCAATGATATAAACGAATTGCTCAATACTTTGGCGCAGAAAAGGGAATTGGCCGCTCCACTTTCATTGTTGGGCGAGTCTTACGGGGCCGTGCTGGCGTTGCGAATGGAGGCTTGCGACCCCGCCATTCGTTCGGTGGTGGCCATCGCTCCCTACGCCAGTTTTTCCAACGCCGTCCTGAACATTCGCGAGCAATATGCCGATTGGGTGCCCAAAATCATGGTGAAGGCGGGGATTAAAGATTTGCCTCCACTCCTTAAAATCCCGCCCGCCGAGTTCGATACGACAACCGTCTTGCGACGCACGCCGGTCAAGGCGCTGTTTATCGCCGGCAGCGATGATAAAATCGCGCCGCCGCCGGTGGTGAAACAAGTACGGGCGCTGGCCCTGCCCGGAAGCGAGATGATTATTGTTCCGAACGCGACCCACGAAGCGCTGACGTACTATTTTAAGGACCTTACCGAGCCGGTCCTGTCATGGTTGGATAAAGGTCAATAACTGGCGTTGATTTGGAAGAAGGCGGTTGAATTGGAGCCGGTTGGCAGCACAATTTGCATCGGCCCATTGGTGCCGGAGAGCGCGTTGCCGAGCGGTTGCCAATTCACCAGGTTGGTGGACCACAGAAGCTGATAGGTCACACCGGAAATGCCCTGCCAATTCAACGAAAGATTGCCGGCACTCAAGGAGGCGGTGCTGAGGCTCGGAGCGACGGTTTGCAGCGCCAAATAATTCTGGTTGGTCATCGAAGCGGCGACATTGGTGTACGAAAGAGAATCAGGCACAAACACGAGGGCGCCCAGCGAGGGTGTCACGGCGCCGTTCCAACCCGGCGGCACGCCAATTGAATAATTGCCATTGGTGTCGGTGGTGGCTCCAGTAAGGCCGCCGTTCGGCTGGAGCAGAACACCGCTGACCGGCGCGCCGTTGGTGCCGGTAACAGTGCCGGAAAGGGTCGGCAGCGAAATTGAGAAAGTCCCCGAGTAAGACTGCGCCAGAGGCACGCCGAAAATATTGGTGAGCGCTATCCCGACTTCAACCGTATAAGCGCCCAAAAGATTTTGGGCCGGGAAACTCAATTGCACCGACGGGGCAGCACTGACTGCCACGCTGAAATTGGATATCGTGTTTCCGTTGGGATCGAGCAGCGTGAAATTGGACACGGAAAGGGACGCAGGATCAATGGCGTCGTTAAATCCGAGAGTGACAACACTGACGGTATTGGAGACCGTCCCGGTCGGTGACTGAGAATTGATGAGAAAGGCGCCAAAAGCGCTGGAGAGATAAATCGTTCCCGGCTGGCCGGACGAAAAGCCGGTTCCTCCGGCAACGTTGGTAACACCGGTAAAATTGTTGGTCGGAGTGTAGATGGCAATCCTGCCGCCGCCGCCGCCGCCGCCATCATAAAGCACACCATTGCCACCGGTCGCGGAAATGCTTCCGTTGCCTGAAATGGCGCCCGCGCTGATCCATACGCTTCCACCGGACCCCCCTCCGGAGTTGTCCTGCAATCCTGGATCTCCGTTTGCGCTGATGTTGCCGGTGATGTTCAAGGCGCCAAGCACGCTGAGATGAAGCGGGCCGCCGCCAAAGGAATAATTCAGGCCGGCCGGAGCGCCGCCATTGCCGCCGCCACTGCCGAAATCCGTCGGTTCGGAGGCCGAACCGTACGTGGCGCCGCCGGGAGCACCGCTTGCCGAAGGACCACCCACGCCGCCGTACCCGGCGCCTGAACCTTCGTTGTCGGCCGTGTTGCCCGCGCCCGGACCGGCGGCTTGAGAATTGCCGGCGCCATTCGCATTCAAATTTCCGGCAACATTGGCATTGTTCAGCACGCCGATGAAGAGATTACCCGGCAACACGCGGACGTTTAGC
Source organism: Verrucomicrobiia bacterium (assembly GCA_030038175.1). Lineage (GTDB taxonomy): Bacteria > Verrucomicrobiota > Verrucomicrobiia > Limisphaerales > UBA11358 > UBA11358. Next base: position 17,060 of record JASHPN010000032.1, read on the forward strand.
GTTGAAGCGGCGGCGACATTGAGATTACTCAAAAGCGGCAACGGCGTTAATGGAGTGACCGAAGCCGCGCCGGAAATATCGAGATCAAATAAATTCGTAGGCATTGAAAAGGCGCTGCTCAGTGGCGTTTGGGCGCCGTTTGTCATTCCATTGTTGTTGATGAGCAATGCCTGGACACCGCCGACGCCGGTGAAGACGGTGCCGGCGCCTCCGGGATAAGCAGAATTGCCGCCGCTGGCGGAAAGCTGGCCCGCGAAGTTATTGTTCGAACAGTAAAGTGCAATGCGCCCGCCGGCCCCGCCGCCCGCGGCGCCCGAAGCCGAACCGCCATTCGCCGAGATGGTCCCGCTCCCGGCCAGGGCGCCAATATTGGAAAGATAAAGACTGCCTCCG
>JASHPN010000261.1 GCA_030038175.1 Verrucomicrobiia bacterium
AAGAGAAAATGAACTGAACCAGACGGCGATTTTTTTTGAACCATATAGTGCATATACACAGCAAACAACAAAAACATAAAACAATGAAAACAAACCAAACCAACAGCAAAATAACCAAACCCATCCTCATCGCGCTCGCCGCGTGGCTCGCCCTGATCTTTTATCTTGGCGCCGATGGATTTTTTACGCGCTCACCGGGAACACCGCCTATTCCCATCCTTCTTGGATTCGCCCTGCCGATTGCGGTGTTCCTGGTGCTCTTTCGGTTCTCCAAAACCTTTCACGAATTTGTCATGAGCTTTGATCTTCGGCTGGCGGCAGCGATCCAGGCGTGGCGCTTCGCCGGGATGGGTTTTATTGCCCTCTATGCCAATGGCGTGTTACCCGGCATTTTCGCCTGGCCCGCGGGTCTGGGTGACATGGCGGTCGGCTTGACCGCGCCCTGGATCACGCTGGCCCTCATCCGCAATCCGGCCTTTGCAACCGGCCGGCAATTTGCCCTTTGGAACCTTGGCGGTATACTGGATTTGATTGTCGCCGTCACCATCGGCGGATTGAGTATCCTGTTCTCTCACGGCCTTCCCGGCGAGATTACTACGCGGCCGATGTCGCAATTGCCCTTACTCCTCATTCCGGTCTATTTGGTGCCCATCTTGCTCATGCTGCACCTCACTGCTTTGTTTCAGGCGCGCTGCCGTCAGGGTGCACGCGAAACCAAAGATTTGAACTGGAAACCGGACAAAATGCATTCCCATCTTGCCGCGTAAAATCTAACAGGAGGAAACAGAGGGAATGGAGTTTTGCCGCAAAGAACTCAGATAAACGCACTGATTTTTAACCCTGAAACCCTCAGCGCGGCAAAACCGCAACCAAGGGACGCGGACAGCTTTGTCCGGGCGAACTTGGTGCAAACGAACAACACGCGGACAAGGCTGTCCGCGTTCCTCGATTCGGGCAGAGAAGATTAAAATGGACTTGCAATAATGCGGTGCGGCGCAAAAATCATGATGGATAGGCGAGAATATGAGCTCGAACTTCATCCGCTATTATTTGCGTTTTGTTGCCGTCGTTCTGTCGGTCACGGCTTTGGCAAAACTGCCGGAAATTTTCAGGCTTAAAGTTGTAACGATGTGCATGGAAGAACCGATGTTCGGCCGTTTTCAGCCTTTCTCTAACGATTTGGTGCTTTTGTTGGCGGCTGCGACAGAGTTTGTCATTGTCGCCCTGGTTCTTTTCAGTCCGCGTCGGTGGGTACCGTGCCTTGCCGCCGCCACCTGGGGTTCAATTTGCCTTTGCGCACGGCTCTATTTTATTGTGGCACACGTGGACTGCGGCTGTTTTGGCTGGCTCGCGAAACCGGGCCCGATGACAAACGTCCTTGCCACACTTTTAGCATTGGCACTCACGATCGGCGGTTACAAAGCATTCGGCATTGCCTGGCGCGATCCGAAACAAATTCTCGCGACCACGCAACACCGTGGCTGATGACTCAATAACCAGCGGAATTTGCTGCGTGGTAATCCGCGACGAACGCGGCTACGCACCGTTTCAATGCCTCGTCAATCACATCCAGGCGATCGGGGGAAGTAATGCCCTGAAGACTGCGACGCCACGTCTCCGCCGCCATGCCTTCGAGCCGCGGGGATCGAGTCAACTTCACGTCCTGTGTGACTGCCACTTCGGTTGTAAATATATAAACGTTCAGTTGTGGTTGCTGGATAATATCGACTGTTACCGAAAGGTTGGCGTCGCCATTGGATCTTTTTGGCTCATTATCTGACGGGATGCCCGCATCTTTTAGCGCGGCCTCTACCAACGAATCGACGTGATTGGTAGTGACGCCGGCTGGTTGTTGATCTACCAATTGCACCACGACATAAACGCCGTTCAATCCACGCAAAGATTCTTTCGTGTCACTGCGCTCAATTCCTGCCTGGGCGCTCAGAACGGCTGTCAACAAAGACAAAATTAACAATGGTTTCATGTTATTGCGCATTCAATGTTTTTCGAAACTTTTCGACTTCGAAATCGCTCATCCTGACCCATGCGCCCCGGCGCACTCGGTACTCGAAAATCTGGATCGCGTTGGCATCGAACCACGCCTGCAGGGATTGCAGATCCGGAAAATGACGCGGCGAATCCGTCCGTTGTTTAAGGTGACTTAGAAACTGTTCGTGGATATATCCGGCATCGTCCGATTTCAGCCGGACCACATTATGTCCAGGGACTGGCTCCAGAAAATCAACATGATTGGTGCAACTGAATACTTCATTTGGAAACACCGCCGTGAAAGAGATGACCACATTTTCTTTCTCGGTCCGAGTCGCCGGCACGTAAGACCGGCGGTAAATAATCTGTCCGAAATGGCAGCGGCTAAAATCCAGGTAATTGACGCCGCCTCTGTCCCGGACGTTTGTGACAAGAATTCGTTTGAGCTTCTTGAATCCCTGTTCGACAAACCCCCATTGTTTCATTCTCTCTCTATGCACGGCGGTCGCCTGGCGAAATTCATCCGAGATTTCCGGTTCCGGACACTCCATTTCCGCCCAGGTTCCAGGCATCCATCCGGCTGGAACGGACTTCGTCAATTTGGGATTTGCGCGAAAGCTCACCTTGTAATAACCCGGAACCGGCCTGCGCCAGACATCTTCCAAAGACGGTCCAGGAGTCACGTCCTTGGTCCGCATCAATTCCGATTCGCTTAAATCGTCCGGCAATTCACCGATGGAAACAGTTTCAAATCCTGTGCCGGTTCCAAACGATGCGATGCCAAGCGCCCCAACAAGGTCCATGTGGCGTTCGGATGCAAAAGTGTAGCTGTCAGTGTTTGCCTTCAGAATCTTTTGCACCTCCGCAACCGCGCTTGAATCAAAAGCAGCACATAGTCTTTTTGCGTCGCCACCTTCCGGTCCGGCGCCGGGCCCCGATTCAAAATAGCCGGGCTCCGAATTATACTCGTCCACCAATTCCCCGCTTAGATAAAGCTGGTACCAGAGGATATCGTCATCATGATTCAACACCGCCAGCAAGGGACATTGGAACTGGCCGGACAGCCGCGACCCCAGCTCCGCAATAATTTCCCAGTTTTGTTCATCTGATTCCTCGTCAAACACCACTACACAACCTGCCTGCGTCGGCGTCACAATGGCAGAACGTCCCGCTAGTGCTTCAGCGACAGATTTCTGGCTGGGGCCACGCAGCGTATAATTTGTATAAAAATTGCCCATCGTTGATTGGCGCCAGTTAGGATTTTGAGGCGTACATTTTACTGTCATCGCCCCAGCGGGTCAAACCTTCCCCTTCCTTAGTTCCTTTGTTTCTTCGTTGTTTGAATTCGATTTTACGGACTTTTCCTACGCAAAACGAATTCCCTCCGGCCGTGTCATATCTCGGAAGACCCTATGCGCATTAAACCAGAGATAAGAAGCGCGCTGCTGACCCTCCTTTTGCTTGCTCTCGCCTTGGTCGCGCTTTGGGTTTGGATCGGCATTCGCGTCGGCATCTGGACGTATCCTCAATACGACCGGCATCTTTGGCTGATTGAAACCGACCCAATTGCCCACGAATTTTGGGCCGGACACATTCGTGCCGGCGACAATGTCGATGCCCTTACCAACAACTGGCCGCCCGACCAGACAATGGGCCATGGCCGATGGGCTGAAGCATGGTGGCGTCCTGGAGACCACGGCGGTATCTCTTTTATCGGCGTTGGCGCGATTGCGAAAGATGGCGTCCTCGTTGAAGCAGCCGCGTATTCAGATGATCGTCTGAACAATCGGGTTTTCTTTAGCACATGGACGACCAACGATCAGGCTGATTTTGAAAAAGCCTCGGCTGAATACAACGAAACGCGCTTCGCCCGCTTCGATGCCGAAAACGCCGTGCTCGCGACGAACTTTCCCATTTTTGCCGCACTTTCTTGCGAGACCATCACGAACGGAAGCGATGTTCAAGATGTAACCAACCGCTGGCCGCCGGATTTAATCACGCAATTCCAACCATGGACGGTCTTGACCTGGTTTCCGAAGACATCATCAGCCACGCTCTTGCATGTCGTGGCTGTGCGAATCGTCGCCAAAAACGGCGTCGTTGTCCACGCGACAACCATTCACGATAACGGCGAGAATTTTGATGAGATTTACTTCGAATCTCCGCAGGATGAAAAAGATTTTGATTCGGCTTATGAAAAGTGGGAGAAAGGTTTGGTGGCGGGGCAAAGGCGACCATCAGTACCTCGCTGATCGCCGGATTGACTTTTCCCGATGGCCTGGCCATCGGTCTGGGGCCGTAACTGAATGTTGCGCTCTGTCCCTGCAAAGTCGCCACCGGCGAGGATGGATGAGTGGAAATGGATAATGAAAAATGCTGGCGCGTGTTGCGATTGGTCCCGCAGACGGGACCCGGTCGCGCGGCAAGCACAGGTTCGACGATGCCGGTGTTCGTACAGTTCGCGCGGACAAAGCTGTCCGCGCTCCTTTGGTTGCGGTTTTGCGGTCCTTTGTCTCTCCGCGATTAGAATCGCCGTTCCCCGATTTTTCTGTTCATGGAACGGCACGAAAATAAAAATTAACTTGAACTTATTCAAAATGGCGGGAGAGTATCAGCACCAAGATGACAACCCTCAAAAGAGGACCGAGCAGGAACACCAGTCCCGTCACCTGGGCCGTTGCGGCGATTTTCATTCTCATTGCCGTTGTCACGGCACAGGCGCAACCTTACATTGCCCCGGCCACGTTTCCCGGTTGGTCGGCCCCGATTCTGGTCACCACCAATCCCGATTCGACGACCGATACCTCGCCGCTCTATTCCACCAACGATATATACATCAATTGGTCCGTCCAAAACACGGGCAACGCGAACGCAGACAGCACCTTCTACGTGTACCTTTATACGAACTCGGTTTATGTGACCAGTTGGGAAATTGGCGGCCTGCCGGAAGGCTATTATGAATATGTGTCCGGGGTGAATTCCTTCAATGCCGGCGAGTTTCCGGCCGGGACAAACACCGTTGAAGTTGTAGCCGATCCCACAGAGGTGTACGACGATCCGCCCGGCACCTACACAAAAACATTCACCGTGCTGGCCCCGACTCTGCCAAGCCTCTCCGCGCCCGTTTTGAACACTCCGGCGAACGGCAGCACCGGCCAATCCACCAGTACCGTATTCACGTGGTCCGCGGTATCGAATGCCGCCTCGTACGAAATCATCGTCGCGACCAATGCGGCGGACCTGCCCACCGGCACCAACGCAACTTCCGGCGGCCCCAGCGTCATCATCAATGCCGGCGTCACCAATGCGACGAGTTACACCCCGGTCAATCCGATCGACCCGGGCACGACGTATTACTGGGAGGTCAACGCGCGCTACCTTTACGAAGGCGGACCGTGGACAAGCACGTGGCATTATACCACGGCCAATCCGCCTGCCGGCCTGACAATCCTGCCGGTGTGGGACAGCACGATTACGAGCGATCCTCAGGCGGCGACCATTGAATCCACCATCCGGGCGGCCATCGCCGTCTATCAAAGCGATTTCACAGATCCGCTCACCATTTCGATCACGTTCAAAGAAATGACCAACGGCCTGGGCGAATCTGAATGGTCCTACAATAGTTATTCGTATTCACAATACCGCGCGGCGCTCGTCGCGGCGGCCACGACCACAAACGACTCCACCGCCCTGGCGTATCTCCCCGTCCAGACCGACAATCCCGTCAACAACAACTCGAACCTCAAGGTCAAAACCGCCCTGGCCTGGGACCTGGGCTTGAACTCCGGAACCGCCGGCGAAAACGTGGGCTCGGTCCTGCTCCAAACCAGCATTATGAACCTGTCCGATGCCCAAACCGACCCGAGCAAATATTCACTTTTTTCCGTTGCCTGCCATGAAATTGACGAAGTCCTGGCCACCGGCTCGGCCCTCGACGAGGTGTTTGCACGTGAGAATACGCTCACTGGCCCCATCTTTCCCGAAGACCTCTTTCGCTACGACGGGTCGGGTAACCGAAACTACACCACAAACATCAGTGACACCTCGTATTTTTCGATCAACGGAACCACCGACCTGGCACAATTCAACCAGGTCGGCGGCGGTGATTTTGGCGATTGGTACAGTTATTACGGCGGAGTGGTCCCCGAAGTGCAGGATGCCTTCGCCACGGCCGGCGCCAGCCCCAACCCGGACGTGGAATTAACCGTGCTGGATGTCCTGGGCTACCACCTTGTGGTCCAACAAACCGCCCCCAATTTCGTGTCCGTGACTCGCTCAGGAAACACCATCACGCTTGTCTGGACGGCGGTATCGGGCGACAGCTATCAAGTGCTGTATTCGACCAACCTGGAATCCTCCGTCTGGAGCGACCTGGGCAGCAGCATCATGGCGTCCAGTTCCACCGCGAGCACGACCGACACCATTGCAGCCGGGCAGCATCGGTTTTATCGCGTGGAACTCCTGAGCGGTTCTCCCAGCGTGGAGCTTGCAACTCCGGCTGTTGCATTTAAGCGCGCGCAAGTGATCACCCCGCCCACGGGGTGGGGAACGAATTACTTAAGTCAGTAGTCAGTAGTTCGAGAGCCAGTCGCGGAGCGAGTGAGGAGAGCAGCCAGACACGGAGTGTCTGGTCTTCGTCCGAGGTGTATCCCCGTCCTGGATGGACGGTGGAAAACACCCCGGAATTTCCAGTGTCCTTTCAGGACAAAACCATTTTGGAATCCCAACCAGACATTTCGTGTCTGGCTACTTTCCGGTGTGCCTCCGGCACAAAATTCCGGCCGTTCCTTGACACACGGCCAGGGTTCCCCGGACAATCCGACCGAGTTATATGAAGTTCTTTGCGATTTTTTTGGCGGTCACAGGCGCATTGTTAAATACGAACTGCGCTCAAGTTCCTGCCACCGTTTCCGTGGATCTTTCTTCTCCCGGCTTTTTAATTCCAAACGATTTCATCGGGTTCAGTTTCGAGACGAGGCGCGTGGACCGGGATAGTGACGGTGTGTCAGGCTACTTTTTCGATTCGACCAATACGCAGGCCGTCACACTTTTTCGCCAGATCGGAGTGAAATCGCTCCGCGTGGGCGGAGGTTCGGTGGATGATCCCAAAACTCCCACCCCCGCGACCAACGATATTGACGCTTTGTTTCGCTTCGCCGAAGCGGCGGATGTCAAAGTCATTTATTCCCTCCGGCTGAGGGACGGCGATCCCGCGCAGAATGCGGCAATCGCGAAGTATATTTGGGATCATTACCGCGATTACCTGGATTGTTTTACGGTTGGCAATGAGCCGAAGAACTACGAAGCCTTTAGCCGCGGATGGAAAATCATGGCCGCTGCCGTCGTAAGGGCGGTTCCCGAGGCAAAATTCTGCGGGCCGGCCGCGGTTTCATCCATGGATGGCGGGGCCGAACAGATTCGGGATTTTGCCCGGGACTTTGGGAAAACCGGAATGCTCAAAGTGGTCACCGCGCACGATTATCCCGGCGGGAACGCGCTGAGAAATGCGACGGACGGAAACAGCGGACGCGATCAAATGCTGTCGGGCGCCTGGCTGGATCATTACCAGGTGTTTTACGATCAGTTTGTTCCATTGGTGTCGGCCATGGGACTGAAATACAAATACGACGAAGCAAGCAGCTTTTATAAGGGCGGAGCGAAGGACGCGAGCGACACTTTTGCGGCGGCCCTTTGGTGCCTGGATTTTATGCATTGGTGGGCGGCCCATGGATGTACGGGAATCAATTTCCACAATAACCGCTGGTCCATGTACAACATTACGATTTGCAAAGACGCCGCGGGAAATTATCAAAGCCGTCCCCAGGGTTACGGAATAAAGGCTTTTGACATTGGCGGCCACGGCCGCGTCGTGCCGGTCACCGTATCCAGAACGGGCGTGACGGCATACGGAGTCATTGATGCCACCAACCTGTACCTGACGATCATCAATAAAGAACACGGCCAATACGGGCGCGATGCGGACGTCAGGATCAAAGGAATTGATATGGACGGTCCGGTTGAAATCATGCACCTGAAAGCTCCGAACAATGATGTCTCGGCGACGAGCGGAATTACGCTGGGAAATGCGCCTCTTACCAATCGCGGCGAATGGCAGGGCCAATGGACCGCCTTGCCGGCGCCTGAGAACGGCCCTCTGACGATTCCGGTTTCCGCCGCCTCGGCCGCAATCGTCAAAATTCCACTTCCCTTAACCGCCCGTTAAAAAATTTTCAACCGCCTTGGGAATGATGGCGTCAATGGTATGGGCCATTTTTTCCTCGTCCAAAATTATTTTTTGGCAGGCTTCGTCCACGTAAGGCAAGTGGGCTGCCCGTGCCGCGGTAATCACTGTTTTGTAACAGGCCACTTCAAAATGTTCCATCGCGCAGCACGTCAATAGATCTTTTATGGATTCGTCGTGAGACAGGGATTCGCTGACGATTCTCAAAGCCTCCGTCATGATAAATCCACTCTCGATGACGGGTGTGCGGGAACCCAGCGAATTTAACAACGATTCGATGGTCCGGACATGCTGTCGCGTATGGGCCAAATGCGCGATCCTGGCTTTTTGCACGTCCGAATTATCCTTATGAGCGCCGAAGTGTTTCACCAACATCTCTTCCATTCCACGCTCCATTGAATATGCGTCCCGCAGCCAAAAAATAAGCTCATCGCGTATCTTCCTTGGCGCTTTCATATCCATTAGACACGGACACGCCAATGTTCATTTAAACTTTTCATTGAAAACGGGTGCGAGGTAATTGAGGGTAGGTTGTGGGGCTTTTTAACGTTTGACAAGAAACGGGAGTCGCGGAGCGACCGAAGAAAGTAGCCAGACACGGAATGTCTGGTGGTGATCGAAGCAGGTTCCCGTCCTGAAGGGACGGTGGAAAAGGATGGGGCATTTACATTGTCTTTTCAGGACAAAATCATTTTTCGTCATAACCGGACACTTGGTGTCCGGTTACTCTCCAGTGTGCCTTCGGCACTTGCCATCCTCGATAAGGAGCGGAGGGTATTCGGAGCCGCCTTTTTCCTTTTGAATTGACGGGCGGGTTGTTAATTTTGCGCAAAATGAATTTCTTTCTCATCCGGCGTTTTGAGGAGACGCTCGCGGGTCTGGGCCAGATTTGCCTGCTGGCGCGGGACGCGGTGGTTTCATTTTTCAGGGGGAGAACGTCGTGCCGGGAACTGCTTTATCAGCTTTATTTCATTGGCGTCAAATCGCAGGCGGTGGTGCTCATTACCGGCGCTTTTACGGGCATGGTCCTGGGAGCGCAGACGTATTATCAATTTCATAAGGTGAAGATGGACACGGCCACGCTCGCGGTGGTCAGTGTTTCCATGTGCAGCGAGCTGGGGCCGGTCCTGACTGCGTTGATGGTGGCCGGGCGGGTCGGCGCGGCCATGGCGGCGGAAATTGGCACCATGCGGGTGACCGAACAGATTGACGCCTTGCGGACGCTCGCCACTCACCCGGTGGATTATTTGGTGGTGCCGCGGCTGGTGGCCTCACACATCGCGTTGCCGCTATTAATGGTGGAAGCGATTGTCCTGGGAATTGGCGCCAGCTATCTGGTGGATATTTATGTCCTGGAAATTGACCCGGTTTATTTGTGGTACAACATGCTCCACTTCACGCATGAAGTGGACCTGGCCATCGGGTTGATCAAGGCGTTCATTTACGGCGGAATCATAGCGCTCGTTGGTTGTTATAAAGGGATGACCTGCGGCCTGGGCGCCGAAGGCGTGGGACGCGCGACGACGGAAGCGGTCGTCTATGCGTCCATTACGATCTTGATTGTGAACTTTTTCCTGACCCTGACCCTGGGCA
>JASHPN010000262.1 GCA_030038175.1 Verrucomicrobiia bacterium
GAAAGCATACCAGTGGACATTCCAATAATTTTCAACCGAAACATACCCCCCTTGCTTCGTCACCTTTCTCACATGAGCAAATGCCGGAGAACCTATAACTTGTAGCACGATGGCCGCAAGCAATGTCAGGCCAACTATTGTGAATCCCATTTTCTTTTTCATAAAATGTGAAGCCGTCAAACGACCAGGAACTGAGCCACGGCCACTGGCGGCCAGCCGGTGCCGCTTGCCACCAGACTCCCCCCAATATACATAAAATCGCCTTCCCACATTGTGTGGCAACTCGCCGAGTAAATGGATTGTAAGGCCCATATTGCCGGTTCATATTTCGCTAAAACCCTGCTCCCCACCCGCCCCAAAATCAAGCAACAAAATGAATTTAATGAATTGATGGCGGTCGATTCAATCGCGATGTCGGCAACGTGACCGACCTCCAACCGGCAGTCCTTTCCATACTGCCGAGTCCGCGCCTGTCCCCCGTAGCGCTCTTGCCGCGTCATGGCGTTCGGGCTCAAGCATCGGTTTTCATGTCTGGCACCGAATCGTCATTTGGATATGCAAAGCCGACAAAACGACGGGCACCTCGAATCAAAAATACGCCAATGAGCAAATCAATGATGCCGAACAAAAAATAAGACCAGGCGGGCACAACCTTGATGCTGTACGTCGGGCCAATTAACACAACGATCCCGCAAACCAAAAGAGAAATTCCGGCAAGTGCAACTATTAAGCCGACCAGCCGAACTGCAACCCAACGCGAACTTTTAGTAAACGCTGCGCCAAGGGTACGACAAGCCCACTGAAAGGAAACGAGCATCTGAAGACTGAGCGCCAAAACCAATAAGTCAAAAAAGGCCGCGTCACCGAGGAAGCCAAGGGCAAGAAAGTCGGGATTAATGAGGATCAAGACCGCCAGGATGACTGCTATCACACCAAACAGCTTCTGCCACCCTTTAAGGCCCTGGAACCGAGACGCCTGAGTCCGCTTCGAACTATGAGACAGAGCGAAAGTGACGAAAATCACGCTTATTAGAATGACGACTGCCTTTTGCATGCCTTAATATGGTCCTGCGCTTTTTATTCTCAGTCAACTCTCAAATCTCATGGTTCAATCCATAATTGTGTTGGCCAAGTGGCGTCCCCGGCGTGAATTGCCTCCTGCAATTCTTCGATTATCCTCTTTCTTTCCTTGTTCGGACCAAGTGAGCGGAGCTGCGCGATGCGGTGCTCGGCTGTAACAAATCCCACAGGTTGCCGTAGAGGTCTTTGAATACCGCCACGATGCCGTACGGTTCGTCGCGTGGTTCGCGAACAAAAACAACGCCTTTCGCCTTGTATGAATTGTAATCACGCCAGAAGTTATCGGTGTGGAGGAAAAGGAAAACCCGTCCGCCAGTCTGAGTGCCGATACGCGACTGCTGCTCCGTGGTTGACGCTCGCGCCAGCAGCAAGCGCGATTCGCTGGCGCCCGGGGGCGCAATTACCACCCAACGTTTAGCTTGTGCCGGAACAAACGAATCCTCGACCAGGACGAAGCCGAGTGTGCCCACAAAGAATTCAAGCGCTTCGTCGTAGTCGCGAACGACGAGCGATACCAGCGCAAGGGATTGTTTCATGTCAACGGATGCCGCCTATTGATCGATTATACGACGATGGATGTTATTCGCCGTGAAACTGCCCCTCGCCCGCCTTAAAATCAAGAAACAAAATTGATGAGTTAATGGATGTTGGTTCCGACGTGATATTAACAACGTAATCGACCTCCAACCTGCGGTTCTGCCGAGTCCGCGCCTGTCCCCCGTAGCCTCGGCGAAGGGGGAAGGCTCTTACTGAAAAGCCTGTAAGGCTGAAATATAACAGCCCAGGGCAGAGCGCGAGTCTGCGGGCGCGCCGCCCTGGGTTACCGGCAGCAGACGTCCAGCCGCCCTTTTCGAAGCCGCGCGCCTGTCCTCCGTAGTCCCGCTCGGAGCGGGACGAAGGGGGAATAGCGCGCATCCGATTTGCGGCTTTTCCGAAACAAATCCACAATTTAAAACCCTAACCCTTGCCAACCGATCGAACCACCCTGGCCGTTTCATCGCAATCCCAGTTTGGCGGCCGTTTCCGGGTCAATCTCTTCAATCGCAAAAGCAGCGCAATTCTTCACCCCTTTGCCCTTGTCATTCAGCAAGTCAATCAACTGAGGGATCGCTGACTTCGCGTCTGCTCCGCAGCTTCCAAGTGCCAACGCGGCATCCGCCCGAACGTGACTGCTGGAATCCGACAGGCACTGGATTAAAGCAGGAATGGCTTGATCAGATTCCGCGTGCATTTGACCCACCACATAGGCCACCCCCGCGCGGATCTTGGGGTCCGGGTCATTCAATTTTGGCAGAAGCCAGTCCATTGGCACGTCGGCATTTGTTCCAATGCAGTTTAATGAATAAAGAACGTCGCCGCGAGCAGCCGGATTTTGTTCGTAGATTTTCATCAAATCAGGAACGGCATTCGTGGCCCTGGCTCCCAAAACACTGAATCCATCTGCCGCTCCGTCTCCCTGTTCCTTGGCCTCTTCTTCCCGCAATAACGTCAACAGAGTTGGAATGGCATTCGTTCCCGCTTGACTCACTATTTTATCCAGTTCATGCAGTTTGGCCCCGTGATTTGCAAAAACTTCCTTTACGTTGTCATACTCCTTCAACCAGGCCCTTAATGATTTCCCATGATAAATACCCAAACTCGGGAAAGAACTATTTTTAACTATCACGGTTCCGGTCCACGCAACCAATAAAATTCCCACCCCGGCCGCCATTGCGGCTTTTGCCTTGGTCCATCCCATAATTTCCATGCTCCTTTGATGAGAAATACAATTATGTATTGCCTTTGATAATAAATCAGACAGTGCCCGGTGGTTTTTATCACGCCGTTCAATTCTTAAAAACGACTGACAGTCCCGGGGCCAAAGGTTGCGGGTTCAACTCCCGCCGCCCGCGCCCTTCGCTCGGGGAGCGCGCGCGCCCTCGCGTGCCCTTGAATGCGCCCCCGCATTCGAGTCGAGTCAAAATTAAACCCTCAGAAATCCCGGACGAATCACCAATTTCGGTCGCGCGTGAAAACCCATCCATGTCGCCATCAAACTTCTGGGAAATCTTGATTTTGGAAGATGTCAGCATCGGATAATCTGGCCTCTCAAATCTCACGGCTCATCCAAAAATTCACGGGGCGGTTTGGCCGGGGAAACCCGGTTGTGATCGCTGGTGGACATATTGCCCGTAAAACGGCTTTCCCATCGTCACAAAATCAGGGACAAAATTGGATGGGTTGGTGGATGTTGGTTCCGACGCGATATTAGTGCTTTACAATCAGCACACTGCAATGGGCGTGGTCAGCAATCCTGTCGGCCGTGTCGCCGAGCAATCGTCCCCATAAAGCGGAATGGTCGCTGTGACCCACAACAATCAGGTCAAATTTCCCTTCGTCGGCAAAATTAACGATGGTTTTCGCAGCATGGCCGGCGCGGCTTTCGCAGACGATTTCAATGCCTTGTTGTTTTGCAAATTCCGAAACTTCTTTTCTTCGCTCTGAAAAGTATTCATTCGCAGCCTCGGCTTCGCCTTCTGATTCGCCCGGCAAATCAGCATGACGAGGTAGCGGCTGGCGCACCCATAACGCCGTGATTTGCGCATGGTAACCTTTTGCGACCGTCGCCGCGCGTTCCAGGGCGGCTTTGCCGCCTTTTGAACCGTCGTAGCCGACGAGGATTTTTTGAAACACAGGCGGCATGATTTCCTCACTTTCGAGTTGGCGCCGGCCGGCGCGAGTTCTCGTTGTTGAATTTCTCACCGTAAATTCTGCCCCATTCGGCCATTGCCTCAATCGTGGGCTGGAAAAACTTCTGCGCAATCAGCGTCGGCACGAATGCGCTTAGGATCACGACGGTCACAAGGACCGAATATTGTGATTGATCAATGATTTTGTTCTGCAAACCGAAGAGCGCCGAAATCGTGCCGAACGTCAGGCCGGTGGACATCAGCAAGGTGGTATAATGCGATTCACGGCGGCCCATGCAAAACACTTTGGTGAATGGCCAGACGCCGATGTATTTCGTGGCCATTTTTATCAAAAGTAAAATGATAATAAGGCCAATTGCCTTCCATAAATCCCCGAGCGACACAAATAATCCGGCCTTAATAAAATAAAAGGGCGTGAAAATCGTAAAAGCAATGCTGCGCATGCGATGAACCAGCGTCTTGTCGCGTAAGAAAACTCCGGCGACAACCAGGCCGACGAGATACGCGGGCAAAACCGCCTCGCTTTTGGCCGTAGAGGCCAGGCCACCCAGGAAGAACAGGACCAGGAAAATGAATTTTACCTCCGGCTCGCTCACACGCGACGCGCCGAGTTTGGAAATGATGAAGCGCGTCCATGAAGGCATAAACCACAGCATGATGGCCGTTACGACAACAAATACGAGCAGCCACAAATTGAAATCGGCGAAAAGTGTGCCGAGGGCCAGCACCGTTCCAAAATCAGTGATAAAGCAAGCGGCTAAAATGGTTTTGCCCATTGGCGTTTGGCCGAAACCGCCTTCAATCATCACGGCATAAACTACGGCAACCGAAGTGGTAGATAGGGCAATGCCGGCAATTTGGGCCTGATGCAATGGCCAGCCAAGGACAAATTGCGCAAACCCCCAGACACAGGCAAACGGAAGCGCAAACGACAAAATCCCAATCGTCATGCTGGCGCGGAGATTCGATTTGAGTGACACCGGGTCAATTTCCGCGCCTGCCAGGAAAGTCAAAACCCCGCTGCCCAACATCGCCAAAAAATTGGTCCAGTCCGTCGTCTGCAAAATATGCGCGCCATTCGGCAAATGCAGGTTGCCTGCCGCAACCCCAACGAGAATCTCAATTAGCGCCACCGAAATGCCCAGACGAATTGAAATCAAACTGGCAACGAATGCCAGCCCCATCCAAATAGCGGCGATATACCAAATGTTTTCTGTCATAGCTGCTTCAGGGTTTAGGAGTGGGATTCCCTTCGCCGCGATAATCAATGACCCTCGCTTTCTCCAGCGTCACCAGTCCGCCGCTCATCATCTTGTCCAGAACGGGCGGAAATAAATTGATTTTATCCTCGTTGTCCATGATTTCGACAACCAGCGGCAAATCGTTGGATAGCCGCAATATTTTGGCGGTATGCAACCGGCTCGTTTTGCCGAAACCCATCGGCCCGCGCAGCACGGTGGCTCCGGCCAGGTGCATTTCGCGCGCTTTGAGAACGATCGCCTCGTAGAGCGGTTGATGATGCCAGCGGTCGCTTTCGCCAGGAAAAATTCGCAGGAGGACGGCGTCATGGGGGAACCGCATATCAATTGCCTTTCGCATGGTTGAGCATAAAAAACCCACCGCTATCCAATTCATTGGCTTCGGTAGGAGTTATCAGCGCTGAAACCGTTCAGGCGGTTTTCCCTTTTGGGACGGCAAACCCCATTGCCGTCTCAACTGTACGGCGGTCGCCCTCTATCGCAAGCATTTTTTCAATTTGACGTCAAAGAAGGCATCCACACGCTGTTCTTGGGTAGGGACATCCGTCTCTGTCGGGATAAAATGAGCTTCGTATTGCATCGCTGTGTCTAGCGAACACGACCGAACGACCGCCATTAGCGGCCGCCTCTCGCTTCCAATCTGCACTCTCAAATTTGACGGCTCAATTCAAAATTCACTCGTCGCGCCGACTTGCCTCGCCAAAGTTGAACGACGGCGGGAGCCTGGCGATGGCGGATGGGGCGGTGGTGGTTGGTTCC
The DNA here is from genome assembly GCA_030038175.1 of Verrucomicrobiia bacterium. Lineage (GTDB taxonomy): Bacteria > Verrucomicrobiota > Verrucomicrobiia > Limisphaerales > UBA11358 > UBA11358. The sequence goes on from JASHPN010000262.1 coordinate 5,789, forward strand.
AATGTGAGGTCAGTTGATTTAAATCCGGGACAAGTTGCAAACTGTCCCACCAGGAAAAAGGCGTTTACCACCATCGCAAACCCAAGCGCGAATGCAGTTGGCGCCAGCACATTGTTGGTTGCGTCCAGGCTCGGCGTGATGAATTCAATCACCGGTTCAACGAACAACGGCGAAGTTATCGCCAGGGCCGCTAATGTCCATCCTCTCGCTGCCGCCGTTGGCCAGCGCCGCACGTTCATCCTTCGCTCCGCAAGGATAAGCAAGGGTTGAACCACGAAGAAAGCGCCACAGATCAGGGAAATCTTCCACCGCAGCATCGCCATATAAGCCAGAAGCGCATGACCAACTCCGCTGGCAAAGAATACCGCAAACAATGCCAGGACCATACCCTGCCGCGCAAGGGGCGCAAAGAAGAGTGGACGGAAGACTAGCGCCGAAGCGGCAACATTCCAGCGTTTCGTCCAAAACTCCCCGACCGAAGTGGACAGAAACGGCGACCTCATCAACGCCGGCGCACTGAAGCCCATCATCGCCGCGAGAAAATCGTGACTGGCCGTTGCCATCTCGGCAAAACCTAAAATCATAACCCCTCCTGCGAACCAGCGCACAGGCAGCCAAAAACCGGCAGCGGAAACCATTTTTACACACGCGAAAGCCGCGGCGAGGGCCACTGTGGCCGTAAAAAGGCGAAGCAGCGACTTCACGTCGAAGCTCCGGGCGCGGCGTTCTATCTTCCGGGTGCCCATCCATGTAAAAAAATATGCCAGCCGTGCTCGAAAGTTGGCCGTTGGCGGAGCAAACAATGGCGCGGTAGCAATGGCGAAGGGAAAGGCCATGCAGCACATCAACAAACCGCGGGATAAAGGCAATGTCCAGAGGAAACACGGAACCCCAAAAAACAATCCACTCACGAGGATTCCGAGCCGTTCGGTCATTGGGGACGCTAAAAAAATCAGGACGAGTGCCAGGTCGGCAAACCAGGCAGCAACCCCGAGAGACAACGGAATATGCGGTTCATAACAAGGATTCGCCGCGACGAGTGCTCCGATAATAATCGCAGCGAGGGGCCAAAGAAGCTTCTTTCGCTTACGAGATTGTTGGTCGGCATTCACGTTCTCACAGAGCGGCTATCAATTATGCGACTGTTGGTTAGGATATTGTTTCAACCCTGCTCCCCCCGCGTCCCAAAATCAAGGGACAAAATTGCTGAGTTTATGGATTTTGGTTCCGGCACGATGTTAACCACGTAATCGACCTCCAACTTGCCGTCCTTTCCAAACAGCCGAATCTGCGCCTGTCCTCCGTAGCACCTTTGCCGCGTCATGGCGTAACGACCGGACGAGCGAAGGTGGACGGGTCTAGCTAAAAGCCCTGACGGGGCGACCGATAGTAGCCTGGGGCAGAGCGCGACTCCGGGAGCGCGCCGCCC
>JASHPN010000263.1 GCA_030038175.1 Verrucomicrobiia bacterium
ACTGCCTAAAATTCCTCATAATTTTGGGAATTTTGTTTCACCCAATAATTCGCAAATTCGCGGGAAAAGGTTACGCGCTGCGGAAAATTATTTTGATCCCGAAATTTGGGCCAAGCAATCTACTGAAATGATGGATGCGCTTGGTTATCGTTATTCCACAGGCATTTGACAGCATCGGAAGAACTAAACCAATACGATTGGGAGGCATATTCGACGTGGCCGTCGCAAAAAGCCATATCAGCGCCATCGTTATGATTTTTGTTCACGCCGGGATAGCCCTGTGGTTGCAAAATAAACGGGAAGACAGGGTATAGCGGATTGGCCGGAGTGATCCCAGGCAGAGTCAGGGGTGGGGGTAAGAAGGTCATTCCGTCACCCAGAGCAATCATCTGGCTTGGGACCCTCACCCAGTTTTCCGCAGCAGGCACGTAGTTTCCCACGCCAGGTCCGGTCCAGACAAAATTTCCACCAAGGCCGGGATTTTGCGGAGGCGGATTGATGCGAACCGCGCCGGTCGCATTGTAGCCATAGTGCGGGTAAATGAACTGGTTGGTGGGAAAGTATTGCAGGAACTGTTCGGAGGCCGGCATTATTTGTGGACAGTACAAGACCCGGTCCGTGGCCGAGGGCCAGAGAGCGATCTGCCAGTTGCCCAATCCATTGGTGGTCATCGCGACAGGATAAGAACCATTATCCTCCACATAAATTTGTAACGCAATGCCCAGTTGGCGGAGGTTGGAGGTGCAATGAATTCTTCTGGCATTACTCTGCACCACCACGAGTGAGGGCAACAAGAGGCTCGCCAGCAAAGCGATGATGGCAGTCACGACGAGCAGCTCGATTAGAGTGAATGCGTGCTTACCGTGGCTGTAGGGACAGGAGAAAAGTTGGCTTCTGCGCGCCTGAGTCTGCCAAATCGGGTAAAGCGAAATTTGCTGGAGGTAAATCGCCTCATTGTTTCGGCGATCCTCCCACGTCAAGCTGTCACCGTTTGGCGGCGTCAATTTCAGGGAAAACCAACCACGCGATAGAACCGCTGGGTTGACGTTAGAGTATCCAACCAATTGGTGTTGCTTGTCAAGCCCAGAACCTGCCAGTTGGTGCAAGGCAATGAGTCAATGGCTTGAACCTGATAACTTGTACAAACCGAGTCATCAAGCGAATTGGTAAAGGGAATCCAATTCAAGGCAACGGCCCCATTTTGTGATTGAATGAACAGGTTGACCGGGACGAAATTGTGCGGGGGGGATGGCGGGTTTGTATAGTAATTGGCATAATACATCCGTTCCACTGAATTGGTGAACAGTGGAGGCACAGTTTCTCCATCTAGATTGATGTCGCCGGCGACTGTAATTTGCACGGTCACACCAAGGTTTTGAACCAACCAGTAATAATACTGATTCGTTTCGGCTTCGTAAGGAGAGCCGGACAACAGGCCGGTTAAATTCTGAATTTCATGCACGCGCAAAGCTTGAAACGATCCGAGGTTGGGCAGGATCAATGTGCCTTGCCCGTCCACAGTTGCAGTGTCCGAAAATTCGTAATAGATTTCATAATACCCTAAGATCGTGGTGTTCCAAGAGGTTGAGCGGTTCCACGTTTGGCCATTGGTCACTGTGGCAGGAATGTCCACATTGGATGGTTCAAACACAGCAAGGCCGTCAGCCATGGTGTTTGGGGTATAGAGACCATAATACAGTCTCCCTTGATAGGTGATGCTGTAATATTGCCAGCCAGTTTGATTCGTGGATGTGACGGTTTCTGCCGTGTACTGTTCTGCATACGTCGCATCTGGAAAATCTCGGCCATCCATTCCATTTGACGGAGCAATGATATCGGTGCGCAGAACGGCTTCCTGAGTTTGTTGCAGTTGGGAAAAATCCCAAGTCGGTCCTGTTCCAGGCGGCGTCAGGCCGCCTCCAGCGTTGGTTGTGAACGCCAGCATGGCCGGGACGTTGACGTTGTTGGTGCTAAAGTATGAGCAGTTGTATTCCCCGATCTGGCTCGGCAGGTTGGTGGCATAAAAGTCGGCGCTGACATTGAGACAAAACACCATTCCGCAACAGAGACAGAGCAGCTTTTTCATAGAGATAGGTGGGTCGTTTTTAATTTATGGTTTTTGTGGGACGGAAATTTTGTTGGAGTCCATGAGCGTTTTCAGCCCGGACAGAGCGATTGTCCTTTGGGCCAGCGCCCAGGGATCATTTGGGGTTTCAGACAAAAGGAGGCTAATTTTTTCCAAAGCTGGGCCGTACGCGCCCATCGAAAGTTCCACTTGAATTCGGCAACGGCGAGCGGCCTGAGCGTGTGGTTCGCGTTGTTCCAGAAGATTGACCAGTTGTAACGCCAGATCCGCGTCTCCGAGCTTCAGCGCGAATTGAAAATATGCCTGGCATTCCAACGACGAGATTTCCGGCGAAGCCGCTGCCTGGCGAATATCCGCCAGACAATTGCTGATAGGCGATGCCGAATTTGTCCGCTGCCGGGCGGCCAGTTCAAAATAAGCGCGGGCGGCCAAATAGCGGGCCAGCCGGCCAACTTGCGGTAGCATGGAAGAAGAATAGGCGCCCATCTGATATAATTGCGCTTGCATTTGCAAAATCGCCGTTAATGGCGGGCCATTTTTAGGCTGTTCGTTTTCAAGCAACATGCCGGCCAAGGTAGGCATCAACGCCTCGGGATGGTAACCCCAGCCCAATTCGATTTCCTGGACAGCCAGGGCTTGATTGGCCAGGTACGGTTGCACCAGCCTGCTTACCCCGCTGCCAGCGGCCAAATACCCTCTTTGCAAACACGGCAACCGCGGAATCCGAAAAATCTGCCGGTTGGTGATCTCCATAAAGTCGTTCGGCATCAGCATCACGCCGGCGGAAAGAGGGTTCGTGCGCAGTGCGTCGAGCGGCGTTCGCCGGTTTCCACGAAGCAGGGTATCCAAGTCATAAAAACTCGCGGCGGCCGCGAAGACGCGACACGACTGATTCGCTTGTTCCCATGCGTTGGAATTGACTCGATTGCGCAGTAGCACCAATTCTTTCTGAGCGCCGATCAAATCACCGGCCATCGCCGCCTCAGCAGCGGTGAGGAAACCGGGCGAGGGGTCATCCGGATAGAGGATTCGAAAAACGGCTAGGTGATTGGCGAGTTCCTGATGGCGACCAAGCAAAAACTCAAGACTCACGCTATGCACGTACGCACCGTGATGGTAAGGATCGTATTGTAAGGCCTGATGAAACAGGCTCAAGGCTTCGGTGGTGGAATCGGCGAGCAATCCTCGGGCGAACATGGTATCAGCCTGGTTTAGGCCGGAGGTTAACGCCTCCCGGATATGTTGGACGCCCTGGTTCGCCGTGGCGCCGTCAAAGAGTTCATGCTCGCCCAACCGCAGCAACACTGCGCCACGCTCTGCACCGAGGTCGGTGCGGCGAGATAGTTTTACAAGTTCGGCACGTGACTTCTCCGAGTCGGCCAGAGCCGTCCATGCTTCCGCTTCCTGTAGGCCAAGATAGACCTTGTCTCGGTAACCAGCGGCATCTGCTGTCTGCCAAAAGCCGAGTGCGTCGCGCCAGCGGCCATCGCGCTCGGCGAGTTCGGCGTTACGAACCAGTGCCGCCTGGCGCGCGGTGTCCCTCTCTATCTTAAATGCGTGCGCCAATGAAACGGCGACCGAGACAATAACCAACGCTACGCCGCCAAGAAGAACATAAAAAAAATTTCTTTGCGACCATTTTTGCAGCTTTAGCCATGGGGTTGGACGCCGGGCACCAACTGGGCGGATTTCCATTGTGGCTCGGATATCGCTGGCCAGTTCCTGCATCGAGAGATAGCGTCCGACTTTGTCATAGCACATGGCCTTTTCGCAGATCGCCGCTAAATCACGCGATGCGCGGGGATTGATGCCCCGGGCCGGCGCAGGGGGGCCGGCCAAAATCCGCTTTTTCAACTCGTCTGTCGCCGGAAGTTTCTCACCCGGCTTTAAATAAGGAAGAGTTCCGGTTATGAGTTGATAGAGAATCACTCCCATCGAGTAAATATCCGTGGAGGGGCCAAGTTCCGCCAAATGGCCGATTACAATTTCCGGAGGTGTAGAAAGTAACGTCAATGGCTGGCCGGAACTTGCCGTGGTCAGGGACGACTGCGGTTCCGCCTGAATCGCGCGATTGCGATCGGTTTCAATGACGGGTGCATCCAGTTGAAGGAATATTTCATCAAAATTTTTCAATGACGATTCGAGAACGCGGGCCGAACCCCAATCAATCACACGAACGTCACCAAATTCACCGACAAGAATATTGGCGGGCTTCAAGTCACGGTGAATGACGCCACGGTTGTGAGCGTGCCCCATGACGTCGCAAACCCGCAGGAGCAGTTCCAGCGCCCGATTGACGCCCCACTGTCCGGGTGATGATGAGTTGACCTGCATCCAGACAACCTCCAGAGTTGGTCCAGAAACAAGTTGAGTGGTATAATAGGGCCTGCCGTCGGGATCCAATCCTGCATCGAATACCGGCAGAATGCCTGGATGCCCCAATTGACTTGTAATTTGCGCCTCAGCCAGAAAGCGGTAAATGGCCGGATCGTTTGCATTCTCTGAAATGCGCTTCATCGCTACGGAACGGCGAAGCTCAAAATCCCAGGTTTTCCAGACTTCGCCCTGCCCGCCCCCCGCCACTTTTTCTAAAATGTCATATTTGTCAAAAAAATCACCGCGGACCGACAAGCTGGAAAAGGCGAAGTGTTGGGCCTTCGAGGAAACAACACTCGCGTCCAGCGCTCCGCTAAAAAGACATTTGGGACAAAGCGCAAATGGGTGATCGGCTGGTATTGGTACGCCGCATGTGTCGCAAATTTTCATTGAAAGCAATTGGGGCATGTCGTTTCCCCGAAAAACAGCCGTCAACCATGATTCGGAAAAAAAACATGGCTGGTTACTTCCCATCTTCCGCAAATAGAGACATCAGGTAGCGAATCTCGGCGTCAATCTCGGCTTCGTCAGGAGCTACAAGTTTGCCAACCTCTTCCCGAATATCGTGAGACAACCGTTTGCGAAAACGAAAATGCGCCTGTTTAAAACTGTCTTCCGTCATTCCCAATGTCAGGGCTGCTTGTGCTTGACGCATCTCTCCACGTAGGCACGCCTCATGGTACTTTGAGTGTCTTAATTGGCCGATTATTTTTTGGATGAGCCCCATCGCAAACGCATGGTCAAAATCCCGGCCAAAGTGTTCATAGGATTCACCATCCTTTATTTCTATGCCGGATTCTGGATCGGGAAGGGAAATATGCGTTGCTTGACCCCCAGCCTTTTTGGACTTTTCCTTCCTGATTTCATCAATAAGAAATTGCCAAAGGACACCACAAAGAAAACTTCGGAATTTCGTGGCCTGTCTGCGCTCTGCCGCGTGCAAAAAGCTGTCACGGCTGTTCCACCGCTCAAGAACACGGCTCGCAAAAAATGCCTGCGTGTAGTCCTCGGCCCGATGTTCTTCCAATCCCTTGCGGAGAAAAAAATTGTAAATCGCAGGACGATAGCGTTCGCAAAAGGCGGTGAGTCCGGTCATGGAGGCGACCTCATCTTCTTTCTGGATTGCCTGGAGAATCATAGTCCATTGTGTTGTCGGAAAGCCACTGGCCACGGATTTTTCTTTCGCGTCGTTCATGAATGTTCCCGATTGTTTTATGGCCATCAACTTAGCGTCACAGTTCCAGATCGCCATTTAAGAAAAACAACCATTTAAATCGATGAATTTATGCCTGGAACAAATTCATAGCGGATAAGACCGGCAAATCAAGAATAATCACGCGTCTTTCCAGGATCGCTGGATGACGTGACGGTGTTGAGTTGCCGCGTTGAATGCTGCTGAAGTATGGGAACTGTATTGGCTTCAAGCAAAGAAACGGAGAATGTTGGCCGATTTGGTCTTCCGCCATCAAAAATTACAAGATGAAATAGATATGTTAAAAAATCGTCTATAGGTGTTTTAATGTCAATGGCGTGTTTTGCTGTCGCTCTACTGGTCGCCGCGATGGGCGACACCTGAGTTGCGCGCTAAAGAGTTTTCGGATCGGCGACGTGCGGTCCACGACATCGCCGTGAACCGATGAATGGGCGTGATTGCAATTCGCTTTGAGCGGCTTCCCGTGGTTCGGTCGTGGGCGGCTTTGGATGGCGCGGCTTCTGCGTCCTGGCCATGTCCAGCCTTTCACGGCAATAGCGGGCGATGGTCTGATGCGAGATGTCAACGCCGGTATATTCTTTGAGCATTGCGCGTATCGTTTGATACGATGCCTTTTTGTTACGCAGTTCGGCGATGCAGTCTTTCACATCTTGCAACGCTTGGTATTTTTCTGGCGTGGGCGGCGCGTAGTTTTTGACCGCTTCTGTTAAGCGGGCTTTCGCCTCGGCTGTTACAATTGGTGCATTCATAGACTTTTTGTTGTTCTTTTCGCTGTTACGTCTCCCCCTTGCCATTGCAAGGAGTCGTGCCCAGTATTTAATAGCACGGACTCGTGCTAAACCCGTGCTCTCTACAGCACGGCTTTATCAGAATGATGATGTAACCTCTACGGCATGTTGGGACATAAAACTCAATACAGTTTGAAAAATGCTGAATCCTATTTTAGAGAACATTTGAGAGTGGGGGACTATTACATGGAAGGCCGAACCGTATCGGGGGAATGGATTGGCGAAGGGGCAAAGAGACTGAATCTGTCAGGCATTACTAATGAAAAGGATTTCATTGATTTGTGCCAGAATTTGCATCCTCAAACAGGTGAACGGCTGACACAGCGTATGAACGGAAAACGTGTCAATGTGGATGACAATGGCATCAGTCACGAATATGCAAACCGGCGGGTATTCTTCGATTTTACCATTTCACCGCCCAAATCGGTTTCCATTGCCGCCCTGGTTGCCAACGACAAACGGATTGTCGAGGCCCATGACAAGGCGATTCGCACGGCAATGGCCGCATTTGAATCATTCGCCGCGACTCGCGTTCGTTTGGACGGCCAGTATTCGCACAGGAACACCGGCAATCTTGTCGGCGCGGTATTCCGGCATGATACCTCACGCGCCCTGGACCCGCACTTGCATAGTCATTGCATCCTATTCAATGCAACTTATGATTCAACGGAGCGGCGTTGGAAAGCACTGGAAACCTGCGAAATGTTTCCAGCCAAAAAGTTCATCGAGAACGTCTATTATCACGAGCTGGTCAAATCACTCCAGCAATTCGGCTACCGGGTGCAAAACAATCCGCGTGGCGATTTTGAGATTGAGGGCGTCTCACAGGAATTGATTGACCGTTTCTCCAAGCGTCACCGTGAGATTGATCAAAAGACCAAAGAACTTTTGGAACGCGAGCCGGACAAGGCCAATCAAAACATCAAGGTCATTCGCGCCAACATCGCGCACAAGGAACGCGCCCGTAAAATCAAGGACGTAGGATTTGCCAAGCTGCAATCCATCTGGAACAAACAATTATCATGGAAAGAATGGTGGCAGGTAAATCGTCTGCCTAAACAAAAAGTGCAGGAAGTGTCACGGAAGGTAACGGTATCGGAAGCCATAGCCTGGGCGGAGAATCATCTGTTTGAACGCCGTTCGGTCGTCCATGAGCATGAGCTTTGGCGTCACGCGCTGGAACATGCCAGGGGCCAGAACTTTTCAGCATCGGAAATATCCGATGTAACGCGAAAGCACCGCTATATCCGGGATGAACGGTTTCACGGCCGTGTGACCACGCGCGAAGTCCTGGAACGTGAACTGAACATCGTTCGTTTGGCTCAACACCGGATGCAGCAATATGAGCCTCTTTCCGCCAATTACCGGACAGCAAATCGCTCACTGGATGATGGGCAGCGTAAAGTACTCGAACAGATTTTGTCCTCTTGCGATTTCGTTACGTTATTTCGCGGTGGGGCAGGGACGGGTAAAAGCTTCACGCTGCGCGAGGTCAAGGCCGGACTCGACCAGGCGGGCTATGTGGTTCAAGTCCTGGCACCGCAGCGCCAGCAAGTAGCTGATTTGGAAAGAGACGGGTTCAATCACGCTGAAACGGTCAGCGCCTTTCTCACGCGGCGTTCCATGCCACGCGGGGCGATTGTCCTAGTGGACGAGGCTGGACAAATCGGCGGCGAACAAATGCTGAAACTGCTGGATTACGTTCAAGTCAACCGCGGCCGGATCATCCTGTCCGGTGATACGCGCCAGCATGGAGCGGTCGAGGCATCTGACGCTCTGCGTGCCATTGAACAGTATTCGGGACTCAAGGCCGCCGAACTAACGAACATCCGCCGTCAAAACCCTGACTCGGCCAAAACTCAAGCTGAGCGTCAATGGCTCACACAATATCGGCTCGCGGTAGATGAAGCACGGCAGGGCAAGCTTGGCGCGTCATTTGACCGCTTGGAGAAACAAGGCGCAATCCTTTCCTGCTCACTGGCAGATCAACAACAAAAACTGACGAAACATTTTCTGGAACTTTTCAAACAACAGCATTCTACCGTGGTTGTCTCACAAAGCTGGAATGAGATTCGCCGGCTCAATGATACAATCCGGGTCGGCCTGAAAACGCAGAATCTAATCAGCCAGGGCGAAACAACGGTCACGGCTTTGGAACGGATGGATTTAACGGATGCCCAAAAGCGTGACAAACGATTTTACCAGACAGATTCGGTTCTGCTGTTCAACCGAAACACCTGCGGATTCAAGGCAGGCGACACAGGGAAATTGCGGGGTATTACCGACAAACATTTGTTGATTGAGTCCAACAATCGTATCCGGCCTGTGCCGTTCAAGGATTTGGAACGACTTACCGTTTACCAGCCTAAAGAATTTGTGTTGTCCACTGGTGACCGCCTGCAACTCAAGGCCAATGACAAATCCCAAGATGGTCGCAAACTCGCCAATGGCGAATTGGTAACCGTAAAGGAAATTCACCCGGACGGCCGCATCGCGCTGAATGATGGCCGAATGTTGCCAAAGCATTACCGTCAATTCGTGCGTGGTTATGCCGTCACGTCCTACGCCGCTCAAGGCAAGACGGTGGATCACGTCCTCTTTTCGGATTCGGCGGTCCGGGCCGCGACAAATCAAAACCAGTGGTATGTGACCATTTCGCGTGGTCGCAAGGGTGTGAAGATATTCACGACGGACAAAATCCAACTTCGAGAAAACGTTGCTCGCTCTGGCGATAGAACGCTGGCCTTGGACCTGGCTCAAAGTTCCGTTCACAAGCTGGCAACGATTTGGGGGCGCGGCATTGCTTACGTCCTCAATGTCCGGCTTTCACAACGCCTTTCAGCGGAGCGGCAGGCTGAATTGTTGCGGAAGGAAAAATCAGAACGAAAAGCTCAAGTAAAGCGTCAGCGTGTAACAGTCAGGCAAACTCTGCTGGTGAAACAAACTGAATCCATAAAAGAAACTGAAGCGGTCGAAAAAAAAATCCGAAGAATCCAAACCATGCGAGAGGGGATTGAAATAGCGCGGCGTCAGCGGAATCAAAACAAACAAAGTCGAGGCATGAGTATATGAGCACTTCACCCAGTTATGAACCGTGCAGCAAGTTCGGTGGCGCGGACAGCTTGCGGTTGGAAATAACGCCCGCCTGTTTTTACCTGTTTCCTTATCACCATTTGGACATGGCTAAATGTGAATCGGACAAGGGCGGCGACACGCTGACGCTTTCGTTTTTGAACCGCACGGTGCGGATGACGGGTAAAAACTTGCGCGATTTGGCCATTAAGATTCAGCGGCGCGATGTTGAGTCAGTCAAGCCAAAGCCGGACAAATACGGCGTCCTCGCCAACGATGAGGTTTGGATTAAGTCAATCGAGATTGTGGAGGCCAAAGACTCTGATGAATCACGCGGCTAACTTGGTTTTGCCGTTGCCCCCGAATGTCACTTTTCCCGCCATGCTCTTGGACAACGCTTAGCTGTGCCGGGGAACGGAGATTAGTCAAATGGTTTTGATTTCGACCTGTTTGGGGTTGTGTTTTTTTGACATATTCCTACTATTTAACCCATCTCGTATCGTCAGAGTTTCGGAAATGTACTTGTGAAACCTTGTGAAAACGAAATACAAACTTTTCATCTGCCCTGATTGCCAATTATCCAGCATGCTGTATATCGTTGCGGCCATTTTGCTATCTGGAACGCTTGTGTGTTCTGCCCAGATTGGTGACTACACGTATAGTGGAACTGAGCAGACGATCACGTTGGGTCCTGGCCTTTACGACATCACTGCCTACGGCGCTGAAGGCGGCAGCGGCGGCGCTGACGGAGGTCTCGGCGCTGAAATGAAAGCCCAATTTGACTTCACTGGATTGACATCCCTGACACTTCTTGTCGGAGGAAGCGGCGGTAGCGGCAGCAGCGACAATGGCGGTGGCGGCGGTGATAGTTTTGTTATCAACGGCAGCATACCACTGGTTATCTCAAGCGGTGGCGGTGGTGCGGGAAGCGGAAACGGTGCTGCGGGCAATGTCGGCAACAGTGGCAGCGGCGTAGGAGGCGGCTCTGGTGGCTCTGGAGGCGGCGGCTATACGGGTGGTGGCGGCGGCGGTTACAGCGGTGACGGCAGTGAAGGTTACGCCCCCACCTACTTCAACGGCGGCGGTGGCGGCAGTAGCTTCTTGGACGGTGGGGCAGGCGGTGGCGGGGCCAATGACGGTGGCAACGGCGGCTACGGCGGCGGGGGCGGGGGCGGGGGCGGCTACGGTGCTGGAGGAGGAGGTGGTGGTGGCTACAGCGGTGGTGGTAGCGGCGGTATCTTCGGTGGTGGCGGCGGGGGCGGTTCCTATATTGATTCATCCGCAGTTGCTAACCTCGTCGAGATTTCCGGCGTCGCAAGTTCCGATGATTCGCCTAATGGCGAGATCATAATTACCGCAGTCCCCGAACCCACCACCTTGGCCTTGACCGGTTTAAGTGGGCTGTCTCTGTTATTTTTCCGTGGCAAGCAAAGACTCTAACGAATCACGCGGCTAATTTGGTTTCACCGTTGCTCCCGAACGTCACTTTTGCCGCCATGCTTTGCGAGTGCTCGGCCTGCAAATGGGCATATACTTTCAAAAGCAGTTTTCCATTGTCCCGATGTCCAACCCATTTCGCCAACGTGAATACATCAACACCAGCTTGCAGGCACTTTGTAACGAAATAGTGCCGCAAATCGTGATGTGTGATTCGTTTGCATCCGGCCAGTTTGCAAGCTCGGTCAAGGCTGCGCTGACATTCTGAAACATGGCAGATTCGGTCGGCGGGCTTTGGATTATGCTTCCCTTGTAACTGTTCAAGCAACTGTTTCAAGGATGGGTTCAACGGAATTTTTCGCGTGATGTCTTGATTAAACGCGCCTCTCACTTTGACGGAGTGAAGTTCCAACGTGTTTTCCTTCCAGTCCACATCGCCCCAAACTCCTTTCTTGGCTTCGCTGACTCGTGCGCCGGTAAACGCCAGGAAGCGGATCAAGTTAGCGCAATCTTTTGCCTGGGCCGCTCCAGACGTTGCGACAAGCTCAATGATATGGTCAAACTGTTCAGGACTTGGCAATCGTATCGGTTTTTCGAGAATGTCCATGCGCCCGATTTTGTATGCGGGATTCTCGTCGTGCGGCAGTCCAGCCAATTCGAGGACTCGGCGGAATGTGTTGACGGTATTGTTAAAAACTGAGGGCGCGTAATTATTGGAGTAGCGGGCCTGCCAGACATCGCAATTCTCTTTAGTGAATTGGTTCACGCTCATTGCGTCGAGCTTGTTCAATGCCTCCGTCCGGGCCGATTCGCTCAAATCTTTCCATGCGGTGTCGGGGTGAAATAAGCATTCAATAAGAGAACGTCGCAAACATTCAAGGCATCGGAGACGATACGCGATGCTTAAAGGCGCGAGCTTAACCAGCCTGTTTTTTCGGGACGTATAACCGTTGCGTGTTTCGGCTTCGTATTTAATCCGTCCGTCAGCAAATGTGCCAACATGCGCTTTCGGCTTGCGCAGTTCTTTGAGTTTGTCGGGCAGTCGGACTTTGGCTACGGAAAAAACATCCGTATCGAGGCTCACTCGAATGGGCTTGCCATTGACCTTGCAGCGAGCGTAGTATGTTCCCGCAGTAACGTATTGCAGCAAGTTCGGTACTTTTGGAAACGAGCGCCACTTTCCGTCACTGGAGAGATGCTTGTCTTTTTTGGTTTTCGGGATGCTTTCTGCTCCCGCCGATGTGGTTTCGTTAGTTGGTTTCATCACCTCAACTATACGGGATACAAAGGTGGGATGCAACAAGAAAATAAGGCGTTCCAAAAACGACAAAATATCCAATGTTTGCAATGTGTTTGGCTGGGTAGCTCAGTCGGTAGAGCAGAGGACTGAAAATCCTTGTGTCGGCGGTTCGATTCCGCCCCCAGCCACCATCTTTAAGTGATGGATTTCCAATGGCTTACAAGGCGGAATGAAAAATTGCCAGTGAAATTGCCAGTGAAAAAGGCGATATGAGCGGTTCAATCGCTTAACAAGCTGACAGCAG
>JASHPN010000264.1 GCA_030038175.1 Verrucomicrobiia bacterium
CCACGGTAATGGCTGTGACTAAAAGAAGGAACATGAGAAAATACAGTACGCCGCCCCCATGGAAGCGCGGAACAAAATGAGCCAGGATGATGTGTGCGTTCATAAATTGCCTTTCACCCATCTATACGGGCGTCGTGGCGGGATCTTGCAGAAAAGTGCAAGAGGGAACAGAACATATTTTAACCACGGATGGACACCGATGGACACCGATGGGCGTGGCACGGTGGATGGCCGGGCAATCGTAGCGGCGTTTCGGTAGAACGCCGCCATATTGACATATTGGGCAGGTCAATCATGCAATGTGAGTAAACGAGGGCAAAAACACGCGCTTTTACTGGGAAATAACGTGAATGATCGGTAAACGAAGGTAGTAAACGAGCGAGGGATCCCGGTAAACGAGAATCGGGCCAGCGGCATGAGCCACGTCCTGCGGACTACCTGGCCAAACGCCTGTCGGTCTTGACGGTTTTAGCGGTTTTGGCAGCGTCTAAACCGCTGATGCGGTTCCCGACTATTTGACTCCCGTGTTCACACAGCTAAAATTTGCCCGCGCATGAAAAAAACGCACAAAAAAATGTTCGTGTGTTGGGTTGTCCTTTGTTTGTGCGTTGCGGGCGCGCGGGCGGACGAAGTGGATGGAATTATCACAGACCGGATGCGGGAGGACAATATTATCGGCCTTTCGCTCGCAATTATCCACGATGGCAAAATCGAGGCGCGTTGCTATGGGTTTACGGACGAAAGCCACGACACGCCCGTGACGCCCGCAACTCTCTTCCAGGCTGGATCAATCAGCAAACCGGTGGCGGCATTTGGGGTATTGCATCTGGTCCAGGATGGGCAGGTTTCCCTGGACGCGGACGTCAATTCATACTTGCGCTCGTGGAAAGTGCCGGAAAATGAATTCACAACGGACAAAAAGGTGACCTTGCGGGGCATTCTCAGTCATAGCGCGGGTCTGACCATTCATGGATTTGCGGGTTATGACAGAGGCGAGCCGGTTCCGACGCTGGTGGAAGTCCTCAATGGGACCCGGCCGGCGAACTCGTCGCCCATCCGCGTGAATGTGGTGCCCGGCACGCTTTGGAGATATTCCGGCGGCGGTTACGTGGTGATGCAACAAATGATTATGGATGTCACCAAAGAACCATTTCCCAAATTTATGAACGACACCGTGTTGGAGCCGCTGGGCATGACGAACAGCACGTATGCGCAGCCGTTGCCGCAAGTGATGTGGCCGGCGGCCGCGGCGGGTCATTACGCTGACGGCCGTGAGGTCTCGGGGCGCTGGCATGTTTATCCGGAAATGGCGCCGGCGGGCTTATGGACGACATCGTCGGACCTGGCTCGTTTTGCGATCGCGGTCCAGCAGGCGTACGAGGGAATTTCGAATCCTGTGCTTTCCCGGGAGACGGCTCGCCAAATGTTGACCGTTCAAAACCCTTCATTATCAAAAAGCGATGGATTGGGCCTGTTCCTTGATGGACGCGGAAGGACATTTCGCTTTTGGCATGACGGACGCAACGCGGGATTTGATGCGCTGATGGTTGAACTGCCCGAGGCGGGGAAAGGCGCGGTCATTATGATAAACGCCAACGACGACCATGGATTGCTGGATGACGTCATGGGAATCATTGCGAAAGAATATGATTGGGCCGGACTTACTTCCGGTTTCATTGGCCGAACCAATGCGGCAGCGGAAAAAGCGGCAACTGTGGCGGCCTTCAAATGGCTGGCGGAGATTGACAACGGTCACTACGCCCAAAGCTGGCAGGATGCATCATCCTTTTTCAAAAGCGTGGTTTCGCAGCAAAAATGGGAGTCGGATCTGGCCACCGGTCGCAGGCCGCTCGGCATTTTGGAGTCGCGCAAATTGGAATCCGCACGGTATGGCACGAAGCTGCGCCGCATGCCGGCCGGAAAGTATGTGCTCATGCGCTTCGAGACATCGTTCGCCAACAAAGAATACGCGATCGAAACCGTCACCTTCACGCTGGACAAAGATGGGCAATGGAAACCCGCCGGATATTGGACGCAATAGGATCCTGATGAGAGAACACCATTCATAGCCGTAGTAAATGAACGAAATGAAATCACTGAATGGCACAAAAGTGAATGAACTTGTCCCAGGAGGCGGTTGAAAAGTTTTCAGGAGTGTGAATAATGGCGCGTCGGTTTGCAGATGAACGGGACACATTCGTGAGCGGGGTATCTATTGTGGCTTCGACGACAGGCCAGAGGGATCTTCTTCCGGGAATGGTCATTAACTAAAATATAAAACAAAACAGAAGTAATAAATGCGTAAAACATTAATCTTAACAGCGGCCGCAGCCTGTCTGGCGACGGCATTTTCGGCCCAGGCCAATTTGGTGATGGACCCAAACTTTGCGTCCTCCGGACTTTCCGATTGGACAGTTAATATAGGCACGTTAACCAGTGTCACCTCCCCGGTTTATGGGACTTCCGGTACAGCCGGAAAGTTGGGGGTATCCACGGCTTCCTTCGATACGGCTGATATTTCCCAGGTCGTGTTGCCAACCGGTTCCAGTGAAATGTTGTCATTTTACGCCTACGTCACAGCGGGTGGTGTTCTGTCGGTTACTTTGGACGATACGCTTGTCATTGACAATGGGGTTAACGCAACAGGGAATTGGGAATATTTTTCATTTCTGGTGGCATCTCCAACCGACACCACGTCTGACACGCTTGATATTGATTGGAATTCCGCAGGGAAAGGCAGCCTCTATCTTGACGATGTGAGCGTAAGCGCAGTTCCCGAAGCCTCGACTGTTTTCGCCGGCGCGCTCCTCCTTTTGCCTCTCGGTGCAAGTACGCTGCGCGTTCTGCGCAAGAACCGGACTGCATAACTGGCAGGCCAATTCTCGGAATCACTATTCATTCGGGCCGGTTTACGAACCGGTCCGATTGTTTTTGTTGCTTTCATTCCCGGGCTAAATGTCGTGGCTGGAAGTGTGTTTGGCAATCGTTTGCGCCGCTATGACGCGGCGCTGACGGCGCAGCGCGCCGTCCCTGCCAGGCCAAAATTTCTCGCCGCGACTTATGCGTTTACTTAAAATACAGTGTTGAAAATGAAATACTTTCCACTGCTATTCCTGATTCCATGGTGCGCATTGGCACAAGGCCGTGATTCCATCCAATATGTCAGGCAGATGCCGCCGGGCCGGGCGCCGGAAATAACCTATTGGTTCTGGCAATCAAACACTTTGGCCAATGCCCATTATCTGGATGATGTCCGGAACATGGCGACGAATAGCGCCTACACGTTCACCTTCATGACTGAGCGCGACGATCTGGATTTTTACGACTACAAAACGATGCACGAACCGTTTGCCGAAACCGTTCGCGAAGCGCACAAGCACGGCCTCAAAGTCGGCCTGCAACTTTGGGATTACTGGTCCTGGGCCGGCCCCCAATGGCGCTGCATCCGTGAGAACGCGGACTATCATCCGTTGCCCCTCAATCAAGCCGAGGCGCTCGTGACCGAAGGTGAAGTGGTTTTGGATGAAGTGCGGTTGGATGCCGGCGCCCATGCCGATTATTCCGTTACCTGCGTCAACGGCCGTGGCAAGCGGCCGTTTCACAGCGAAGTGCTCAAAGTCTTTGCCTTTCGCAAAACCGGCGACGGCTATTATGATCCGCAGACTTTGACCGATATCACCTCGTCGGCCAGGACCATCAGCGCCGACGCCGGGACCATCACTTTGGCCATAAACGTTCCCGCCAAATTCGCCGGATACACCGCATACATCATGTGCGCCCATTACTACGATTTTCCCGATTTGTTTAATGACGTCATGATCAACAAATTTCATGACACGCTGGAGCATTACGCGGACATTCCCTTCGACGGGACTGCTTTGGACGAGTTTGGCTCCCTGATGGTGACGCTCTATAACCACGAGCCTTTTCGCGACCGCTTTTATGGCCGGGCGTTCGCGGCCTCGTTCAAAAAGCAAACCGGCATTCCGCTGGAACAGGCGTTGTTTGATATGCGCTATGCGCCCGAAGGCAAGCCGGAAGCGCGTATCCGCGCCATCAACGAATACTTCGACGTCTTTCGCGAAGGCCCCCTGCGCGTGGAGCGGGCATTTTATAAAATGTCCAAACAGATCTTCGGCCCCAAAACCATCGCCGGCATCCATAATACGTTTCATAACTATATGAGGACCGACGACGTCTGGCGCGTCGGCTTCAATTGGTGGAGCAATCCGCGCGAGTACGGCCAGAGCGATGAAAATTGGCCGATGCCCCAATGCATGGGCCTGTGCGTCGTCCATCCTGAACCCATCACGATTGACCAACTCTACAGCCACGATATGAACGCTTTTACCCAAAAGGCTTTTCGCGACGCGCCGTTTGACG
Organism: Verrucomicrobiia bacterium; assembly: GCA_030038175.1. GTDB lineage: Bacteria > Verrucomicrobiota > Verrucomicrobiia > Limisphaerales > UBA11358 > UBA11358. Next base: position 4,384 of record JASHPN010000264.1, read on the forward strand.
GGCGCATTGATTATCACGGTTGGAATGATTACACCAATCAATGGGGCATTGACCTCGCGCAAACCACGCGCTACGCGCCGATCCGCGATGCGGAACTCAAAATCCGCCTGCTCAATCGCTTTGATTCCGCCGCGCCTAAATTGTCCGTGCTGGTCGTGTTTGGAATGCCGGCCCTGATTGATTGGTTTCCCGACGAATTGGCGCGCTCGCCCTGGGACATTAATGGCAAGCTCGGTATCGAGGAAAAAGCCGGGGCCATTTGGCGCGCCGGTTATCCGTGCGCGCTTTTGCCGAGCGATTTCATTGATAACGACCAAATCTCCTTCGATGCCGATCATCATCCGGTGGTCAATGGCCATCCTTTCGATTGCCTGGTGTATCTGAACCCGCAATACGCCAAGGAGTCAACCCTCCAATTCCTCGAACGTTACACCCAGGCCGGCGGCAAACTCATGCTGGAAGGAACCGCCACCCGCGATTTCTACGGCAACGATATCACCAGCCGATTCCAAAAAATCGCCCAGGCGGCAACTGTGCGCGGCTTTGACGTTGCTAAACTGCCCGAGATCGGGGCGAAAACCAATTCCGTTCCGCACGGCAGTTTCCTGGAGGACGGCTCAGTCATTTTCTCCGATTACGCGTCCTGGCACAAACATCAGCCGGAACCGTTTTTGGTGAAATTGTCCGGGCACACTTTTTCCGGCAGTTACATTGGCGTCTGCGCCTTGAAAGCCAACTCTGCCGGCGAGGTGGTAAAGTTCGCCTGCGGCGGTTTCACTGATTTGAAACGCGATGGCCAAACTATTGTCTCCCTTGAGCAGTCGGCGGACATTGTTCTCCGGCGAACAGGGCGGGGGAATTATAACGCGATTGTTGTTGGGCAGGCTACGGATCATTTGTCATTGGACGACGGGCGGCAGGGGCCATGACCAAAGAGGATGGGCTATAGAAAATTGAGGATGGCAAATACACAGGGAAATACAGCGGCTGGCGCGGCGGCACACAGAAAACCTGCTTGCGCAAAAATGCCGGACGTAGAGGCGCGGCTGAAAATAGTTTTTGGACGCAAAATCATCGCTGACAAGGCGATGCGGGAAATTCTGCGTGAAAATCGGGGCCGCTATTGAAAGGGTACTTTTTTCGATTTCGAGAGCCAACCTTCGGCCCACAAAGGGCAGAGGCAGGCATCGACGAATTTGCGTATCTCACCTTTTGTGACTTTAATCGGGCTATGCCGCCCCTAAACGGGGCTCGTACGGGCCACTGAACGGCCAAATGGGAACCGCGAGCGCCGTAGGCGCGACATCTGTGTAGTAAAAAATCCTTAAAGCCCCGAGCCCCATCGGGGCGACATCTTCCGCCTCTTTACTCCTCAAAAACCGAGATACGCCCGATGATTTTTGTGCGCCATGAATCCGCTTGCCCCTGATGTTGCGGGTCGGATAAACTGATCAAATCGGGCACGGAAGGGTGGCTGAGTGGTTAAAGGCACCTGACTCGAAATCAGGAGTACGGGCAACTGTACCGTGGGTTCGAATCCCACCCCTTCCGCCATTGTTTACGCGCAGGCGTAAATCTGTTAATCATAAGGGATGGCTGTCAATCCACCGTCGGATGATCTGCCGCTGGCCGTTGTCATGTGTGCGGCCAACGGATTGGTTGCGGCAGGATTGATTGAAGATTGGGCGCTCGGCGGCGCCCTGGCGGCAATTTACTACGTTGAACCCTTCACTACCTATGACGCGGATAT
>JASHPN010000265.1 GCA_030038175.1 Verrucomicrobiia bacterium
GGCGTTCCGATGTTGCTCTATCGGGTCGCGCAAACCGAGGGTAGCCGCCTGGCGAATTACGGCCTGACGTATAACGTGGATGACGAGAATTACACGGAATACGGCACTGTCCAGCCCGAAGGCACGAACGGCGGCGTTGGAAAGGTGGGCTGGTACTTTGACATTCCAGGCATCCAATTGACCGTGACGCGCGTCGCGGGTTCTTCCGGCGAAGTTCACGTTGGTTATACGACCGCCGACATCACCTCCGGCAATCTGGTGTCCTCGAATGGATATCTGGTCAACGGGGACGCCCCCGCGGTTTCCAATGTGGATTATACCCCCGTGAGCGGTGTTCTCACGTTTGGCGATTCCGAAATGAGCAAGACCATTTTCATTCCAGTCAAGGACACCGGGCTTGGCCTGAACAAGGATTTCCTGGTTGTTTTGACGAACGTTGTCCTGGATTCTTCCGAATCGCCGGATGTTCAGCCGCCGCGCCTGGATCCCACCTACAGCAGCGCGGTCGTTCGGATTTTGAATTGCTATATCAGCCCGCAAGGTCCGTCATCCAGTGCAGTTCTGGTGACCAATCTCCTTACGGGCATTGTGACCACGAATACCGTTTACAGCCTCCAGCCGACCAATTCTGTGTTTAATTTTCAAAAGGCTCATTACCAGATAACCCGCGATATCACCAATTATTGGAATACAACAACCGTCACCATTCTGGTGAACCGCGAGGGAACAAACACGGGCAGCGCGCCGACCATCAATTACACCGTCAATGACTATTATTTGGACAAAGCGTCGGGAGACGTGATGAAGAATGGGTATTTTCCGCTCCAACCCGCTTCCGATTATGCTACGCCGGATCCTTCCGTCCAGGCGGAAATTGAGGGGCTATTCTCCGATTTCAATTTCCCTGAAGGTTATAGCGGCCAGGTTCCCGCGTTCGGGACGGGCGCCGATGCCTATGATCCGCAGGCTATCACGTTCACTGTTTACAACTATCCCAAACAAAGGTTCAACGAGGACTTCCATATCAGCCTTTATACGTTGGACAGCAATAACAACCCAATTCCCGTAGGCATGAATGACGAAACCACGGTGACGATTCTCTATGACGACAATTATCCGCCTGCCGGCTCCGTGGACGAGCGCTATAACCCTGACTTTGGCGAAGACATGATCGGAGGCGTTGCCACCGACTATTCACACCCTGGCGCCGATGGCGAAGTACAGGGTCTGGCCATCCAGCCGGACAATAAAAGCATCATTGTCGGCGACTTCACGGCCTATGACGGAATCGGCCAGAATAATATCGCCCGCCTGAATACGGATGGCTCGCTGGACAGTACTTTCAATCCGGGCGCGGGACCCAATGGTTTTGTCAGTTGCATCGCGTTAACCACCAACTATGAATCCTTCATTGGCGGCGACTTTACTTCCTACAATCGAACACTGCGCAGCAGCATCGCGCTCGTCACCACCAATGGCACGCTCGATTCGAGCTTCGCCCCGGGCCAGGGATTCAATGGCCCGGTCTATGCCCTCGCGTTCCAGACCAATGGCGAACTCCTCGTCGGCGGTGACTTTACCTCCTACAACGGCGCGCCGGCCGGTTATATGGCCTTGTTAAACCTGAACGGAGTCCTGGATACGTCGTTCAATCCGGGAACCAATCTCAATTCTGCCGTCTATGCGCTTGCCGTGGAAACCAACGGCCAGGTCGTCGTCGGCGGTGATTTCACTTCTGCGGGCGGCGTCTCTGGGCAAAACTATATCGCCCGGCTCAATCCGGACGGCAGTTTCGATCCGTCCTTTGACCCGGGTTCAGGCCCCAATGCGGCTGTCTTTGCCCTCGGCCTCCAGCCCGATGGAAATATCGTCGTCGGCGGCGAATTTTCGACGATGAACGGCCAGACTGCGAATAATCTCGCCCGGCTGACGGCAAACGGTTTCACCGATCCAAATTTCTACGGCGGTGTGGGCGCGGACGGCCCGGTGTACAACATCACCATCGGCACCAACGTGGTCTATTGGACAACCAATTCCACCACCCTGGGAAATACCAACTATACGCTTTATCCCGAAACGACTAACTTCACGATTTATGTCGGCGGCGCGTTCACGGCCGTGAACGGCACGCATCGCCTGGGCTTCGCCCGGCTGAATGCTGATGGCACGGTGGACACCACCTTCATGGATACCGCTTATAATGAGTTTGCCGGCCTCCCGCGTGACCATTACAACGATCCGCTCGGAACGGTCCTGGCCTCCGCGGTCCAGAACGACGGCAACGTCATGATTGGCGGCAGCTTTGAGCGCGTCGGCGGCGGCCAATCGGATGACGTGGACGTCCGGCCCGAAATCGTGGACAGCAATGATGTCCTGGTGGCGGAAAGTTATATCGGATTTGGCGGGCCGTATCCGCAGCAGCAAAAAACTCGCGCCGGCGTGCGCAATCGCGCCAATGTGGCCCGCCTCATCGGCGGCGCAACGCCTGGGCCCGGCAATGTCAGCCTGCTTCCGGATACCTCTTCGGGTTATTCGACCGTAAAGAGTGATCCCTCCAAGGAAGTCTTCCTCATTCGAACCAACGGCTGCCTTGGTCCCGCTTCCGCCAATTTCGGCGTCCTGCCGGGCCTGGCCCAAAGCGGTGTGGATTATAGCTATACCGGCCTGGCTCCCACGTATTGGGGTCCGTGGGAAAATACCAGTCCGAGCGGCCGCATGCACAGTGACGGTTACTTTGGAACAAATGGTTTCGTGGAGGATCCTTATGGCCGCTACTTCAATGATGCCAACGAACCGGAATGGCTCGCCACGGTTTCGGTTTCCATTTCTGACAATACGAATAACTTGAGCAATTTGAACGCGTCGTTCCAGTTATCGGACCCGATTGACGCCGACCAATTCTATCTGGGTGGCCAGGACATTCCGCTGGGCGTTGCCGTTGGACAATCCATCGCGCCGTTCACGCTGATTGATGATACCGAGGTGGCCGGCACATTTGGCTTCACTTCCTCCAGCTATACCACCACGAACGCGGTCGCGACCATTTCCCTCCAGCGCACCAATGGCAGCAGCGGCCAGGTTCTTTTAAGCTACTCCACGACAACCAATGGCAGTACCGCGATTGCCGGCAGCGATTACGAGCCCGCCAGCGGCACGTTGACCTTTGTGAATGGGCAGACTTCCAACAGTTTCCCGGTGACGATTCTTTATACGAACTCCACCAGTTCGATTGAAAAAGAAGTTAACATGTTCCTATACGGGTTGAATCCGCCCGCCAACACGATTGCGTCGTGGGGGATATCCAATGCCGTGCTGCGGATTATCAACCCGAACTTCCAGGGCTTCCTGACGTTGAGCGCAAACTCATATGCGGCGAACTTGAGCGCCGGCTCGGCCGTCATTACCATTAACCGCACTGTCGGCAGCCTCGGCGCCCTGGCGGTCCAGTTTGCCACGGCCAACGGCACAGGGAATAATGCCGCTATCGCCGGAACCGATTTTGTCGGTGTGACCAATACGATCTCATGGGTTCAGGGAGACGTTTCGCCAAAACAGGTTATTATCCCGCTCATCAACAACGATGTCATTGGCGGCGGCAAACAATTCAACGTGTCGCTCTCCAATCCGACGCTGAACGGCAATCTTACGCCGTCCCTCTTTGCCGCTAACGGTATTACCAATGCCGTCGTGTTGATTAATAATGATAACAGCTACGGCACGTTCCAGTTCAGTTCGCCCACCTATGTCGTCAACGAAGATGGCGGCTACGCCACCCTCACCGTGATCCGCACCGGCGGCACCAACGGCACGGCCACCGTCCAATACACCACGGCCGATGGCACAGCCTTTGCCGGCACCAATTACTCTACCAATAGCGGCACCCTCACATTCGCGCCCGGCCAATTGGCCGCCACCATCACCGTGGCCATCAGCAACCTGGATTTGCCTGAACCGCCGCCCAGCGGCTTCTATTTCTCCGTCATCTTGTCCAATCCGACCGTCGGCGCCGCGCTGGGATCGCCCTCAACCGCCCAGGTCCAAATCGTCTCGTCCGCGGACTTCAATCGTCCTCCGGGATCTCCCGACACTACCTTTAATACCGGCTCGGGCATGAATGGAGACGTCTTTGCGCTGGCCTTGCAAACCAACGGCCAGATTCTCGCCGGCGGTAATTTCAGCACGGTTAACGGTGTGCCCGAAAACAACCTGGCCCGTTTGAATGCCGACGGCTCGCTCGATCGCTCCGGATTCCTTTATGGCCTGGCCGGACCGGCCGGTCCCATATACTCCGTGGCGGTCCAGACCGACGGACAGATTCTGGCCGGCGGCTCTTTCACCAACTTCAATGGCCTGGTCAATAATAATATCGTTCGCCTGAACGGCGATGGATCGCTGGACAGCACCTTTAACAATGGCGCCGGCGCCGATGGCACCGTCTATTCCATCGCCGAATCCTTCATCAATGGCGCCCGAAAGATTTACGTCGCCGGCGCCTTTGGCAACATGGACGGCCAGAACACGCCGTTCGTCGCGCGCTTGAATCAGGATGGCACCGTGGACACCTCATTTGTCCCGGCGCCGGATGCCACGGTTTATGCCATCGCTGTTTACCCGACCAATTCGCCCTTCGCGGGAGATGTCTTAATCGGCGGGGCCTTTACCAACGTCGAGAATTTTGGCGTGGGCGGCATCGCGCGCCTCACCGCCAATGGCTCGGTGGATACCAACTTTGACTCGAATCTGACGGTCGGTGCGCAGGGCACGGTCCGGGCCATTGCGATTCAGAGCGATGGCGGCATCCTCATCGGCGGCGATTTCACAAACGTGGATGGCACGCCGCTCAATCATATCGCCCGGCTCAATGGGGATGGTTCGTTGGACACCACCTTCGCCGCCAATGTCACCAGTGGCGCCAATGGGTCCGTCAGCGGCATCGCTCTCCAGGATGATAATCGGATTGTCATAGTCGGCCAATTCACGATGGCCAATGGCGTGGTCCGCAACGGCATCACCCGCCTGCTGCCCACCGGCGCAATGGATCCGAGCATCAATTTCGGCTATGGCGCCAATGGCGGAGTGAGCGCCGTGGTCATCCAGCCGGCCGACCAGTTCATCGTGATCGGTGGCAGCTTCACCGAATATGACAACCTGCCCGCGGGCGGTATCGCGCGTATCTACGGCGGTTCGGTCACCGGCTCAGGCCTCTTTGAATTCTCGTCCGGCCTTTATCAGGCGGATGAAGACGCGCTCGTCGCTCCGATTACCATCATCCGGACCGGCGGCACCAGTGGCGCCAATTCCAACGGCCTGGGAAATGTCTATGTCAATTTCTCCACGGTGCCTGCCGGCAGCACGGCGCAGCCCGGTGTCAACTATCAGCCGGTTTCCACCAATGTCGCCTTCGCGCCGGGCGTCTCCATCGAAACCATCGCCGTGCCGGTTCTGACCAATTCGCTGCTGTCACCGTTCGAGTGGACGTTGAACCTGGGATTGTCCGCGCCCACGCCGCCGGCCGGCATTCTTAGTTCCAATGCGGTCTTGACGATTTTGAACGACAATAGTTCCGTCGCCTTCACTTCCGGCAGCTTTACAGTGCCGAAAGATATTCTCACGGGTGTGGCCACGCTCGATGTGGCGCGTTACGGATCAACCGCCGCCGCCTGCTCGGTGGGCCTGATCACCACCACCAACGGCACCGCCGTTGCCGGCACGGATTACTATCCCACCAACGTGACCGTCAACTTCGCCCCCGGCCAGTCCAATGCCGCCGTCCAGGTCCAAATCATCAATAACGCCAACATCGGTCCTAACCTGACTGTCACGTTCGCGCTGACCAACGCCGTCAACACCCAATTGACGTCGCCGTCCAACACGACGCTGACTATTATCAATACTGCGACCGGTCCCGGAGACCTGTATTTCAGCTCAACGAACTATACGTTCAACGAGAGCGGCATGTATGCCGTTCTGACCGTCCTGCGCACCAACGGCTACGGAGGGTCCGTTTCCGCCAACTACGCCACTGCCGATGGCACGGCCGTCGCCGGCGAAAATTACACGATCTCCGACGGCACCGTGACTCTGAACGACGGCCAAACTTCCGGCACGATAACCGTGCCGCTGCTTGAAAATAATCCGCCCGAGTTGCCGGTGTATTTCTCTGTGACGCTCTCCGATCCCAGCCCGGGTGTCACGCTCATCGCCCCCAGCAATACGATCGTGACCATCGTTGACGACGTGAATGTGGGCGTCGCTTTCGCCACCTACACGAATGCCTTCGTGGAGACGAATGGCCAGGTTTCCGTGATCGTCCAGCGATTCGGCGACCTGTCGGATGCCTTCACGGTCCAGTTCGCCACGACCAATGGCACCGCGCTGGCGGGCACCAATTATATCGCCGCCAGCGGTCCGCTGAACTTTGGCCAGAACGAGGCCAATGCGGCCATCAACATCACGCTCATGAATAATGAGAATGTCAGCAATTTGACGTTCGGCATCAATTTGTCGTCGCCTGTGAATTTGACCGATCCGTCCGTGCCCGTACAATTGATGTCGCCGTCCAATGCCCTGGTGGTGGTGCAGCCCGCCGGCGCGGGCGTCACCCTCGCCGCTGCCACCAACAGCGTTCTCAAGAGCGCGGGCTTTATCACCATTCCCGTCGTCTGCCTCGATCCATCCAACGAGCCGCCGATCATCAATTCCAACTCGGTGCCCTTGTCAGTGGGTTACGCGACGGTAAACGGCTCCGCCCAGGCGGGTGTGGACTTTACCTTTACGAATGGCACGCTCTTCTTTACCAACGGCATTGTTACCAACACCATTACGGTCCCGATAACGGAAAACAGCCTGGTTACCGGCGTCCGCAACTTCAGTGTGAACCTGTTTAATATCTCGCCGGTGCCGCCCGGCAGATTGATCGCGCCCACCAATGAGGAGATCGCGATCATAGACGATAACTCCGGCGTCGCCTTCTCCAGCCCAACCTATTCGATTGGCGGAGGCGGTCAGGTCACCGTCACCGTCCTGCGCACCGACAACACCAACCGCGTGTCATCGGTTGCCTTCGCCACGGTGGGTGGAGGCTCGGCCGTTACCAACAGCGATTATTATCCCACCAACGGTGTCCTGACCTTTGGCTATGGCCAGACCAGCGCCAGTTTTGTGGTCACCGTCATCGGCAGCTCCACGATCCAGCCGGACAAGACGATTGTCATGGAGTTGTCTAATCCCACAAACGCCGTCCTCACCGCGCCGTCCGTGGCGACCCTGACGATTTACAATCAAAACGGCGGCGACATCGTGCCTGCCGGCGTGTCGCTCGTTCCTGGCAGCCCTCCGGCAAACTCGCTCGGGATCCTGCAATCGAACCAGACCGCAACGCTCTCGTTCGGCTTCCGCGACGCCGGCGGACTCAACGTCTCGAACGTGTATGCCACCCTGCTGGCCGCCACCGGAGTGACGCCTTCTACTCCCGCGACAAAGAGTTACGGTCCCTTGACCGTTGACGGGCCGGCCGCTTCGCAGCAGTTTACCCTGACGCCCGTCGGCACCAATGGCCAGACCGTGTTCGCCACGTTCCAATTGCAGGTCGTCACCGCCAACAACACCACCAATTGGGAAACCAATGCCTTCGGGCTCACGCTGGGCACGTGGACGACGACGTTCTCCAATACGAACATCATTATCATTCCCGAGGCGCCCGCCTATTTCGATGCGAACCTCGCGACCCCGTATCCTTCCATCATCACCGCCAGCAACGTGGGCGGTGTCCTGGTCGGCGCTACGGTGACGTTGACCAATTTCTATGACACTTCGCCCGAGGCCGTCGGCGTCCTGGTCGTTTCGCCGGCGCAGGAGGATTCCTTGCTCATGCGCGCTGTCGGCAGCCCGGACATAGCGGCCAATTACGTCACCCTGACCTTTAGCGACGCCGCGACCAATTCGCTGCCGTCCACCACAAGTAATACCAACCCGATTACCAGCGGCGCCTATAAGCCAACGCAACAAGGCGCCATGCCCACCTTCCCCTGATCCGGCAATGAAAACGAATAGAATTGCAAGTTATACCGCGCTGTTTGCCGCCTGTTTGCTGTTTCCAGCAGCAAATGCGGGCGCGCAGCAAATGAAAACATTGCCTGGCCACGTGCCCGCCGCGATCTCCCGCCTGCATCTGAAATCCACCGGGCAATTGGCGCCCGATTACAAATTGAATCTGGCGGTCGGCCTGCCCGTGAGAAATACCGAAGCGCTCAGCAATTTGCTCGAACAGGTTTATGACCCGGCCAGCACCAATTATCATCGCTTCCTGACGCCGGCCGAGTTTGCGGCCCGGTTTGGCCCCAGCGCGGAGGACTATCAAAAGGTCATGAATTTCGCCACCAACAACGGCTTGTCCATTGTGGGTACGCACGCCAACCGATTGGTCCTGGATTTGAGCGGCAAAGCCTCGGACGTTCAAAAGGCCTTCAATGTTAATTTGAAAACCTATCATGATTCCACCAGGGACCGCGATTTTTACGCTCCGGACACCGATCCCACCGTAAGTTCCTCGCTCCCGGTTCTGCACGTCCATGGCCTGGATAATTACGCGACGCCGCAGTCCTATTTACACCGGCAGCCGGTGAATAGTTCACAAGCGGTTTCTTCCGGACAGCCGATTGGAGCGCTCCAGGAGCCATCCGCCGCGCATCCGGCCACCGGCACCGCCCCGCAGGGCGGGTATTGGGGACAGGATTTCCGCAATGCCTATGTGCCGGGAACCACCTTGACCGGCTCAGGCCAAAATGTGGCGCTTCTGGAATTTGACGGGTTTTATCCAAGTGATATCGCCGCTTACGCCAAGAGCATCGGGCTGACCAACCCGCCCAATGTCGTCGTCGTGCCGGTGGATGGCGGCATTGCTACCCCCGGTCCCGATAACGACGAAGTGTCGTTGGACATTGAAATGGTCATGTCCATGTCCCCGGGCGTTTCCAATATTTACGTCTATGAGGGCGGTGGCGATTGGGACGATCTCATCAGTAAAATCGCCACGGACGATTTGGCAAAGCAGGTCAGCAGCTCCTGGGGTTTGATTTCCGGACCGGATCCGATTGCGGAAGAGATTTATCAGCAAATGGATTTGCAGGGGCAATCGGTTTTCCAGGCCTCGGGCGATCAGGACGCTTATACCGGCGAGATACCGTTTCCCAGCGATAGCCTCTATCAGACTGTTGTCGGCGCCACGACGCTGACGATGAATGGAGCCGGCGTTTCCTATGCTTCCGAGACGGTATGGAATTGGGGAATTGAATATGGGATTAATGGAGTCGGCAGTAGCGGCGGCGTCAGCACCAGCTATTTGATCCCAAGCTGGCAAACCAACCTCAACTTTGCCTTCTTTCAGGGATCTTCGACCATGCGGAATCTGCCGGACGTGGCGTTGACCGGGGATAACGTTTGGGTTGATTATGGTGACGGCCAAAGCGGCATTTTTGGTGGAACCAGTTGCGCGGCGCCGCTCTGGGCCGGCTTCACCGCGCTCGTTAACCAGCAGGCCACCAATAATGATCATCCGCCCGTCGGCTTCCTCAATCCGACGTTTTATCGGATGGCCCTCGGAACCACTTACACAAATTTATTTCACGACGTTACCACCGGAAATAATACCTGGAGCGGCAGCCCGAACGAGTTTTACGCCGGCAGCAACTACGATCTTTGCACCGGCCTGGGCACTCCCAACGGAACCAATTTGATTAATGCGCTGGCCCCCACGACGGGGGTGACAAATTACTTTACCCATTTGTCGCCGCCGCTGCCGCCATACGGAACAAATCTGGCCGCTTTGAATGGCGGCAATCCCAATGGCAATTGGTTCCTCTTCGTGCAGGACGACCAAATTGACAATTCAGGGTATATTTCCAACGGCTGGTTTGTCACGATCACCTCCGCCAACCCGATCGGGTACGTGGCCGATGATGGCTTGACCATGAGCGCGTCCGCGACCAATCTCCCGCTCAATGGCGATGTAACCTTTAATATCAGCGTCGTCAATTACGGCCCGTCCACTTCGTCCAATGTCCTCGTCTCCGACCTGGCGCCAAATGGTTTTACCGTCGTTTCGGCAAACCCGGAGGGGATCTATTCTCTCGCTGAAAACTCGGAAACCTGGAATGTCGGCAACCTGGCCCTCAACCAGGCAACGAATGTCAGCTTGACCCTGCAGGCGCCATCCGCGCCGGTCCAATTTGCCGAAAATTATGCCAGCGTCAGCGCCGGCACCCCCGATCAAAATTCCGCGGACAATTCCGCGTATGATTTTGTTAACGTCATTTCCGCCGCGGCGCCCCAGTTGGGTTCCGTGCAGGCTGGACCCGGCGGCACCTTCCAGTTGACCGTCACCAATCCTTCAGGTCTGCCGGTTGTCATCCAGGCGTCAACGAACCTCGTGGACTGGGTTAACGTTTGGACCAACGACACTTCGACGTTTACCTACACCGATACGGTCACTGCCGGAATCCCCGACCGGTTCTATCGCGCGATTCTGCAATAATGAAACTTTGCGGTCTGACGGGCGGCGTGGGCATGGGCAAATCCACGGCCGCGTCCTTCCTGGAAGCGCGCGGCTTCAGGGTGGTGGAAACCGACGGTCTGGCCCGGGAGTTGGTGCAGCCGGGGCGTCCGGCGCTTGCTGAGATTCAACAGGTCTTCGGAAATGACATCGTCTCCCCGGAAGGCTCGCTGCGCCGCGAGGAACTGGCGAATATCGTGTTCTCCGATGCCGCCCTGCGCGCGAAACTCGAAACCATCTTGCATCCGCGCATCCGCGAACGATGGCTTGCGCTGGTCGAAACCTGGCGCCGGGAGAATGTCCCGGCTGTTGTCGTCGTCATTCCACTGCTCTTCGAAACCGGGGCTGAATCCCATTTCGATAAGATCCTCTGTGTGGCTTGTTCCGAAAATGCCCGCCACGAACGGCTCCTGAAGCGCGGCTGGACCCCGCCCCAAATTCAGAACCGGATTGCCGCCCAAATGCCTGTCCGCGAGAAAATGTCACGCGCCGATTTCGTGATTTGGAGCGAAGGCGATTTGGAAAACCATTCCCGGCAGGTGGACTGCATCCTCGCCGCCCTTGCCGCGTAAAAATTTTTCGCATCCACTGGGACGTTGAACCGGGGTCGCGAAGCGACCCTGGGAAAGTAGCCGGACACGGAGTGTCTGGAAACTGGCCAAAATAGAAAATTCGTCCCGGCAGGGACGATCGGAAAGGCGGCTTTAACGAGCGATGCCAAAGAGACGTCGAAGCGGTCCCGCCTGGTGTGGGACCGCGCTCCAATGGCGGAGCAGGGAGGGCCGCCTGCCGATTTTTCGGCCGGTGAACCGCAATTGTCGCGCGTCGTTTCAAGCCATCGGCCGATAGTTCCCCCTCTCCCAGCCTGCCGCGCCGAAGTCCCGCTCTGAGCGGTACGAAGGCGGGCGTGAAAGGGCCGGGAGGGAGAGTTGTTCGAACGAGAGCGCCGTTCGGTTCAGGAAGAGCCTCGGCCTCCTCATCTTGGCTGTTCTGCTTCCCGCCTCCGGAAAAACCGCTCGCGCCTCTTGATCTCGCCGCTCAATAATTCTTCCGCGGACCATCCGTGAGTTTGGGCCAGGGCCGCCATCTCGAACAGTTGTCCGGCCAAAGCAGCCCGGTTGGGCCGTTTCTTTGAAGGCGCGCCGACGGGGACTTCCCGGCCAAACGCCTTGCGGGCCTTCTTCACGAGCTTTTCCGCGCGCAGCAGGGCCGGCAGATGTTTTGGAATGCCGTCAAATGCCGAACTGCGTTCCTGCCGGGTCCCTTGCTTTTCCATTCGTTTAATCCGTTCCCAATTCGCCCAGACCTCGTCCACGTTCGCGACCCTCGTCGTCCCGAACACGTGCGGATGCCGGCGAACGAGCTTTTCCACCAGCAACCGGCATACCCGCTCGAAATCAAAAGCTCGCCGTTCGCGGGCGAGTTGGCAATGAAACACGACTTGCAGAAGCAAATCGCCGAGTTCCTCGGCCATTTCATGGTCGTCACGCGCTTCGATCGCATCAATCAATTCATAGACTTCCTCGATGGCATGCCGCCGCAGGGTCAGATGCGTTTGTTCGCGGTCCCAGGGACATCCTGTCGGAGAGCGCAATTTCGCCATGACGGCCAGCAATTCATTGATGGAATTTTGTTGTTTCGGTATCTGATTTTGATCCTCAGAATTGCTGTCGCCCTTCGCCGTTTCCAGTCGTCTGCGGGTTATTCTCCCTCTCCCAGCCTGCCGCGCCGTAGTCCCGCTCCGAGTTGGACGAAGGCGGGCGGGAGAGGGCAGAGGTGAGGGAGAGCGGTTCATTTTCATAGGCAGGCCCGATAGCATTATAACACGACCAAATCATCCCGATGCACCAATTCCACCCGCGCGGGTTTCCGGCCCCTGATTTCCTCCGCGCCGAATCTCGTGATGCCCCGGGCAAATTCGGTGCCGTCCAAATCGCAAATGCGGACAACGTCGCCCGTCTCGAAATTGCCCTCGCAACGCAGAAGGCCCGGCGGCAGGAGGCTTTTGCCGTCCTCGCGGATGGCCTTTTTCGCGCCGGAATCCACCACTAAACTGCCTTTGGGATGATGAAAAAAGGCAATCCAGCGCTTGCGCCCCTGCAATTTGGCGGGCGCCGCCACAAACAGGGTTCCTTCGTCGTCTCCCGCCAGAATATGGCGAAGGGCTTCCTTCTTTTTCCCTGACGCAATGACCATCGGAATCCCGGAGCGCACGGCGATTTTGGCCGCTTCGATTTTCGATTTCATGCCTCCCACGGCGGTTTCGCTCGTGGTGCCCCCGGCCAGTTTTTCCAGGTCGCCGCCGATTTTTTCAATGATCGGTATGGTTCGAGGATTGGCTTTGCCGAAATTTTCCAGGACCCCATCCACGGTTGTGAGAATAATGAGCAGGTCGGCGGGCAGCAGGGATGCCACCAGGGCGGACAGCTTGTCGTTGTCCCCGAATTTCAGTTCCGCCAGCGACACGGCGTCATTTTCGTTGATAATCGGAATGACGCCGCGGCCCAATAGTGTGACCAATGTGTTTCGCGCGTTTAAATGGCGTTCATGATGTTCCAGGTCATCGTGCGTGAGCAAAACCTGGGCAACGAGCAAATCATATTTGGCGAACAGGCCGGCATAATGGCTCATGAGCCGGGACTGGCCCACCGCCGCGCAGGCCTGCAGTTCGGCCAGTTCGGCGGGGCGCTTTTCATATCCCAGCGCGCCCATGCCCGCGCCTACCGCGCCGCTGCTGACGATGATGATCTCTTTGCCGGCCTTTCGTTGGGCGGCAATTTGCGAAACCAGCAGCTCCAATTGCGCCGGGTCAATTTGTTTCCGGCGATCGGTCAGCACACCCGTTCCGAGTTTTATAACAAGGCGGGCGGCGGATTTGAGCAAATCACGAGGCACGCATCGAGCATAGGAAAAAATGCCGCCGCCGGAAATGTCAAAATTGACGGGGAGCGCACGCGCCTTCGCGTGTATCCGACTGCGCTTCGCAGTCGGAACGACGCGCGCCAACGCGCGTAGAATCGGGCGCGAAGGCGCGCCCGAGCGGTTGACGGGGCGTCAACCGCCGCACGCAAAGGCGCGTACGCTCCCCATCCCGGGGATGCTTACAGCGGCGCGCCCATCAAATTCAGAATGCTTTTCAGGGAGGCCGAATTGCGCGGCTGGCCGATAAACTGGTCGAAAAAATGGTTGCTCCGCAACCCGATGATCACCGCCAGGCCGGCCAGGTCGTTTGCTGATTTTACATCCGGCACCACGCAACTTTGGATTCCGATGGTTTGCTCCCGATCATTGTGCCGGTTTTGCAGGTCAATGTATTTTGCCCGGTTAAAAGAGACGTTTAGCTCGTCAATGCCGCCAAAATCATAGCCCGTTTGATTCCTGAACTGGACGCCCGGTTTTGCCGTTCCCGTCCATTGGCGCGGTGTTTTGGCGAGTTCAAAAATATTCGTCCGGCCGGCCGTGCTTTTTACGATGTCCAGTTCGGCGATATTGATCCGCAACAATTTCAGATGAAGTGAGCCCTTTGCCAGCGCCCATCGGTCATATTCGATGTGAATTTCCGGAATGTCCAGAAACGGCGTCCCGCCATAGCTCGGTGGATTGTATATTTTTAAGTCTTCGATCTCGATCGTGTCCCATCCCAGCTTGAAGCGCCCGATTTCCGCGTCCATGCCGGTTTGCGTGTGGATGCTGTGTTCGACATAGACCCTCGCCAGGGTATTCAACGAGAGCAGTAACGCGACGGCGAGTACCACGGCCAGGATGGCCAGCCGGAACAACCATTTGAAAAACCACCGGATCATAATCCTACAGAATGACGTCTTCCGGACGCACTTCGAGGCATTCGTCCTGGTCCTCCCAAATGACGGCCGGGTAATGATTTAAAAGCCTGGGAGCCAAATCTCTCCCTGCCCGGGCGAGCAATGTTTCCGCCTGTTGCGCGGCATTTTCAACGGCCACCTCATAGTTTCCCCCGCGCCGCCGCTGGCGGTCGTCCCAGTGCGCCACGGCATGCACCGGTTCATATTCTTGCGCCCAGGTCTGAAGCTCGACGCGGATCTCTTCAGGTATTTCGTCGAACGGCGTCAAGGTCTCGCTGCAATGCAGGCAAACCAGGCCCGATTCCTTCACGTCCCGCGTCAGTAACGGCAGGGCGGGCGCGCGGCAGCACGGCGACTCCCCGTAACCCGCCGGCGGAGTCGCCATCCGCTTGAGCCAAATCGAACGTTCATGGCCAATTTGCGCCCCGAGCCGGTACACCACCGCCAGCGGATGCGAAAAACGCCAGGCCCGCCCTTCCAATTGTCCCAATGTTTGCGCCAGCCAGCGCGCCAGCGTCAGGTCGTCCCAGTCCCGCATTCCGCGGCCGTATTCCCGCCAAAGCGATTCCAACGGTGATGGTTCCTGTTCAAGGTCCATGGCGCTCAGAATTTTTGCCACTCGGGTTTGTTCTCAAAAACCCATCGGTAATATTGTTTCATCTTCAGGCGGGCGGCAGCGGCGTTATCCAGGCAAAGGGTCACCCGCGGATGCAATTGAAGGACGGACGCCGGGTTCATGGCCGTGACGGGGCCCTCCACGGCGCCGGCCACGGCGCGCGCTTTTTTGCCCCCAAAAGCCAGCAGCAAACAGTGCCGCGCCTCCATGATCGTGCCGATGCCCATGGTGATGACATGATGCGGCGCCTGCGCTTCACCGCCGAAATGCCTGGCGTTATCGCGGCGTGTCTGCGGCGTGAGCGTCTTGATGCGGGTCCGGGACGCCAGCGACGATGACGGTTCGTTGAACCCGATATGTCCGTCGGTGCCGATGCCCAGCAACTGCAAATCAATGCCTCCGGCGGCCCGGATTTCCTTTTCGTAACGTTCACAAAGCGCGGGAATGTCAGCGGCCATGCCGTCGGGAATGTGAACATTCTTTTGCAAAATATTGACGTGCTGGAAGAGATTTTCGCGCATGAAATTGTGGTACGACTCCGGGTGTTGCGGTGAAAGACCCACGTATTCGTCCAGGTTGAAAGTGGCCACCCTCCGCCAATCGAGATTCATCTGCGCCAGCTCGCGATACAACTGCAGCGGCGTGCTGCCGGTCGCCAATCCCAACACGGCATTGGGTTTCTCCCGCAGTAAACGCGCCATCACCCGCGCCGCGATGCGCGTGGCGGCTTCCGCCGTGGGTTGTATGATAATTTCCATTTGCCAGCCGACATAAACACCAGAATTTGAGCCCAAAAGCGAGCCAATTTCCGCGGCCGGAGCGCGGCTGTGTCGAAGACCAGCCGCAGCACGTCGTCAGCCGGAAGCCTTGCGTATGTCCAGGGATCAATGTATTGCAAACTGCTGCGGCTGATCTCCCGATAGATCGGGAGACACAGCCGCGCTCCAACATTTGAGCCCAAAAGCGAGCCAATTTCCGCGGCCGGAGCGCGGCTGTGTCGAAGACCAGCCGCAGCACGTCGCCAGCCGGAAGCCTTGCGTATGTCCAGAACTCAATGCATTGCAAACTGCTGCGGCTGATCTCCCGATAGATCGGGAGACACAGCCGCGCTCCAACCTCCTTTCAACTGGCGATCGTGTTGCGCGGCCTTTGCCCCATCGTAATCAGTTTTAAAACCAGCAACAAAACGGCAATCAGCAAAAACTCGAAGGCACACGCAAGCGGATCTTGCCGCAGGCTCGGCAGCCGGTCTAACAAATGGGCCACAATCGAAAGCGGCGGGACGTGTTCCCAGATATAGCCGTCGGCCATATGTAGATAGGGATGCGCGTAGAAGTCAACGTGGACCTGAAACAGCCAATTAACGATTTCCCGGCCATGAATAAAAATCCAGTCCACGTCCGGGAGACAGGCGAAAATGATTCCCCATTTAAACCTCTTCCACCATAAGACGGCAAAGACGACCGTGGCCGCCGCGATAAATGAATGATAGCCAACCCATACCGGACTGTGAAAATCCGGCTTCGGCGGGTGATACGTGAGATTCGCCAGCTTGTCCAAAAAACCGTGGGACAAAAAGGCGGCCACGGCCGTCAGGCCAAACGCCAGCTTGCGGTTTTTTACGCCTTCGAACGATTTCTGAATGATGACCCCGGTGAGAATATGCGTCGGCTCTTGCATGACGCGGATTATACGGGCTTTTTGGCGGATTCTTCCATGAGGCGTTTTTCCGCATCTTCGTTCGTCAGCCGTTCCCGGGCCCGCAAAACCGAAAGGCCGACCGCCGGAGGGTAAGCGCGGTCCAATTTCATTCGCGGTTCGACGTATTCTATGACCTCAAACAGCAATTGATTGGCGCTCTCATAATTCAAGCCGGTTAGCTGGCAAATATAACGAGTGGCTCGATCAATCAATTTCAAGTTGCTCGGCACCACCCAAATCATCACGTTGCCCATGACCCGGCCAAGCCGGACCATCGTGCAGGTCGAAAGCGCGTTCATCACCAGTTTCACGGCCACCCGGGTCACGCCGTCCAGGACAAATCCCGTGTTCGGCAGCGGGACAAACGCCGTTTTATCCGCCGCCGGGGCGCCGGCGAGCGGAGTGTTTCCGAAATAAATGATGCCCGTTTTTGCTCCCGACTTGCGCGCCGCTTCGAGTTGAACCCGAAAAAATCCCCCGGAAGCTGCCGCGGACTCTTTTTCCGTCTCCGAAACAACCCCAATCGCGCAATCGCCCGCCTTGAGAACCCGCGCCGGCAAACCGTCAGTTCCCACCTTGAATCGCATCAGTTCGGCGCAACTGATCTTGCGGACCGTGTCGATCGTGCGTTGGAATTTGTCCGCCTCCACCAGTGCGTGCACCTCGGCCTCGCTCCATTCGACGCATCGCGGCGCGCGTTTCAAAATGTGCCGCCACGCCTCCGCCGGTCCCGCCTGGGGCACAAACAAAAAGGCCCATGACTCCGAAGCCGTCGTGTCGTCAAATTTGCGAAAGGGCGGCGAGCAATACGTCGGCGAGCGCTCGGTCGTGTCCGTGAGCACGTCAATGCCGAACCGGTCCGCGAAATAATTATTCTTATGTCCGGCGCGATAAACCGATTCTTCCAGCGCTACGATTTCGGCGAGTTGGGAGAGAAACGCCGGTGATTTCAGCGTCTGATGCATTTCCTCAAGCGCGGCGAGAAATTGCAAGGGCAGGGTATCGGTCGCGCCACGGTTCACTCCCGGCGCAAGTTCGCGGGCCGCCATTTCGAGGACCATCAGCATCACCGCCAGTTGGATGCTGGTCGCCTGCATCCGCGTCGAGCCGGTCACCGACATCGGGCCGGTCGTCAGGTTTACTTTTTCAATGCGCGCATCCTGGATCACCTCGCAACTGCGCTGAACGTGTTCGCAGAGAATGTCGTCCGGATTGTTATAAACAAAATAGACCTTGGCGCCGGCTTCGACCCCCGCCCAGGCTGTGCCGATGACAAATGAGGTCTCGCCGCCCTCGGTGATCGCGAACACTACGTCCCGGGAGGAAACGCCCAAATCCTGAATTTGCTTCTTTCCAAAAGCGGTGAAGTCCTCGAAACCTTCGACGGACTTGATCAGGGCGTAATCGCCTCCGGCCATGATGCTGAACGAGCGATTTTCGAGGTCCGCCGCGGCGGTTGTCTTCTCCTGGCGCTGCCAAAAATCGCGCCACACCGAGTCCAATAAAATGCTCAGGCGGCCCGTCGAACCGCATCCCGTGAAGAAGATCCGGCCGCCGCCCCGGATGGATTTGACCACCGCATCCCTGATGGAGTTTGCCCTTCCGGATCGGACAAAATTGCGAAACGTCTTGATGACGTCACCGTCGGCTTCAAACAACAACCCCAGCGCCGCGGCGATACCCTGTCGGGAGGTATCGCTCAATTGGGCCGTCACCGGGTGCGACGCTTCGGTCACCAGCGCGCCAAGTTTGAATTGGCCGCTGATTTTTAGAAATTCCCGCGAACGGACCTGCGATGTTTCGCTCATGCGACCACGAGTTAACAAAATTGTCCTGCGTTTGTCACGTCCATCCGATCAGACACTATTCTGCGCGGCATTGATTTGCGCGCGCAACAGGTCGTGCAGCGTGACGATGCCGAGTAATTTTTCGCCGTCACGGACCAGCGCCATTCCCGAAGGCGAATCCAACAGCAGGGTTTGCAGTTCGCGGATGGTCTGGCGCGGCTCGCAGGAAATGGCCGGCGCCAGCCTCGGCGGCCGTTTTTCGGCGAGGGCTTCGATCAATTCAGTCCGCGCGGCAATGCCGATGGCCTGGCCGTTCTGCATCACCGGATAATTGGAAAAGGGCCGCTCTTTCACCAGCTTTTCCATCGTCGCCGGCTCCAGCGTGCCCAGCACCACCGGCTGAAAATTGGCAATCGCCGAAACCGGCAATTTCTGCCAGGTCTGCAAATCGCGCGGTGGAAGCAGTTTATCCAATTTATAGCCGTCTTGCTCCAAAATCGCGTCGTAAAAATTGCTATTCGTCATGCGGCGGCCAATTCCCTGGCTGATCAACGCTCCGATCATCAGGACCGGCACGAGCGAAAATTCGTGCGTCATTTCAAATACGATGAGAATGCCGGTGACCGGCGCTCTTACCACCGCGCCCAGGCAGGCGCTCATTCCAACCACGGCCAGGGTAATCGAATCAACGCCGGGCATGGGCATGACCAGGTTAAACAATCCGGCCACCAGCAGGCCGCTCATCCCGCC
Source organism: Verrucomicrobiia bacterium (assembly GCA_030038175.1). Lineage (GTDB taxonomy): Bacteria > Verrucomicrobiota > Verrucomicrobiia > Limisphaerales > UBA11358 > UBA11358. The sequence goes on from JASHPN010000265.1 coordinate 19,225, forward strand.
GAAAAACAACGTCGGCGAAAAAATTCCGCCGCAGCCGCCAAAACCGTAGCAAAGAATCGTCGCCGCCAGTTTCGCGCCCAAAAGAATGGCTGCGATCTCCCAGGCAAAATGGTTTTGCCAGCTCAAATGATCGTTGAGGCCGGCCGACAGGTCCCCGTAACCGAGGCTGAAGACGCCCAAATGGCCGGTCAAAAAATACACAGTCGTGGCAATGCCCCAGGCGAGCGCCGCGCCAATGGCCGGCTTGAGCCAGCCCGGGATTTTGTTCCAGCGCCTTTGCCGGTCGCGCAGATCCAGCGTCATTTTTTGAAACGCAATACCCGCCAAACTCGCCAGCGCGGCCGCGATCGGTGTCAGCGCATAGGCGCGCCACGTGGGCGCCTCGATTTCGGACATGACAAAGGCCGGGTGTTTGCCAATGAGTCCATGCACGATGAGAGCCCCGATGACCGCTGCCACGACGACGCTGCCCAGCAGGTTGCTGTTCAAGTCCTGGATAATTTCTTCCAGGACAAAGGCGATCCCGCTCAAAGGCGCGTTAAAGGCCGCCGCCAATCCCACCGCCGCGCCGGAGGCCGTCGCGCGCCGCCGGTTCTGCTTTACCTCGCCCGTCAGTCCGGCCAAAGCCGAAGCCAGCCCGCTCGCCACGTGCACGCTCGGCCCTTCGCGTCCAAGGCTCCCGCCGCCGCCAATGGCCAATATGCCGGCGATGAATTTGACCCAAACCGCCCGCCAGGGAATCACTCCAAAATCCTTCCAAAAAGCCGCTTTGGCCTGGGGAATGCCGCTCCCGGCCGCTTCCGGGCAAAAGGAACTCAATAAAAATCCGGCGATCAGCGACGTGCCAATCATCACGCCAAAACTGCCGCCCAAAAATATGAGATGAGACTGCGCCGAGAGCTTTACGATGGTTTGGTTGTAAAGCAGCGTGATTAGCAATTGAAACGCTACGACCGCCAATCCGGCGGCGACGCCGTAAAGGCAGGTTTGCAGTACATTGCGGGTATTTCGCGGTAATTTCTGGAGATACCCCTGTAACTTCAAAGAAAACACCGACATAGCATTGCCTAAATCTCACTCGTATTCAAGGACGGGATTGAATAGGACGGGATTGAATAGGCGCCAAGGCGATGAATCTTCGCCATCGCGCTTGCGCCAGTTGTTGCGTAGGTGACGAGGACTGTCGCGCCATAGTCCCGCTCTGGTCGGGACGACGGCGGATAACGAGTCTCTGAATAAAAATGAACCAGAGCCTCCTGACGTCGGCTCTTACGCAAATGGCTGGAGTTGTTCCAAAACCCTCCGCAATTCCTCGTCGGTGTTATAATAATGCGGTGAGATGCGGATGTACTTCTTTCCGGCGCGATCGGTCCGGAGGGATGTTACAATTCCGGCTTCGCCTAATTTTTTGTGCAAGGCGGCGACATCTCTTTTTTCGTCAAAAAATGAAATAATACTCCCCGCGTTCTCCGGTTTGGCATCCGCATTCAGGATCGTGAAACCGCGCTTTTGCAATTCGGGCAGAAACCAGGCGCGTTTGCGCACGAGTTCCGCCGTAATGTTATCAATGCCGAGTTCCAGCGCGAGTTCCAGGCAGGCGATCAAGCCCGTGACGCCGACCAGGTTTTGCGTTCCGGCCTCGAATTTCCGGGCGTCGCTGCGAAATTCAATCGTGTCCTGCGCCACGAAGTTGGGATTGAGGACGTTATGCCAGCCGTAAATCGGCGGGGTCAATTTTTCCTGAAGTTCGCGCCGCACGTAAAAAATCCCGGCGCCGCACGGACCGAGCAGCCATTTATGGGCGTCGGCCGCCAGAAAATCCACCGCTTCCACCGTCGTGGAAAAAGCGCCGAGCGTTTGAATCGCGTCCAGGCAAAACAAAATCCCGCGCTCGCGCAATCGTTTTCCAATCTCGGCAAATTCCAGCCGGAACCCGCTGATAAAATGGCAGGAGGCGAGGGCGACCAGCCGGGTGTTTTCATCAATCTGCCCGGCGACGTCCCGCGGACGAATCGTTCCCAGGCTCCGGGTATTGAGCAGGCGCACTTCCACGTTCTTCTCGGCCAGCGCCATCCAGGGATACACATTCGACGGGTAATCGTCGTGATAGATGAGGATGTTGTCGCCGCGCCGAAACTTCAACCCGGCCGCGACCAAACTCAGGCCCATTGACGTGGGGCCGACCAATGCCACTTCCTGCGATTGGCATCCCAGGAGCCGCGCCCCGAGGTGGCGCGCGTCGGTGAGGCGCGAGAGCATGAATTCCTCCTGGTCGCCCAGTGTGCCCTGGGCCGCGCAAGCGGCAATCGCATCGGCGACGCGGCGGGGCAGGGGACACACGCCCGCGTGGGCCAAAAAAACTTTCTCCCGCGTCACCGGAAATTCGCGCCGGCGCACCTCCTCGTTGGATAAAATATCAGATAGGGTCATAACGGGCGCACCGGCGGGACGCCTGTGCCACTACTAATTCATTTGAGAGGATATCGGACATGGCCTGGACGGCGCGCTGCGCCGTCACCGCCCGTAAAGCGGGCGGAACGCTTCGCATGCGTTCGTTCGAGTAACGGTTCATGGGAACAAGCTCAGAAACCGTTCATGATATTGGAGACCTGGTTGAAATAACCCGCGTAGAACTTAATGATTTCGTACCCGATGATTACGACCATTCCCAGGTACACCAGGCGCGGCGTCCACGTGACGAACCCGTGCAGCCTGCGGGTGCCGTCATCCTGATGAAATGCGTACAGTTGCCGCAATGACTCGTCCAGCTTGCCGCTGACTTCGCCGCTGTGATAAAAATTGTTGAACATTTCGGGAAAAACCCCGCTGGCCCGCACCATCTCGGCGGGCGTGCGGCCGGCTTCAATCTCCGGCCTCCATTTTGCGACCGCCTCCCGCAAGGCCGGCGAACCGCTCGCCGTCGCCGCCAGTTCCCAGGCGTCCACGATGTTGACTCCGGCGTTGGTCAACGCTTCCAGCGCCAGCGCCAGCCGTCCCAACGCCAGGGACCGCCGCGCGGCTCCCAACCGGGGCACCCAATGCAGAATTTTTTCCATGAAGGCGCGCCATTTTTCCCCGTGTTTGCTCTGGCTCGCGTAAATGATGAGCGCCGTGGCGATGTAAAACGGCAAGAGGACGAGAAAAGCCCGGACGAAAATCCAGAGCAGGCTGGTATTGAAGCGCGCCGCGGCGAAGGGAATAATGATCAGAAATACCAGGGCGGCAAAATGAGCCAAAAAGAGCGGGTAAGCCAGGTCGGCCAAAACCTGCTTGGCCAGCCGCGCGCGGTCGTTGTAATAGTCCGCCAGCACCCGGAACGTCGCGTCCAGCCGTCCGGTGCGTTCGCCCGCGTCCACCAGCGCTATGTCAAACGCCGGCAGCCAGTCCACCCTCCGCAGCGCTTCGGCCACCGTCGCGCCTTTGTTCAACTCCTCGAGCATGCGCCCGACCGGTTCCCGGAATGATCGGGACGGCGGGTTGGCCTTGATTTGTTCCAGGGCGCGAATGAGGCCAATGCCCGTGGACGTGAACTGCGAGAGTTGATGATACAACTCGGCGCGGCGCGACAATTGGATCGGCGTGACAATCATTCCAAGTCAAACTTAGGCCAAAATTCCAAAACAAAAAGCGAAAAGAAGCGGATTTGAGACGCGAATGACACGAAAAAGAAATTTAATCATCCGCCGTCGCTCCCGCCGTCACT
>JASHPN010000266.1 GCA_030038175.1 Verrucomicrobiia bacterium
TTCAACCTTAACCCTCGTGAAAGGAGCATTGAAAGTTATGGCATGGACAAAAGCACAGACCGCAATCGTCATCGGCGTGGGCGTGTTACTCGCCGGTGGAACCGCTACCCTCACCGCGCATAAACTCGTCACCCACAGGAACGATACCTGGCAGGAGAATTACGACCTGAGCCTTTTGAACAAATTGCCGCCCCAAACCACGATTCTTCCTTCGCTGCCTTCCACCCTGCGATCTCATACGCAGGTTTGGGGCGAAGATGACAGCGGAGTGCTTGGGCTCGGTCAAAGTGTGGTCGGTTTGTTAACCATAGCCTACAACGTTAAACCGTTTCAGCTCATCATGAATGCTCCCGTTCCGGATGGCACCTATGATCTTATCGCCAATCTTCCGACATTGGACGGCGATTGGGAGGGTCTCCAGGAGGAAATCCAAAAAAGGTTTGGCCTGGCCGGCGAACGCGAGATGATTGAAACGAACGTGTTGATCCTCACGGTCGCATCCCGCCACGCACCCGGCTTGCGCCGTCCGGGTCGTCAAATTTCCTACGACGCGGGGCCAGGCCATTATTCGGCACACAACCAAACGATCTATTCGCTGATTGACTTTCTTAATGAAAATCTGGGCGCGATCGTCATCGATCATACCGGGCTGAATGGGGATTTTGATGTAGATTTCAAATGGAACAACACGCCTGAAGGATTGAAACAGGCATTGCGAGACCAACTGGGCCTGGAACTCACTCCGGGGAATCTGCCCGTTGAAATGGTTGTGGTCGGAACCAACACTCTGCCGGCGAATCCCGAACCGTTGACCGAAGCTGAATTTGCGCCGCGCGCCGGTTCGGATTTGCAGGGTTTTTGGGTCGGACAAATTGACACGGGACAAGGCACGCCTGCCATGCTGCCCATCCAATTAAAAATTGCCGAGGCGCCCGACGAAACCTTCCGCGCCGATGGATACGATCCGAAACAGTCAGGCACAAACCGTATTCCAGCCACGGTGAGTTATGATGGAACCACCGTCCAGGTGATACCGATGTTTGAAGACGGCATGTTCGAAGGCCGCTTGCGCGACGGCGGCAAGGAAATGGCCGGCAATTGGATCCAAAATGGCTATTACATGCCGGTGACCTTGACACAGACAGATTATTCAACTTATCGGGATCAAAAATAATTGCGCCGTTTGCCGGGCGCATCGCAGCTTTTGAGGATTTAAGAGAAAGATGCCGCCCCGACTGGGGAATGGCGCTTAGATGAGGCAAGTCGAATTCTTGTCTTAAATCGCCTTCGGTGTGCATATATAGGGTGGAATGAACGACGACCTTGAATTGGCCCGGCGCTATGCCCTGCACCAATCCGAAGAGGCTTTTGAGACGCTGGTCGCGCGCCACGTCGGGCTGGTTTATTCAGCGGCGGTGCGACAGGTGCGTGACACGCATTTGGCCGAGGAAATTACGCAAACGGTTTTTATCGTTCTGGCGCGCAAGGCCGGATCGCTTGGTCCCGGAACGATTTTGCCGGGCTGGCTTTATCGGACCACCCGTTATGTCGCGTTCGCCGCCGTGAAAACGCAGCAGCGCCGCGAGCGGCGCGAACAGGAGGCGCAAATGCAAGTGACCGAATCAGAAACCGACTCAACCTGGGAACAATTGGCCCCCATCCTGGATGAAGCCATGGCGCATTTGCGGGATAAGGACCGCGACGCCGTCGTCCTGCGTTATTTTCAGAACAAAAGTTTGCGGGAAGTGGGCGCGGCCTTTGGTGTGAACGAATACGCCGCGCAAAAACGCGTGGCGCGGGGGTTGGAAAAACTGCGGACCTTTTTCAGCAAGCGCGGCGTGACCTCGACGCCCGCTATTATCAGCGGCGCCATTTCAGGCAATTCCGTCCAGGTCGCGCCGACGGCCCTGGCCAAAACCGTTTCCGCCGCCGCGCTGGCCAACGGCGCGACGGCCTACCCTTCAACCTTAACTCTCGTAAAAGGAGCATTGAAAGCTATGGCATGGTCAAAAACTAAAACCGCCGTCACCGCCGCGGTCGTACTCGCGCTCACCGCCACAGGTATGACCGGATACAAAATCGTTCAAGCGCATCGTCCGACGGATTTAATTGATTCCACCGCGGAGATCGGGGCCGACGGCTTTATTCATTTTCGAGCCAGGCTTGAAATCGTAAACCGCTCCGGCAAGACGATTCCCGCCAACGTTCCAATAACCTCGTACGAGGGCGGTGAGATTGAGCAAATGACCGATGGCACAGGCCGGGACATCCAATTCACAAAAGAGCCCGGCAGTTACGGCAACCTGGGCTATACGAACATAAACAAATATATTTTCAGGTTGAACCGTCCGGTTTCACCCGACGGTAAAATTATTTGGGTCGAGCGAGCCACAGCGGATGGCCAAAAGGTTACGTATTTGGGAAAACCGCTCATCCAACCCACCGGCGTTCCGGGCGAATTTGAATTTTCAGACCATGAGGAGCATGATTTTACGGAAACACTGCACGTGAAAGGCATTTGCCGTCTGCCCCCGGGAGCAGTGTTGTTGGATAAATACCCCGCCGATTTGATGGTCGTAACAAACAATGGGCAGGTCGAAGTGCATTATGACGCAATGCTTCCGCCGCCAAATATTTCCGACATGCGTTTGCGCTACCGGTTGAGTGCCGATTCTCCTTAACGTATTCGTGGTGGAAGGGGGCACATGGCGTTGATTTGGCGTAAAAATAGGTTGTCGGATGTCCGGCATGGGAAGAAAATTAGAACGGAAAGCACCCGCGGAAAGAGCGCGGAAAATTAAATGAAACGGTCATTGGGAAACCGAATGAGGCCAGCCCAGCAGAACGGTTTTGGCCGGTTACGGGGGTTCACCCTCGTCGAACTGCTCGTGGTCATCGCCATCATTGCCATTCTGGCGGCGATTTTGTTACCGGTTCTGGCGGCGGCAAAACGCCGGGCGCAGGAAACCCAGTGCCGGGACAACCTGAAGCAACTTGTCACGGCGGCCTACATGTATTTGAGCCAGGACGGGCCGATTGGCTATCCCTCCGCGCAATCGGTTTGGATTCCCGCGATAATGGAAAATTTATCATGGCAACGCAATGCCATGCTTTGTCCCACGGCGGCGACGCCGGCGATACCGCCAGTGGGCACGGTCGCCGGTTCAGCGATCAACGCATGGTCCTGGTTCCCCACGGCCACGGGGCAGACCAACGGCAGTTACGCCATCAACTCCTGGCTGTATTCCACGGCCGGGGATCCGTTTTGGCTGAACCCGGACCAGCTCGCCAATTATTTCTCCAGCGTGTCGGCCATTCGCTATCCCTCGACCACGCCAATATTTGTGGACGGCGTCTGGCCGGATATGTGGCCCTGGCCGACGGACGAGCCGTCGTCGGATTTGTTTGAATTGCACCCCAATGAAAACTTAAGCGGTGGAATGACTGTGGCTACCATCGCGCGCCACGGGCTGGCTCCCGGCAGCAATCTCAGCGATGTGGATACGAGCGTCCCCTTGCCAGGCCGGGTCAACGTGGGTTTGGCGGACGGCCACGTGGAGGCCACGAGACTGGATAACCTCTGGCTTTACACCTGGTACGCCAATTACGCGATCCCGGCGCAACGTCCGGGACTGAATTGAGAAAATTGCATTTCCTGCTATTCGTGCCGCAGCCGGAAAAACAGGCTATCGTTGCCAATGGCCATGGTCGCCGGGCTGTTCGTCGCATCGGGCACATCCCCCCATCCGGCTGGATTGGCCAAATCTTCATTCGTCTGCAGGATAAATTCGGGCGCGATCCAGCTCAATGAGACCGCGCCATTGACGGTCTGGGCCGTCAGCGGCGGCATGGATTGAAACACCCGCGCATAGTGGACGACCATCGTGACCGGCGCCGGTCCGGAGCCGCCGTTGTAAAGCAGAATCAGATACATTGGGCTTGAGGAGATGGTCGCGCCGCCCGACAAATTGGCGTTCGACGCCGAAGCCACCAGTGTGCCGTCATAGTAAAAGTCCAAATGGCCGGGATACCAGTTAACGCCGTAGATGTGGGTGCCGGGACTCGTATTGATGTCGCCACCAATGGGGTGATTGTCCTCGCCGCCGCCGCTGTCGTAGTGGTAGTGCCAGGCGGCATGGCCGCTTAAGCCTTCCATGATGTCAATCTCGCCGTCCATCGGCCAGCTCTGCCCGTCGAGCCACCAGGCGGGCCAATTCGCGATCACGGCGCCGTTGGTCGGAAGCGTGATCTGCGCTTCCGCGTAGCCATACGCAAACTGGAAACCCGGCCTGGCGCCACCCACTGGGTTGGAAGCGATGCACGCGCCGTTGGTGGAGTTTCTCACAATCAGGTTGAGCTGCCCATTTACCGTGACATTCGAGGAATAACCAAAGGTCTTGCTGCCCGGAAGCAGGGTGCCATCCGAGAACCAATACGGCGCCCAATTGGTTTTATTGAGGGTTGTGCCGGCGAAAGTATCATTGAACACCAACGCCCAATTCGAGCCGAGACCGTTGCTTGCGCAGTTAAAGGGAAGCACCGAACCGTGAGACGACAGGGCCAGGATCAGGCAGATTCCCATCAGTCCATTTACAAAATTTTTGCGCAGCGGAGATTCTCGCACGCGAGGGCGCGTTCGAGCACACGCGAGGCGCGTATGCTCCCCATGATCGTTCAGCGGGCACTTTTCCATTTGGGCGTTTGCACCTGCATTCTCGCGCCGCCCTGTCCAATCTCAAGCTCATTTTTCCAATATACGTTGGCAGACCCAAATATTCGAAGTCCGGGCGCCTGCACTTGCAGTCCTCGCGTTTTTTATGTTTTAATGAGGTCAAACAAATCAGTCGCCAATTTCAGGTTGCTGCCCAATAAATCGTTAGACCCGCCCGGCGAAATACGGCGTCGTTACCGGGAACGGAAAAACACGATTGGTTGGTTGCGGCGATGGAGTTTAGCGACGGTTGGTTCATTTACAGGCAATCAATTGAGTTATGAAAATCTGCAAAGCTGTCATCACCGCGGCCGGACCGAGCCAGCGAACGCTGCCCTTGCAAACGCTGGTGGACCGCGACGGCAAAACCAAGACGGCCCTCGCGATTATTGTGGAGGAAGCGATTCAATCCGGCGCCGAAGAGGTTTGCGTGGTTATTTTTCCGGGAGATGCCGACGCTTACCGCGCCGCGGCCGGCCCCCTTGGGAAGCGCCTCCGATTCGTCGAGCAAAGCAAGGCCCTGGGATATGGTCATGCCGTTTGGTCGGCCCGGGCATTTACGGCCACGGACCCATTTTTATTATTAGTTGGCGATCACCTCTATCTGAGCGCCGCCAATCACGTTTGTGCCCGCCAGCTCATTGAGGCGGCGACACGGGAAGATTGTGCGGTCTCGGCCGTTCATCCCACGCACGAGAGCAAACTGCCCTATTATGGCGTCGTGGGCGGACGATTGCTGGAAAACGGCAAGGGACTCTATCTGGTATCGGAAGTTTTAGAAAAACCGACGCCGACGGTCGCCGAGCAACGGCTCATTGTTCCCGGTTTGCGGGCGGGAAATTACCTGTGCTTTTTTGGAATGCACGTTCTCACTCCGGCGGTGATGGATATCCTGGGAGCCGAGTTGTCGGCAGGCCGAACGCCCACTTTAAGTGAAAGTTTGTCCCAATTGGCGGCGCGCGAGCGTTATCTGGCTTATGAAATGCAAGGACGGCGTTTCGATATCGGCTTGAAATACGGGTTATTGAATGCCCAACTGGCATTTGCCCTCAGCAGCCCGGCGCGCGCCGAGGTGCTGGCCGGACTGGTGGAACTGCTCGCCCAGGAGCCTCGTTGAGATTCCAATGAGCTTTCAAAATGCCATGGACAACCCGCTCCTGAAAATCATCACGTCGGCCGATCCCTCGCTTCGCAATCAATCACTGGACGAAGTGTGCGCTTCATTGTCGGCCGATGAATTGCTGGCCGCGTGCGCGGAGCTGGAGGCCTTTCGCCGCCGCAGCGACAATCTTTATGAACGGGTGCGCGCGTTGATATTCCTTTACGCGATTCATCGTTTTCATTTGCCCGGGAAATTGCCGGCCGAGGCCACGAGCATGATCCCATTCAAGGGCTTTGAGCACCTGTTGCAGCGCCGTTTTGAGGAGGCGCTGGAACAATTTCTCCAGGTTCAGAAAAACGCCGGTCCCAGTGACGCCATCTCCAGCGCGCTCGCGGCGGTCTATTACCACATTGCGTTTCAGACGCTGGCAAACCAGGTCCGGCGCAGCGTGCGCTCCGTGCGCGGCAACCAGTGGATGTTCCGGATGGGCCATCCCATGGATCATTCTTTGCGGATTCGGCCCGAATTACTCCAGCGGGACGCGGATGGGACCTATCCCATTTTGCGGGAGCAGACGCCGGTGCGCATGGACTTAAGCCATTCCGGCTGGAGCGACATTTTTTTTCTCGGCATGGATTTTCCCGAAGGGGCCAGGGTGCTCAATGTCTCGATTGACCTCGGCGTTCATGGACGCGACAAAACCCCCCGGCCGCCGATTGAGTCCTTTCTGCGCGTGATTGATGAGCCGGTCTTGCGCCTGACCAGCGTGGACCTGGGCGCGAGTGCCGATATCAATAACCTTGCCGAAATTTTTGATTTCGCCCGCGATTATTTGGGATTGTTGAAGGCTGCGATCATCGCGGCGGGAATTGTTCCACCGGGAATTGAAGGCTCCGGCCAGAACCTGGCCGATTTGCTGGCGCAATTGGCCGGTCCGGGCCGCGGTTTGGAACTGGTTTGCCGCGTGAATGATATCCCGAAAGGCTCACGCCTGGCCGTTTCAACGAATCTGCTGGCGTCGCTGATCTCGCTGTGCATGAGAGCCACCCGCCAGGCCAAATCACTGACGGGTGAACTGGCCGAGGACGAGCGCCGGCTGGTATTGGCACGCGCGTTGTTGGGCGAATGGCTCGGCGGTTCGGGCGGCGGCTGGCAGGATTCCGGCGGAGTATGGCCGGGAATGAAATTGATCTGCGGCGCACTGGCGGCGGCCGGCGACCTGGAGTTTGGCATCAGCCGCGGACGGCTCATGCCGACCCACCGAATTTTGGACGAGCGGGAGATTTCGGCGGCGACACGCGAACGTTTGCAACAAAGCCTCGTGCTCGTTCATGGCGGCATGGCGCAAAACGTCGGCCCGATTTTGGAGATGGTCACGGAAAAATACCTGTTGCGTTCATCGGCCGAGTGGGCCGGGCGCCGGCAGGCCATCGGTCTGCTCGATGAAATCCTCTCGACGCTGCACGCCGGCGCCGTGCGCAAATTAGGCACATTGACGACGAAGAATTTTTGCGAGCCGATTCAAACCATCATTCCATGGGCCAGCAACGCTTTTACGGAATCATTGATCGCCGCCGTGCGTGAAGAATTTGGCGACGACTTCTGGGGATTCTGGATGCTCGGAGGGATGTCCGGCGGGGGCATGGGTTTTATATTTGAACCAAAGCACAAGCTCCAGGCTCAAAGGCGGCTCCAGGAAATCATGTCGCAGAAGAAACGCGAATTGCAGCATGCGCTGCCGTTTGCCATGGAGCCGGTGGTTTATGATTTCGCCATCAATGAGCGCGGCACCTGGGCCGATTTATTGCGCGGTGACAATGCGCTGCTTCCGGCCGGTTATTACGCCCTGCATCTTCCCGGCTGGCTTCGCGCGGGACCACAGCAACTTCCGGCCCCGCAACGCGCGGAGTTGGACAAGTTCAGCGCGGCCTGCCGCACCCGGCCCGAACTGAGCGGAACCATCCAACTTTTGTTCGATCACATGCTCCCACGCTTGAAAGGCGCCGAGGTGAAACAGGAAAGCCTTGTCGAATTGCTCGAAAAAAATGGCTTTGACCGTCTGCAGCATGAACTGGTTCGCGATGATCTCAAAAACAGCCGCATCGGTCTGGCTCAAAACCGGCTTCCGGCCAACACGGATATCCAGGACGTCATGGCCGGCGACGTGGTGGACGCCACCCGTCCTGCCCAAAATGAGTTCTACGACGCCGGCCTGGCTGCGTTGTCACGTGGCGAACTGGCCATCATCACCCTGGCCGCCGGCGCGGGCAGCCGCTGGACGCAGGGCGCCGGCGTCGTCAAAGCGCTGCATCCCTTTTGCAAATTAGCCAGGATGCATCGCACTTTTATTGAGACGCACCTCGCCAAGAGCCGGCGCATCGGCCAGTTGGCCGGTTGCCCCTTGCCGCACATTTTCACGACGAGTTACCTGACACATGCGGCCATTGAGGAGTTTTTGCGGCAAAAGAAAAACTATCACTACGCCGGACCGCTGTGGCTCTCGCCAGGACGTTCGATCGGCTTGCGCATGATTCCAATGGTGCGCGATTTGCGGTTTCTCTGGGAGGACATGCCGCAACAACGCCTGGATGAGCAGCAGCAAAAAGTCCGCGACAGCCTGCGCACTGCCCTCCAAAACTGGGCGCATTCCGCGGGCGAAGGCAACGATTACACGGATAACCTGCCCGCGCAATGTCTCCATCCGGTCGGCCACTGGTTTGAGTTGCCGAATCTTTTACGCAACGGATTATTGCTTCGGTTGCTGACCGAGCGCCCGCAGTTAAAGCACTTGATGATGCATAATATTGATACTCTCGGCGCGGATGCCGATCCCATGATGTTTGGCTTGCATCAGGCCCAGGATTCCTGCCTCACTTTCGAGGTCATCACCCGGAGACTGGAAGACCGGGGCGGCGGCCTGGCGCGCGTGAACGGTCACGTCCGATTGGTGGAAGGATTGGCCATGCCGCGCGAAGAAACGGAATTTCATCTGCGATATTACAATACGAATACCTGTTGGGTCCATATAGACAAGCTCCTGGAGATTTTCGGTTTAAACCGCCGGGATTTGGCTGACACCGAAAAAGTCGCAACCTCCGTCCGGAACATGGCCGCTCGGGTGCCAACGTATATCACGATCAAGGATGTGAAAAGGCGCTGGGGCCACGGCCAGGAGGATATTTTTCCCGTGAGCCAGTTCGAAAAATTATGGGTGGACATGACATCCCTGCCCGAAGTAATAACCAGCTATGCCGTGGTGCCGCGTGTCCGCGGGCAACAACTCAAGGACCAGGCCCAATTGGACGGCTGGCTGCGCGAAGGCTCGGCCGAATACGTCAACCGCCTGTGCGTCTGGTGAACCAACCACTAGCGACCGTCCAAATCGAGCCGATAGGTTGCGCTGCCCATTCGCGATGCGTAAAGCAGTTGCGCGTTTGGATCCCACGCAATGCTCAAAAATTCGCCCGGCAACTTCGGCGCCAGTCCTCCTTCAAACGGCGGCAATGGAGCGATACGCTTCCACGTCTTGCCGCCGTTATCGCTCTGCAGAAAGCCTTTGAAATCAGCCACGATGAGGTGCTTTGAGTCCTTGCCGAAGAGTGGACCCCACCCCGCGTTTGGCGAAGTGCCAACGCATTGCCAGGTCTCGCCTTTGTCCCGGCTGGTGATCAGCCCTTCCCGCGCCAGCCAATACGTTTTGCCGTGGAAATAGACCGCGACACGGCCAACGGGATGAAACGCGGAAATATTTGTCCAGGTCTCCCCGGCATCCGTGCTCCGGATGATGCCCGAATCCGTGCCCGCCACCAATGTGCGCGCGTCAAAAATTCCCACCGACGTAAACTCCGGATGTTTGCCAATGAACCGCCATGACGCTCCGGCATTGTCGGATACATACATTTCGCCGCCGCTTTCGTGACGGCTGGCGAAAATTCCCCGCGCGCGAGCATCCGACCAGTCCACCGCGCCATAATCCCAGTTGCGGCCCATCGGGGCAAATGGTTGCCATGTCTGGCCGCTATCCAAAGTCATCCCGCCTTTGCCATCTAAAAGAAAGCAAGCCATGCGCCCGCCGGCAGGATCGCAGTTGATGGCATAGCCAAACTCACAGCGCCCGCTGATTTGTCCTTTGGCCATCCGCTGGAAAGTATTGCCATGGTCCGTACTTTGCCATAAACCGACATTGCAGACGTCCACGTAAAGGGTGCCGCTGCTGCGATCCGTAGCCACGCCGGCGGTATCTCCCGGCCACGGAATCGCCGTGCCACTATTGGTCACCGCCCTGACGAGCGGGTCCGAAATGTTCACCCATTGCGGATCCCCGGCCTTTGCGATTTGAATCACCACTGCATAAAGAACGCCGACCGTTAACCCTTTTAAATTCATAATCCCAGTCCCAAGGTCATTAATGAAATTTGGATATCTTTTTAAAAGAAACGCGTCAAGTGAATCATGGCCACTTTCTACCGTGTTTCCTCTCGCTTTGGAGTCGCTAATTTTTCCGAATTCTTTTACTTGCCGACCGTTCGGAAAGGACTAGTTTTACCCATGAATAAAGATCGTTTGTTCTGGCTTCCTCTGTTAAGCGTCATCCTCATGTTCCTGCTTCCGGGCTGCGCCACGCCAACGAGGTCGTTCAATCAGGATTACAATGAGGACTATCCGCCTCAGCCCAGGTATGTCATTGACCAAATGGATGACACTCGTTTCAAGATCCGGCTCTACCAGGGCACGCCTATGCCAGACCAGCTCCCCGTCGCTGTCGATTACATGAAACAGGCGGTTTGGGTCATTGCCAATACCGAAGGCAGGCGCCGAGGCTGGCAGCGATGGGAAGTGAATTATATCCAGGAGCGCAACCAGGGCTGGATGCACGTTCTCGTCGCAGTTGTCATCCGTGACAAGTAACCGGGTGGAGCGGGTGAAGGGAATCGAACCCTCGTGATTATTCCGCAGTGCCATTCTTTAGAAACTACGATTACCGAATTTCAAGTGTTATTGTACTCAGTCTCCGGTGGCAGTGTCTGAGCGCTGGCATTAGGCTTGAAATGTGCTAACAAACCGACGTTTCAAGTGTCATATACAAATATGAAGAAGACCATCCTTGCTCTGTTCTGCCTCATGACCGCAGCCGCCGCGTTGGCAAAAGACTATCATTTGGTGACGACACAGCTTCGGGGCGCGCCCGCTTCAGGCACGCCGGCCGAGTTTCCCTTGGTTTATGTCCTCCTGACGCCGGATCTATCCGGACAGCTTAACCCGATGGTTTATAAGGCATTCGATTCAAAAGATATGGAACTCGATATTCGTGCCCTGGTTCGATCCGGCATCGTCGCACCCGGAAGTGTTTTGCATTTTGACCCAAACCCAATTTTAGCACGTCCATCAGATGCACAGATTCAGACATTCAAAGACTTTTGCAATAAGCTGGGCATTACCTTAACTGTCAGTCTGACACAATGAAGTCATGCGTTTTAAGCCAGGCAAGTTTCGTTTTCATTTGCCCTGGTCGTACAATGCAACTTCAATCTGCGAAATAACTCCCGCCCAATCTCCACGCCCGGTTTGGCGAAACAAGCGCATCGTTGGGTACCATGGGGTATCCGAACGCCCGGTCATCCACCGCCAGTCCACATCGAACGGCAGCAAAGTCCAAACCGATTTGCCCAGGGCTCCCGCCAGGTGAGCTACGCAAGTATCCACCGAGAGCACGAGGTCCAGTTCACCGATCGCGCGGGCCGTATCGCCAAAATCGGCAAAACGACTCCCCAAATCCGTGATTCGGCCCGCAAACTCAGGCTTCGCCAATTCGTTCGACGCCCGGCCAACCTGAAGGCCGTACCATTGGATGCCGGGCAGGTTCAGGAGTGGCGTGAGGCAATCCAAACTCATGGAACGAATATGGGCGTTCGCGCTCGCCGATTCCGCGGCCCAGGCCAGCCCGACTTTTAACCCGGGCAAATCATTAACCCATGGACGAGATTTTGCCGCCGGCACACGCAGGTAGGGAATCTGTTGCGGCACCGTCGCAACGGTAGTGCCAAAAATTGCCGGCAGGCCCATCAACGGCGCATGCACATCGAATGGCGGATGATCCCGCCGCGAGGTCACCACCGCAGCAACGCCCGGGACGGTTTCCATGATCGGGCGCAACGGCTCGGCGCAGCCCAGGATCACCTCGCCGTGGCGGTCCGCCACCAGGGCGGCATAGCGCGAAAATTGAATGACATCGCCAAATCCCTGTTCGCAATGCAATAAAATGCGCCGGCCTTTTAGATCCTTCCCGTCCCAAAGCGGTTGCTCAAAGTGAGGGGCCGGCGATGTCCGATCTTTTAACTTCCAACGCCAATCGTATTCCTGCCATCCCCGTTCAAATCGCCCCTGTGACAGGAGAATGGTGGCCATTTCCCAATGGGCCTCGGCATTGGCAGGTTCGAGGATTAGAACGCGTTCAAACCAGTCCAGTGCGGCAGGATCATCTCCGATCTGGCGCAGCATCATTGCCATGCCCATCATCGCGTCAACGTATTCCGGACGCAATTTAACGGCACGATCGTAGGATGCCAGCGCTTCGTGCGGGCGATTAAGGGATCGCCGGGCAAGGCCCAGATTGTAGTGGGCATCGGCGTCCGTGGGCGAAATTTTGGTTTCGCGAAGACAGCAATCAGCGGATTCTTCCAAACGGCCGAGCTTTCGGAGGACGGCGGCCATGAGCAGGTTAAGTTTGGGCGCCGTTGGCGCCAATTGCACGGCCTTCTGGAGATACCCCAATGATTCCGCGTAGAGCTTGAAATGAAACAGCAGATGCCCCAGTTGACCAAAGGCTTCCACGCAATTCGGATCCAGGTCCAGCACGGCGGCATACGCTTTGGCGGCCTCCTGGAGACGTTGTTGCCCGAGGTGCTGACGGGCGCTTTCGAGCAAC
>JASHPN010000267.1 GCA_030038175.1 Verrucomicrobiia bacterium
CGTTTCCATACGGGATGATACATTGCATCGAATTCAATATGACGCGTGACGCGCAATGTTGCCAATCCTTTTTTGGGCCAAAAAATATGGTGTTTGGGGACATTGTGTGCTTAATTGTGGCATTATGGCAAAACCGCCGGAAAAGCCAGTATCAAAATTCGATGACCTGATGCGGAAAATCGCCGCACTCCCGCCACCGAAGCCCAAAAAGAACGCCAAGCGGAAAAAGTAGGGCCACAACCCGTAGTAGCTGCATACCACAAGGGCTTGTGCTACCTTCGTGAAGTGCATAATCCCGGTTACATTTGTTACACTGTTGATTACCAATGTGTTACGGTGTTACACCGCTGTTACAAATCAGGGAGGATCTGTTACATTTTCATAACCAATTTATATAGAGCAACTTGCCGTGTTGCGCTAACGTTAATGTTTCGGTCGGAGCGAGCCGGCACAGCAACTAACGAAGAACTCCTGCGGCGAGGTCAAATTACGTCGTGGGGCCGTCCCATCCAAACTTCATCGAATCCGGGCGAGAAGTTCGCGCCGAACAATTTTGCATCGTTGAACCAAGGCCAATTCGTTTTGAGCAAAGAATCATTACCTATAGTCGCGTGGGCAGAGCATTGCGGCCAGGGCGGATGCCAAACGCGAAAATATTTTGGGCGGCCGCCGGCGGAATTAAAGGCCGTGTAGCGTTCCATCAGCCATTCATTCAATGAACCGGCTTCGCACGCCTGGAAGACAGCGGGTCCGTCCAATTTGGCTTTGAACGCCAGTTGCGATTTATTTTTTACGTCCATGACGTGTCCGAGAATCGAATCGCTTCGTAAATTCCGGTCGTATGAGATGCTGCCGTAATGATAGGGCAAGCCAAATATGGAAGGTCCGAGCATCACGGCGAGGCGGCTGGTGAGCCATTCGGCGATAAAATGAATGCCGGATTCCTCACGATGACGGACATAAGTCCTCACGTTGAGAAAATGATGGGTGGCGATCGGACGGAAGAGGAGTTCGGTCAATCTTCCCCCAATGCGCGGTTTCATCCCACGCATCGTGAAGGCCACGAGGCTGATAAGAGCCCGGCCTTCCCACAAATCCAATTCGAATGGGACGTTGCGCTGAAGTGCTTCCGCATTCACTTCGAAATGAATCATCACAACTCCGGTCCAACTTGCGATGAATAAGGGTTCGCCCCGTTGAGACAAAATGCGCGTACGCGCTGAGACACCGGGCTCGTGAGTAAAGTTGGATTGGCTGATCGCATTCATTGTCCGTGGTTGTTGTACAAATCCGCGAAGGCATCACAGAGATTTGGAAAAGAAAAGGTGAAGCCCGATTCTAACAGCCGTTGTGGGATGACGCGGCGGCTTTTGATCATCAATTCCGGTTCCGTTCGCAGGAGGAATGCTCCAATTTCCAGCATCCATTTTGACGCCGACAAGCCCAACGGCGGCCGGCAGATTTCGCGCAGTGCCCTCATCATCTCCTCGTTCGTGACCGGATTGGGCGCGGCTATGTTGACAGCTCCACTTAAGGTCTCCTGTGTAATGAGCCATTCGACGGCGCGGCAAAAATCTTTCTCGTGGATCCAGGAAACAAACTGTTTGCCATCTCCCATTTTGCCGCCCAGACCAAAGCGAGTAAGGCGCAGCAACGTTGGAAACACGCTGTTTATGGCCGTCCCCAAAACCATCCCGGCCCGCATGGCCACCTTTCGTGTTTCCGGGGTTTTCGCTTCATTCAATGCGCGTTCCCAGGCCGTTGCCACTTCGATAGAAAATTCGTCTCTGGCTTCCGGCGTACTGCCAATTTCGCCGGATTCGTCCCAGGCTGGACCAAACGTATGTTTGTAGATGGTGGCCGTGCCGGCGTTCAGCCAAACCGGCGGCGGCGACGTGCATTTGCCGATGGCTTCGCCGATGACACGCGTCGAATGAACGCGCGATTCGAGGATGAGCTGTCGGTTCCGTTCATGGTAACGGCAATTCACCGAACGTCCCGTGAGATTGATGATCGCCGCCGCATTCTCCAATTCGTGTACCCAATCGCCGAGTGTTCGTGCGTCCCATCCGATCTCCCGGATTCCATGGATTGCGGTCTTCGGCGATCGCGTGAGGATTGTTATCCCGAAGCCAGCCTTTCGAAAGTGCGCGGCCAAAATATGTCCCAGAAAACCCGAACCGCCGGCGATGACGATTTTTTTCATAATTTGGGGTCCATTGACGGCAGCACATGCCATTCGTGCTCGATATTTCGCATGAGAAGCGCGCAATCGAAATGAACGGTTCCGTGAGGAAATCGATGGGTGTCGTCAAAGAAGCTGGACTCGATGAATTGAATATCCAATGGCTCGACCGACCAGCGCGAGGTGAAAAGCTCGAGGCCGTCGCAACAATTTGGATCGTTCGTTGCTGAATAACCGATTGAACCGCGCGCAAAGAAATCCGAAGCTTCGTCCAATGATCCAAAAATAGAAGTGGTTGGAATTTTTGAGGCACGATGTGCATGCACCTCGACATATGCCGAGGCATCCCGGGAGCGCATTTTGAGTTGGAAATCATCCGCGCCTTCGACTGCCTCGAAATCAGCAATGTGATGAACCCCGGGAAAAACGCGGCCGCCGGCCAAAGCCTGCAACGCTGACGATGTATCGCGCCGTGGAATGAAGACGCCTTCGCGGGTGGTTCCGTTTTCGTCCCATTCCACGGCAATTCGATGCGCGGCATTTTCGGACGTGAGGCCGCAGGGCAGGGGAAAGCAATTCGGGCGAACATCTTTGAGCCGGATGAGGCAGACGCCTGCCATGGCCCATCCGTGGATCAATTTCGGCCGGAAATAGGGCGGCAACAGCTTGCGAATGACATCCGGCTGAACGCGAAAATTTAAGAGCATCCGCCGGTCAATAATTCCGTGCATGGTTGGAACTGTCATTTTCATAAGCCTCCTCCTTTCAACGCCGCCCACGCATTGATGTTGCAATGCCCATCAGCGCAATTTCGATGGCGGGCAATCCACCGGTAAGCCGCGCGAAGAAGATGTTTGATGGGCGCGACCCGGCCGATTTGGCCGAGCGGCCATGCCCACCAAAAATAGCGGGCGATTTCGAGCAGGGCGTCAGCCCCGCCAAAATACTGGCCGTCCGGCCTCAAGAAGCGCATCTCTTTAAGTAATTGTTCCGGCGGCAGCGGGAGGGATTGTGATTCGGACCACCCTCCCTCTCGATGAATCGGAGAGGGTTTATGAAATTGGCCGCACATTAGATTCGCGCTATCGCGCGGCTTCGCAATTAGCGGCTGAAATTCAGGTTGCGTTACCCGGGGGTGGCGCTCGAAGACTCGCTTACCCCCGGCTACTTTCCTGTGCCCTTCCAGGGCACTCGACGAGCGCCCGCGGCGGATTTTATCTGGTTCATGGTCCCGATGCGCATCTAAATTTGAAGGTCGAGGCTCCCCATGAACCCTGGTAGTCAGAGCCTCGCTGGCTCGGCTATCAATGATCTCGCCCTCACCCGCCCGCCTTCGCCAGGCTTCGGCGCGGCAGGTTGGGAGAGGGGGAATCGTCGGCCGATGGCTTGGAACGGCGGAAGACGGCATCGGTTCATGGTCCGGCGCACAAATCCGCGTGATAGTCCAATGCGTTTGGAGCGGCAACAATTTCAGATGCCTTCGGGCCAACAAGGGACGGAAACGGCGGGCCATGGCGGCGCAGCGCCGGCAACTGGCGTCGTAAAGGACCCAGCCATTCAATTTCTTAAATTCTGTAATTTCAGTATGCACAGAAATTTATGGGTAAAAAAATTTATTTTCGCAACCGAAACGTCTTCAAAATTCTGTCGCCGAGCTTGAGAAATTTGACGAGGGCGGTCACCGACAACTGGCAGACCTGGCTGTACCAGGCGGAAGTGGTGCCAAAAAATTCCCGCAAATCGCGCAAGCGCTGCTCGGTATAGGCGTCCGTTCCGGGATTCTTTTCGGCGTCGGCGATGCATTCGTCCAGCATCTGGATCGTGGGATCAATTTCGCGCCGTTTGCGTTCATTGAGCACGACGCGGAACATTTCCCACACGTCCTTCATGGATTCGAAATGGTCGCGCTTGTCGCCCAGGATATGGACCATTTTCACGATGCCCCAGCTTTGTAATTCTTTCAGGCTGGTGCTGACATTGGACCGGGCCACGCCCAGGGTTTCGACAATGTCATCGGCGTTAAGCGGCTTCGGCGAGATGAAGAGCAGAGCATGGATTTGGGCGACGGTGCGGTTGATGCCCCAGCGAGTGCCCATTTCGCCCCAGTGCAGGATGAACTTTTGTTGAACTGGCGTGAGCGTCGGCATATTTCGTTGATTTCTGTCAATTCAGAAAATAGTGGAATATGGCGGGATTGTCAAGGGGCAGTTATGCTAAATTTTACGACTTAAAAACCGCATGGAAAATCAAATTCTAAGACTGCTGGCGCATGACGATTATGTTCCGGCGAACATTCCCGAATTATTGCGTCGGCTGGGCTGGTCCCGCAACCGCCAGCAGGAGTTACAGCGCGAATTGCGCCGCCTGGAACTCGCCGGGCGCATCGCCCGCATCAAGGGCAACCGTTACATTCTCCCGCAGGAGGCGGACCTGATTCCCGGCCGGATTCGCATCAATCGCGCCGGGAAAGGTTTCCTGCGGCCGGACGACGCGGCCATCCGGGAAATGGCCATTCCCGAAAACGCCACGCTTACGGCCCTGCACGAGGATCACGTGCTGGTGCGCCGTGATCGCCCGGAAAGCAAAAATACCGGCACGGTTATTCGTGTGCTGAAACGACACCGGACCAGAATTGTCGGCACCTTGCGGAAGGGCAGCCGGTTTCTTTATGTCGTGCCCGACGACCCGCGCATACCGCATGACGTTTATGTTCCCGAGCCGCGCGATGTTGGCCGCCCGGCGCAGATTGGCGACAAGGTGGTCGTGGAATTGCGCGAATGGGAATCGCGCAATGCCAATCCCGAAGGCGAAATTATCGAAGTGCTCGGCGCGCCGGATGAGGAAGGCGTGGACATGCTGTCGGTGCTGCGCCAATACAGCCTGCCGCTGCACTTCCCGAAAAATGTGCTGGCCGAAGCGCGGGCGATCGGCGGCGCCGTGATGCCGCACGAACTGCGCGGACGCGAGGACTGCCGGAGCCATCCGGTGGTGACGATTGACCCGGATGACGCGAAGGATTTTGACGACGCGATCTGTTTGGAGCGGATTTCCGCCGAACAATGGAAATTGTGGGTGCATATCGCCGATGTGTCGCACTACGTCAAACCCGGCACGGCGCTCGACGATGAGGCGGCCAGGCGCGGCAATTCGACCTACCTGGTGGACCGGGTTATTCCGATGCTGCCGGAGGCGTTGAGCAATGAACTTTGTTCGTTGAAACCTAACGCGGATCGGCTGACCAAATGCGTCGAATTTTTGATCTCGCACGAGGGCCGCGTGCTGGGGACCCGGTTTTATCCGGCCGTGATCCATTCGCAACGGCGGTTCGCCTACCGTGAGGTGCTGGAAATTTTGCAGCGCAAACCGGCCACGGACATCGAGCGAAGGTTGCACGACGCCAACGAGCTGGCCCAACGCCTTCGGCGGCTGCGGTTCAAGGCGGGTTCGCTCGAACTCGATTTTCCCGAGAGCAAAATCCGGCTGGATGAACAGGGGCGCGTTACGCGCATTGAAAAGGTTGAAAACGACATGTCGCACCAGTTGGTCGAGGAATTCATGCTGCTGGCCAACGAAGCGGTGGCCGCCCGATTGATGCGCCTGAATCTCGCGGCGATCTATCGCGTGCATGAGGAGCCGGATGAACGGCGGTTGCGCGAATATCGCGAAGAAGTGTTGAGCCATCATATTCCGTGCGGCAATTTGAGCCGGCGATTCGAGGTTCAAAAACTGCTCCAGAAGCTGGGCAACTTGCCCATTGGCCAGGCCCTCAAGATCGGCTTTTTGAAATCGCTCATGCGCGCGCGTTACGACATCAACCCGCTGGGCCACTACGGCCTGGCCAAAAAAGAATACACCCACTTCACGTCGCCCATCCGCCGCTACGCCGACCTGGTGGTGCATCGCGCGCTGTTTCAAAAAGATCATCCTGCGGGGAAATCGCTCAAGGAAATCGCGGAACATATTTCGGACACCGAACGCAATTCCGCCGACGCCGAGCGCGACAGCAAAGACGTAAAACTGTTTGCTTTCCTCCGGGCGCAACTGGCGTCCGGCCGGCCGCAACGTTATCCGGCCCTGGTGACGGATTTGCGGAACTTTGGTTTCTTTGTAGATGTGCCGGGCCTGGCGATGAGCGGCCTCGTGCCGTTATCAACCATGGAGGACGATTTTTATGTCTTTGACGAGCAGCGCGGCCAGCTCATCGGCCGCCGCACGCGCCGGGTGATTCGGCTCGGTGACCGGCTGGAGGTACAAGCGGCGAAGGTTGACACATTCAAAAAGCAGGTGGATTTCCGGCTGGCCGCAAAAGCCGGGGACACAGTGAAAGCGCCGTTCAAAACGCACCGGCGCCCGTGGGAACAGCAGTTTCGGGGGTCATCCGGGCGGGCGGGGGGATGGGGGCGGCGCGGGCGGAGACGGTGAGTGCTGGCTTGCGTGAACTGGATTGGGGCGACGGGCGCGGTCCCCGGCCCGGTCTGATCTGACGTATTGGACAGGCCGCTAGACTCGCCTTGCGGCGCGGCGATGCCTGGCGATGAAACCGAGAGAGGCGAAACCGGCCAACAACATTGCCACCGAAGATGGCTCGGGGACGGGCGCCAGGATCTGCGCTCCGTTGGAGGTTGTGGAATTAGCCGAATCAACCGCATTGGCAGTACTGACCGAGGACAGCGTGTCCGAGGTATAAACGTATAAATAATCGCTGATTCCGCCCGGGCTGATAATGCCGGGAAAACTCAGGCTCAAGACGCCATTGTTGAGGGTTGCCTCAGAGGGCGCGACTCCTGATCCGTTGAATCCCATATAGACGCTGGGCAGGTTAAATCCATTTAACGACAACGTGTTCACCTGGTCATTAAAGTCCGCCAGTTGATACACCAACGTCAGGTCGCTGGCGCCAAAAGGATTGAGGGTATCGCCGGTCAGCGCCCAGGAAACCAGTGAACCGGAAGGGGAAGAGCCAAAAGAAAACTCGGTTGCGGACGTGGTATCTCCCGGCAGGGTCGTCGCATTATCTGTATCCCCGGCGGTCAAGGCCGTGGCCGTGTCGTTGTTAAATACCTGGGTTAAAACTGTGGCGTGGCCTGCCGCGGTTAAAACGGCAAAAGCGGCCAGAATAGCTCCGGCAATTGTTTTCGACTCTTTCATTTGTGTCCTTCTCAGCTACCGCAAGGCTCATTATCCCAGTTTGTGCTAATGGAGTCAATAACGAAATACGAACAATTAATGAGTCGCTCCGCGACACTGTTTGCGCGGGATCGTGTTATCGTAAATCGCATATCGTAAATTTCCGATCAGTCAGATAAATTACGGAGATGCTGCCGGACGTTAAATCTCTATCGCGCGAGGACCTGGAAGCCCGGTTCAAATCATGGGGCGAGCCGGTTTATCGCGTGACGCAATTGTTGGAATGGCTTTACGGCCATCGCGTGACTGATTGGGACGCGATGCGCAATTTGCCCAGGAGCTTGCGCGAGAAACTGCGCGCCCAATTCACGTTGGAAACACTCGAACTGGCGCGCAAGCAGGGTTCTCCCGATTCAACGCAGAAATATCTGTGGCGGCTCGCGGATCATTCGCTCATCGAAAGTGTATTGATACCGGCCAATCCGGCGCTCTATGGGGAAGCGAGCGACCGGCATACGCTGTGCATTTCCACGCAGGTTGGCTGCGCCTACGGCTGCAAATTTTGCGCAAGCGGATTGGAAGGCTGGAAACGGAACCTGCAGCCGCATGAAATCATAGAACAGGTCCTCTCGGTCGAGAGGGAACGCGGCGCAGAAGAGGGGCGGGCAGTGGACAATATTGTCGTCATGGGCATGGGCGAGCCGCTGGCGAATTACGATCATTTGCTCAAAGGGCTGAAAATCCTGAATGCGCCGTGGGGCGGCGGCATTGGCGCGCGCAAGATTACGATCTCGACGAGCGGATTGGCGCCGCAAATCCGCAGGCTGGCGGACGAGCCGCTCCAGTTTCGCCTGGCGCTTTCCCTTCATGGCGCGACCGACGAAGTGCGCGGCAAAATCATGCCGGTCAACAAAAAGTATCCGCTCCGGGAATTGGTCGCGGCCTGCGAAGAATACCAGGCGAAAAAGGGCCGCATGATGACGTTGGAATATATTTTAATTGCCGGGGTCAATGATTCGATTGAACAAACTCGTCCGCTGGCGGCCCTGGCGAAAAAGATTTTTGCCAAGGTGAACCTGATTCCGTACAACACGGTGGAAGGATTATCGTGGGAACGGCCGTCCGAGGAAGTGTGCGAGCAGTTTTTGGAAGCGCTTGAAAATCAAAACGTCACGGCGACGTTGCGCCGGGAGAAAGGGCATGATATTGACGCCGCATGCGGCCAGTTGCGATTGAAGACGGAAAAGGAATTGGCGGGACGGGCAGATGGGTAGAATGGTTCAAGGGGCTTTATCTATGGATCGAACGAGGTTTTGGTCCGAACGACTCTCCCTCACCACGAACTGGAGAGGGTTTATGAAATTGGCCGCATATTCGATTCGCGCTATCGCGCGTCCCGCGAAGCGGGAAATTAGCGGCTGAATTATTGGATCGTTTACCCGGGGGTGGCGCTCGAAGACTCGCTTACCCCCGGCTACTTTCCTGTGCCCCTCCAGGGCACTCGATGAGCGCCTGTGGCGGATTTTATTTGGCTCATGGTTCCGATGCGCGATTTGCAAATCGTAGCGGACTTTCAACCTGTTTGTCAGAGCCTCCTTACGTCGGCTGCCACGCCATTGGAAGCGCAAGCGCGGTGGCGAAGGTCTTTATGGCCTTGCGGCGTGTGAATAAAACTTGAACCGTGGCAAAAACGTTATACAAATTTGTTCCTGGCAAATACGAGTTAAAGTGAAACTGACAGACCTGCGGGGCATCCTGCAATACATTCCGCAATTTCGAGAAAAGACGTTTATCCTTGCGATTGACGGCGCAATCGTCACGGACGAAAATTTCCCGACGCTGTTGTTGGACGTGGCGGTGCTGCGCTCGCTGAATATCCGCGTGGTACTGGTCCATGGCGCGTCCGCCCAAATCCGCGAGCTGGCGGAGGAAAAAAGTATCACGCCGTCCAACCTGGATGGTTCCGGCGTCACCGACGAAGCCACGCTCAAGCTGGCGCTGACGGCGGCGAACCGGCTGACGCACGAAATTCTCGAGGCGCTTTCAACGAACGACCTTCGCGGCGCCAGCACGAACGTCATTATCGCCCATCCCACCGGCATCATTCAGGGAGTGGACCAGCAGTTCACCGGCAAAGTCGAGCGCGTGGACACGGAACTGCTCCAATCGCTGCTGTCCCAGGGAGTGGTGCCGGTCATTCCGCCGCTGGGTTTCGATGGCGATGGCCGGACGTATCGCGTTAATTCGGACGCGGTGGCCGTGGCCGTGGCGGAGGCGTTGAAGGCGGTCAAATTGATCTTCATCACCGCGCAGGACGGAATCATGGTCCAGGGCCGGATTATGCGGCAAATTCCGGTCGCCGATCTCGAATCGGTCCTGGCGCTCCAAAAGAGTGATATTTCACCGGAACAAATTTCCAAGGCGACCCATGCGGTCCAGGCGTGCAAGGCCGGGGTTCCGCGCGTCCACGTCATAAACGGCAGGGTGGACGAAGGTTTGCTGGCGGAAGTGTTTTCCAACGAAGGCATCGGCACGCTCATTTATGCCAATGACTACCAGCAGATCCGGCGGGCGATCAAGAAAGACGTGCGCGCGATTCAGATGCTCACGAAGAAAGCGGTCGAGGCCGACGAACTGGTCAAGCGGACGCGCGCGGTAATTGAAAAAAGCCTTCCGGATTTTTTTATCTTTGAAATTGATAAAAATCCCGTGGCCTGCGTGGCCCTGCACGTTTATCCGGAACAGAAGAAGGCCGAACTGGCCTGCCTTTACGTCAATCCGATTCACGAAAACCGGGGCATCGGACGCAAACTCATCGCATTTGTCGAAACCAAGGCGCGGGAGGCCGGGTTGAATGAATTGATTACGCTCTCGACGCAGGCGTTTACGTATTTTCAGTCCAAGGGCGGCTTTTCCGAAGGCACGCCGGACGATTTGCCGCCGGGCCGGCGCGAAAAATATGAGCAGAGCGGACGGCATTCCAAGGTGCTGGTCAAGAAGTTGAAATAGTTTCGGAAGCCAAATGAAAATTCTGAAATCATCGGCTGAACCAGCCGGGTGGAAGAAATCTTTTCTTTGCCTGATTCTGGCCGCCGTTTGTTTTCAATTGGCGTACGCGCTGGCCCGGGTTCCGGTGGCGGGGCTGTTGATGTTCGGCTACGCGTATTTTCTGATCCCTCTGGCAAACCAGCCGACCGTTCGCCGCGCTTTTTATTTTGGACTGGCTGCCGGTTTTGTTGACGCCGCCGGGCAGGCTTTTTTCTTCGCAAAAATCTTCGGCGTCGCGGCGGCAGTTCTCTGGATAGTTTTCGCCTTTTGGATTGGCTTGTTTGCAGCCATTTCCTTCGGTTGTATGCGGCGCTGGGGCATGGCCCGGGCTTTATGCCTGGTTCCGATCCTCTGGACCGGCACGGAATATTTTCGCAGCGAACTCTATTATCTGAGATTTTCGTGGCTCAATGCCGGTTACGCGTTTTCGGATTTTCCCATGACTCCCTTTCATTTCTGGGGAATGTACGGAGTCGGTTTTGTGGTTTTCACCATTGCCGCCGCGCTCATATGCGTGTCGAATAGAATAACCACCCTTTGGATGATCCGCTTCATCAAGGGATTGATCGCTTTGATTGCTTTTTTGTGGCTGTTTCAGCTCCTGATGACGGTGGAAACCAGGCCTGGTTTGACGACGCTGAAGTTGACCGGCATTCAAATGGAATTTCCGCCCGAAAAGGTGATTCCGAGAGTTCTTGACGAAGCATACGCCAAAAATACCAATGCGCCCGTTTTTGTTCTGAGTGAATACACGCTGGACGGCGGGGTCCCGGATTCGCTGAAAGACTGGTGCCGCGAACATTCCCGGTTTTTGGTCGTGGGCGGGAAAGACATTGTGACCAATGACGTCTATTATGACACGGCCTTTGT
>JASHPN010000268.1 GCA_030038175.1 Verrucomicrobiia bacterium
GACCAATTCAGCTTTACCAGGCCGTCCGCAGGGCTCATGACTGCGTTTCCGGTGTTCAATCCGACACCTCCCACGTCGAAGCTCAAGTACAAGGGAAGCGTCTCCACCGCGATATTGTAAGTTTGTCCGGCGGTCGCGTTGAAATGGACTTCGCTGGGGCCGCCCAAATGCTCATAGATTTCGCTGTCGGACGAAAAAGTGACCGGAGGTCCGTTGGAAGAGGGCAGACTGAAGAGGTTCTGGCCGGACCAAATCTGCTGGTCAGAGACATAACCGAGAGCCGCATTGAACATGCCCGCATTGGCAACGATCGTGTTCAAGTGGGAGGGATTGTTGCCCGTATAGACGGCCATTTCGGTGCTAAGATTGGTTATTCCCAAAACGTCATCCGCGCTGCCGATGGTATCGAACTCCACCTCCCCACTGTTCGTCGGCGTCCAGGCAAACCAAACGACCGATCCTTCTTCGATCGCCAGCTGATTGTTGTCGTCAATCGAAAGGGTGCCCCAATCGCTGTTCGTCGTAAGCGGACTGTAGAAATTTAAGCCCGGCGGCGTATTGGTCTCGATGATGGTGACCATTTCGGTGGAAGGCGGTTCGAGGATGCCCGGGAACGTCGGAGAGGACAAAGTGACATTAAAGGTCTGGTTGCTCTCGACCAGCGTATTGGGGAGGATGGGCACTTCAATGTAGTTGATAGCCTGCCCGTTGGTAAAGGTGAGCGTGCCGCTCTCGGGCGTATAATCCACGCCCGGCGCGGCCGAACCGCCGCCGGTGGAATAATTCACCGCGACCGGTCCGACGGTGGGGCCGGAGGAAAGCACCGGCAGGAGAACAAATCCCGCGGTCTTGAGAACGGCGGTGCTCGGACTGAGGAAACTGATGCCCGTGGCGGAGGGCAGGACAATGACCACCGTGTTGGACGGGGCCGCCAGCAGCACATTCGTGGGATTCGACAACACGATATTGAACTGCAAGCTGGTCACATCCTGGTTATCCATGAGTGTGATTGGAAAGGTCGCCTGCATCTGACCGCTTGCAAAATTGAGCGTGCCGCTGGTGGCGACATAATTCGTTCCGGCCACGGCCGTGCCATTGGTGGTGGAGAAATTCACCGAGAAAGCGACGTTGGTATTGCCCAGGCGCTGGACGACGATGGGGACGACGCCGTTGGTTTCCTCGTACGAATTGGTGGGATTGACAAACGCCACACCGGTGTTGATGTCATCCAGGATGGTGACGACGGTATTGGTGGGCGGGACGAGCGTGCCGCCTCCCACGATATTGGTCAGAATGATTGAGAAATTCAACGGGCCTTCAGGGACGCTGTTCGAGGGAATGGGCACGGTAATTTGTTGAGACGTGACGCTGCCGCTGAAATTCAGGGTGCCGCTCTCGCTTTGATAATTGACGATCGGCTGCGCCGTGCCGGGCACGGTGGTGTAATTGGCGGACACGGGCAAATCACCGTAGGCATACAGAACGGTGACGACCGCCTGTCCGCTGCTTTCATTAACGACATAATTGGATTGGGCGAACATCAATTGCCCCGCGGAATTAACCGTGTCCACAATCGTCAGCGTCGCGTTGGAGGGAGCGACGAGATAGGAATTGAGCGACGGAGAGGAGAGCGCCATGGTCACGGTTTGGTTGCCCGTATAATTGGTATCGGTTAGAAGCGTTATCGGAACCGTCATACTGGTAATGCCCGGATTAAAGGTAACGGTCGTGGGAGGCACCGGCACGTATTCCGCGCCTGAGGCCGTTCCGCCGGTGGTGCTGAACACCACCGACGAGGTCGTATTGGTGTAACCGGTAAGCGTCAGCGTAATATTGGCCACTCCGCCGTTTTTAGCGGCGGTATAGGTGCTGGCACTGAAACTGATGAGATTGGCCTGATTCAGGATGGTCAGAGAAGCCTGCTGCTGGCCGCCCAGGGAAACGGCTGACGCCGGCACGGGATTGGTCAATTCCAGGGTGAGGTTCCATTGGGAAGGCGTGGGAACCGATTGGCTCAAGATCGGCACATTCACTGTTTGTTCCACCTGGCCGGCAGGGAAATCCACCGTTTGCAGCGTCGGCGTATAATTGACGTTGGCCACCGCGGTGTCACCCGGATAGTTGGTCGGAGTCAGGAAAGTGACATAGACATCGCCCGAGCCATCGGGGTTGGTGCCGCTGGTGCCTCCCGTGCGAACGATGGTAATGGGCGCCTCGACGCCGTTTTCCGTCACCTGATAATCCCCGGCGCTGAAATTGAACGTTCCGGAACCGGAAAGCGACCCGCCGTAAAGACGAACAATATAAGGGTGAGGCTGGTTATCAAAGTTCAGGAACCCGCCGCCCAGGATAATCTTTCCGTCATTTTGAATGACCGAGGCATCAACATATCCATCGGCGCCGGCGCCGAAATTGATCGTGGGGTCGGTGGTGCCGTCGGCATTCAAGCGGGTAACCCGGTTGCGAATGACACCGTTAAATTGGGTGAAACTGCCGCCGACGATAATGCGCGTATCGGGTTGCACCGAGATGGTGCTGACCGGGCCGTTGGCGCCAATCGCCGGATCGTTGAGAGCGTTGGTAAAGCTGGAATCCAGGGAGCCATCCTGGTTGAGGCGGGCAATGTAGTTGCAGGGCACGCCATCCACATTGGTAAAGTTCCCGCCAATGAGAATTTGGCCATCGGCTTGAATCGCAATGGCATGGACGGAGTCGTTGGCGCCGGCCAGGGAACTGGACGTGGCGTTGGTAAAGCCAAAGTCAACCGTGCCATCAACATTAAGGCGGGCGATGTGATTGAGACCCACGCCGTCCACGTTGGTAAAGTCGCCACCGATCAGAATATCTCCAGCCAAGGGCGAATTGGTCGGATAAACCGCGATGGCATACACCGTGGCATTGGCGCTGGCGTTGAAGTCGGGATCAATGGAGCCGTTTTCGAGCAATTGCACGATGCTGCTGGCCGAGGGACCGCCAAAGGTGGTAAAGGCGCCGCCCACCAGGAGGCGGCTCTGGCCGCCCACAAACGTCTGGGCCAGGGCATACACGGGGTTGTTGGGACCGGTGCCGGGATTAAATCCGGTATCAATTGAGCCATCCAGGTTCAGGCGCGCGATGTAATTCTCAGTCTGGTTGTCAAAATTGGTGAACTGGCCGCCCACCAGAATCAGACCGCTGGCTTCAGTGGCAATGACCTGCACGGCGCCACCAGCTCCGTTTGCGGGCGGCGCGACGACAAAGGCCGGATCTACCGTGCCGTTGGTGGTAAACCTGACGATATACGCGGCGGGCGAACCATCGGCTACCGTGAACTGGCCGCCGGCCAGCAATTCGCCATTGGTTTGCAATGCCATAGACAGGACCGGTCCATTGAAGGTCGCCCCATAGGTCGGGTCGGGCTGGCCCGGGGGCTGGTTGTAGGCCCCCGATCCGTTGATGTTCACCTGAGCCAGGCTCGGAGCGCCCAATGCGTTCGTCGGCATCGCATTGGCCAGGCCCACAAAGAAGTTCAGCGGCGTGCCATAAGGCGTGTTCTGATTGCTGATTCCCACGATAAAGTTGGTGCTGACCTGGCCCGGACCGAAGACGACATTGTTGGTGAACCCAAAATAATTGATGCCGTTGGTCGCCGCGCCGTCGGCGGTATAGACCTGAAGGGACAGCGTCCCGGCGCTGCCGCCCGTGCGCACGATCGGAATAATCGCAAAGCCGGCATTTTCATTTACCGTATAGGACGCGGCGGTGAACTCGGCCGTGCCGGCGGAATCAGTATTGGTGATGGTCAGGACGGCGTTGGTATAAGCGCCAATCAGATGGGCGGTGCTGACATTGTTCAGCAAAGCGTTAGTGAGGGTCAAATCCACCGTCAAATTGCTGCTGACGACCCCCGAGTCGAGGATGGGAATGATAATGTTCGTGACGCCGCCGACACCGTTTGGCCAGAAAAGATTCGTGACTACGCCGGTGTAGTTGGTGCCGGCCAACGCCGTGCCATTGGTGGTCATTAGAGTGACTTGCAGGGCGCCCACGGTGCCGCCCAAACGCGCCACCGAAACCTGAGTAAATCCGGCATTCTCTTTCACGCCATAGCCCATGACATTATTGGTGACCGGCGTTCCGCCCACAAACTCGGCGAAACCGGAAGTGATATTGGCATTAACAATTTCAACCTGGGCATTGGTAACCGTTCCCAGGGTCGCGCCCCCGCCGGGCGTATAGAGGCTCACGTTGAAGACGCGGTCCGCCCGGGCGATGCCGGGGTTGGGAATGATGATAAAATTCGTCGCCAGGGCCTGGCCTGCCGGAATGATCAATTGCGCGTTCGTGGAGACGTAATCTATCGGCGTGGTCGCCGTGCCGTTGCTGGTTTTATAATAGACCGTGACCTGGCCCGCCGTTCCGCCCGTGCGGGTAATAATCAGTTGGGCATTCGTCGTGCCGGCCGGGCTCTGGTCCACATAGTAATAGCTTTGACTGTAATTCAATGTGCCCGGATTGGCGGTGAGGTGATTAATGGACAGCGGCTCGGTTGCGTTCCCAAGCGCCACGCCCAGCGGAATATTTTCACCTTCCACGGTCGCCGGATTTCCAAAGCCGCCGCCACCGGCCGACGTATAGGCATTTCCACCAAGGAAGAAGGTATCCATTGGCTTGGGCGCGGTCATATCCAGGTTCAAACTGACGGTGCCGGCATAGCCATTGCTTATGATATTGACGTAGGCGGAACTGACGGTTCCAAACACATTGTTAATAGACTGCTCATTATTGTTCAGGCCAAATAGACCATCTTCCAGCATCCAGGTTGAATCGCCGCCGTTCCTTCCTTCGCCATATGAAGTGCCCCAGATGACGTTGGTATAAGTGCCCGCGGTTGTGTAATCAACGCCCGGCGCAGCATAGCCCACGCCCGAGCCGGTTTGTACCGGTGAAAACGCAGCGGAAACGACACCCAAATTCCCGTTAGTTCGATACATTTGGATGAAAAGGTTTCCCGACTGATTGTCAGCGGAAAGGCTGGTCGAATTTAATGCGATATTTCCGGGTCCGGGCGTGATGCCGCCAATCAGCCGCGCCACATCGTAGCGGGCATGTGGCAGCGCTTCGCGATTAAAAGACGTGGTATATGCGGGTTCGGGAAGGCCGCCATCACCGCCGACCTGATAAAACGAACCGCCAATAATGACATCATTGGTTTGTGACTGATAAGTAGTGGATGGGACCGCTTCCAGCGCAATGGCATAAACCGGATTGGGCTGATTGTCGGCATACGGATTGTCCCAGGTGGGGTCATAGTAATAGTTGTTAACCAGGCCGGCAAACTGATTGTAAGCGGTATCCAGGAAGCTGGTATCGAGCCAGCCGTTGGGCAGCAAGCGAGCCAGGCTGACGCGGCGCGTCTGGTTGAAGGATGTGAAATAACCGCCGATGTAAATCGTCCCATCGCCTTGCAGCGTAATGGCATCCACTGTGTTATTGGGACCGGTGCCGGTGTTGAAACTGGGGTCAAGCGAGCCGTCGGTGTTCAGGCGGGCGATATAGGCGAGGTTGGTGCTTCCCTCGATGCTGGTAAACTGTCCGCCAACCAGAATCAGTCCGTTGGGCTGGACGGCAACCGCGTTGACAATGTTATTCGGACCGGTGTAGAGGTTGCTGAAAGTGGTATCCAGCGCGCCATTGGCGGTTAAACGGGCCAGGTACTTGTCGCCGGTTCCATCCACCGCCGTAAATGTGCCGCCAATGACAATGGACCCATTGGTTTCCAGGGCGATAGAATTAATATCACCATTCGGCCCTACTCCGGGGTTAAACGTCGGATCCAGCGAACCATCCGGATTCAAGCGGGCGATATGGTTGTAATTCGTTCCATTGTAATAAGTGAAATCACCGGCGATGAGGATCTGCCCGTTCGGCTGCATCACCACGCTGTAAATAGAACTGTTGGCGCCGGTCAGGAAATTTGAGAACGTCGTATCGTCGGCGCCGGTGGGAGTGAGGCGCGCAATCCCCTGGGCCTGCTGTCCGTCAAAGGAGGTAAAGTCACCGACGGCGATGATGTTCAAGTTGGTGTCGAGCGCCAGGCCGTGGACGGCGGGCTGAACTCCATTAAATCCACCGCCGAATCCCGAGTTCAGTCCGTCCGCGATATTGAAAGAAGTGTCCAACGAACCATCGGTGTTCAGACGGGCGACATATTGGGGATTGAGGCCGGCGTTGTTATTATAGCCGGTGAAACCGCCGCCGATGACAATTTTGTTGTCCGTGGGTTGCACGGCCACCGCGTTCACCGGCCCATTGGCGCCAGGCGCCGAATCGTAAGGCGGACTGGTCACTTTGTTGTTTTCAGGATTGAAGGCCGTGTCCACAGCTCCGGCAGGCTGGGTCGTGAGCTGAATCGTCACGGTGCATGTATCAACGTCGCCGTAAAAACCGTCCGACGGTATGTGGCTGTTGTCCTCGTATAATTGGACCAGGAAATCCTGGTTAAATTTCACCAGGCTGTCCTGCGATATTGGGATTTTGATATATTCGACCTGCGCGTCGCTGAAGGCCGGCCAGGTTAATTCTCCTACGGGCGGTCCCGGAGACGCGGCGGTACTGAGGAAATCCGTGGCGCTGATAAACAGGTTGGCGTCGTCCGGACGCGCGTAATCGGAGCCTGCCTGGGTGGTGAATGAGTTGAGATTGTCGTTGGCGTCGTAATAATCAATAACGTAATAGCACGTGGCATCAGCCGAATCATTGAACACGTGGTTCGGACACATCACGCCCACGTAGGCAAAACCGCCGTCTCCACCGACCGTTTTATCGCAGCGCAGGGTGGCAGTCGCAAAATTGAAGATATTGGTGCCGATGGGTCCAAACGGCAGAGGACCGTAATTTTCCGGAATTGCATCAGGGCTGATAAAGCTGACGTAAGCTGTATTTCGGGTGGGCGAGATTTGGGGAACCGGCAGGTTTGGATCTTCTTCAGGGTCCAGGCTGGCGCTGGTTAAATTCACGATCACCAGGGGATTTGCCGCGTTAGGCGTAAGATAGCCGGAACCGTTCTCCGGGTTATAGCCGGCTGTTGGAGTGACGGAAACATCGGCGTTCATCTGGAAGTCGTTAAACGTGGCGAATGGATCAGGACTCACTGTAAAGGGCATTCCCAGATACGAGGAGACAATATTCGTCACGATTACCGTCGTAGAGCTAGCCTGCTCGGCCATGTATGTTATCGTGCCGTCGGCATTTGTAATGGCTGGGAAGAGTATGATGGTGTTGGTTACCTGGAAGAAATTGCTAAGGGTCAAATAGGGCGCGGTATTGTAGGGGCTGTAGCCGGGATTGGGAATTACTGTAAAATTGGAAACCTCGACACCACCAGGAGGGATCGGTATAGCCGGTAAGTTTGTGACGTACGCAATGCCGTTCGTAATGAACGGAGCCGGCAGGCCGTTCAAAATGGAAGGGCCAGTCACCGCCGAATTGCTGATGCTTTCCAGAAACAAACCGGAAGACTGGCTGATGACATTGAAAAAGCCCTCGCTGGCGGTATAATTCTGGTAAACCTGCGTCACATCATTGGTGGCGAGAATTTCATTCGTCGTCGCAACTAAAACGGCCTGGGTGGTTTCAATGACCGCCGCGATAGAAATCTGATAGTCAAGGACCTCAGTCCAATTGGTGTAGAACGTGTTGGTTGGCGTAAAATAAACCTCCGCCTTGCCGTCGGCTCCGCCAATGCGGGTGATGGTGAAACGCGCGGGAGTGTCGCTCATGCTGCTCTCAACATATTGAGCGCCGCCGACGTCATTCTGGCTGAATTGATACTGGGATGAGGTGAGTTGAAACGTGCCCGCGGCCGGAGCCGCTAACTCCTGGAGCGTGCCGTTCCAGTTGAGCACGACCGTGCCGGGAAGTCCGCCGGGCAATCCTCCGGACCCGGCATTGACATAAACCGCGACGTAATAGGTCTGGCCCGCCGATGCAAAAAAGGTGACGGAACTGTTCAGGCTGCCGTTCGCGCTGTTATCTCCGCCGTCCACGTTGTCATCCCCGCCCACGAATGTCAGATTCGAGACGGTGTTGCCATTCTCCCACACGCCCAGGACGGTATCCATGGGGTTGCCCAGTTCGTCCGTGCTCCCGAGAGTGTTAAACGTCACGTTGCCGGTTACCGTGGCCCTCCATTTATACCAAATGGAATTTCCAACGTTCACATATCCATTATCGCTGGTTTGGATCACCGAAGGTTCATTGGCCTCCATCGTCGCATTCACGTTGGTGGCCGTGACGGTGCCGGTTAAACCGCCAAGGCTCTGGGCATTCGCGAAATTATCGTTCGCCGGAGGCTGCGCGTTCCAGTTGAGGACATAATAACCCGGCTGCTGATCGCCATTGTCCGTGTCCAGGGAGATGGAAATGAGGTAATTGGATCCGGGTTGCACGGGAAAGGTCAGAACACTATTGGGGTCGTCAAAAAAGCCCTGGTAATCATCATAAGAATCGTCATCCGAGGCCATCAGCACCAAATTGGAACTGGCATTGTTCGTCCAAACGGCCAATACGGTGTCCATCGCGTTACCGAGGATATCGGTGCTGCCCACGGTGCTAAACGTTGCCCAGCCGTTGGTCGGCGTCGCCAGGCCGCTGGCCGGGGCCGTCCATTGGAACCAAACCGTATTACTGACGTCAATGGCCGTTCCGGAATACAGGATATCGTTCGTGCTGGTGATGAAAATCTGGTTGGTATCTCCCGGTTCGAAGACCGCGCCGATATTGCTGCCGGTGGTGCTTCCCTCAAGGCCGGTGATGGCAAAGGCATTGGTCAGATACTCATTGGTCGGTTGCGCCGGCGAAGTGATGCTGGAGCAGCAAAAAAGCACGGCAGCGGCCACGGCGGCGGGCATTGCGCCCGGCTGAAAGCGGAAAGACCCGCGGGCATCGTCTCTGAAGCAGGCGCTTAAAAGGAGGTCTCGGACCCTCCGGCCCCAAAAATTTTTCATAGGCTATTACTCAAGTTACTGCGCGCTTTGGGCGCTTTAAATTCTATTCTACTATTATATCTCTTATTTCAATTTGCAGCACAAGCTCAAATCTTCGTTTTCGTGAAATATTTCAACACGGCGCGCCTCAGCGCCTTAAATCTATAATTCCAATCTACTATTATATCTCTTATTTCAATTTAGAGCACAAGCTCAATTCTCTGTTTTAGTGAAAAATTTTTAAGTTACGGTCCGTAAAGGTCGGTAGTATTCGGGCTAACCGCCGCGCGGTAGTAGCCGTGGGGCGACGTCAAATCGAGCGGCTCAACCAGGACATTGGTAATCGGCCAGCCGGCCGGCGGCGGCACCGTGGCCGGTGAAACAAAATTTGTCACGATCATCCAGCTTTGCGGCTGCATATTCGTCATATATTCCTGCAAATTGGTTACATAAAGGATGTAATTGGTGGCCGCGGGAATAGAGTCCCAGGTCAGCAGCGCCATGGGAGTGCCGGACACGTTGGTCAGCGCAAACTTGAAGTTAATCTGGCTCGGCACAAAGATCGGCTCAGGATCGGCGGCATTGGGAATGCCGTTTCCATTGGAATCGAGGAACGGACTGTCCACCAGGCCGGCGTTCAATATATTTGTCGTCCCGTTCGCATAGACGACGCTGACGGAACTGAAATGGCCCGTATATTCGGGCACCCAGCGCAAATGGCCCTGATTGGCATGGTTCAACAGGTAGGAAACGTCCTGGCCGGAGGCGGTGGCATCGGCGTAATAAATAGTGATGTTATTGTTAAAGAACAGCGTAGGAATGCTCCCGCTGCCTTCCCCGTTGGTATAGCTGGCATAGTCGTTCAGGATGAGATGGTCCACGTAAATGGCATAGTTCGTTCCCGGGCCGGTCGGGCCGGCAAAGTAAAACACGCTGCTGGCGGACAGCGAATCCAAACTCAATTGCCCGATGGCCACGTTATTGGTGTTGTACCCCAGCGTGTTCGCGCCGTAGTCCAATCCGGCCCAGGTGCTGGAAATTCCCTTGTTCGGCGGAGGAGCGACAAGCGAGATCGTGGTTCCCAACAAATTGTTCAGTCCCGGCGTCGTGTTCGTGGGCAGGAACGGCAGCACCAGTCCGTTGCCGCCCGTTCCGTTGGTGGCGCCCACCGTCCAATCATTCGCATTGCTGATGCCGTCATCCGTGAGCCAATTGGTCACCTGCAAAACGACCGACCTGCCGGCCTGCAACACCAGATTGCTGATTTCCAGTGTGTTCGCCGTGAATTCGGCGTCGCCGCCGGCGCTCAGATAACCGTTGGTCAGGGTGGCCGTTTGCGCGTTGAGGATGAATGAACCGGTGCCGTTGGTAATCGTTCCGCTGTTCATGAAATTATTCACCCACAGGGTCGAACCGTCGTCCATTATCATGCCATTGTTGATGATGGCGGTGTAAGGCCCGGTGGAAGTCACAGTATTGGTCGAGGGAGGAACCGCGTTAACCCCTCCCGAGAGAACTGAAGCCGGATCGCCCGGAGCCGTCGCCATGACCCACATCACATTGGTTCCGCCGGCCTGGACGGCAATGCCGTTTCCGGCCGTCCCGACATAGTTACTGCTCGCGGAAACGACAAAGGCGTGACTGGCCAGCGCCCCGGCGGTCGCGGCGGGATTTGCGAAGGCATTGCTATACATGATTCCCGCGCCCGCCCCGGCATTGATGGCCGCAATTAAATTGCTCATGGAACCGTCAAAGGTATTCCCGATCATCACCTGGTAGGGAGTTGCGTTGGCGAACTTGCCCACAAAAACATAATTGGCCGCGCCAACCGTGACGGTCGTGTTGGCGGCGACATTTGTTCCCGCCGCCTCCACCAGCATGGCGGATGCGGCAATGGCCGGGCTGCCGGTGCTGACGACGTTGGTTTGGCTGTCGCTGATAAAGTCCGAGAAGTTCGGCATGAGGATGGCGCCATTATTGGTCAGACAAAGCAAATTCGGGAACGAACCGTTCCAACTCCAGGCGGTTGGATTATCATTGAGCAGGTTCAACCCGCCCGCCGGGGATTGCGCTCCCAAACCGAAGAAGTTTGTGGTCAGCGTCAGGCTTTGGGCGCTCGAAGAGAGATTGCCGATAATGTTCAGCGAGTCGCTGATGATCAGGTTGGTCGTCGTGAGCGTCAGATTCTGGACTTGCGGCTGGAGGAGGGGACTCAAATCAGCGTTGACGAGCCAAACGCGATAATCCCAGTGGATGCCATTGACGTCCACGTTGGTCCAGCGGGCGCTCCATCCATCCAGCGTGCCGCTCCAGGTGAGAATGTTTCCCTCCAATAGATTGCTGATCACCAGGTTTCCGTTGGTCACGCCCAGATTGATGTCCGAAAAGGGCGAGACGATGGTGGCGCCGGGATTGCCGTTATATTGATGAGGCGAGTTCAGCGACAGATAGTTTGCGCCGGAAATGATGGTGTTGCTCAAATTGAGGTCCTGGAGAGCGCTGATTTGCACGCGCCCGGGCAGGTTCGTGAAAGCGCCGCTGGGATTGAAATTACTCGCATTGGTCGCGCTGGTGGTCCCGTCCAATTGCCCGTTGAAATACTCATAAATGTTCGTGATAAACGAATCATTGAACCCGGGATACCCGGGGGACGTTGGAGCCGCCGGGACGACAAACGGCGTGGTTTGGTCCCAGACATAATCGAAATATCCCTGAAACCCGAACACCGGCGCCTGGTTGAACGTCACAACCGGGAAAAAGTTCGTGCTGTCGAAATAAAAATGATGCATGTAAAGATAATTTGTGTACACCAGGCCGGTGGCCGGATTGGTAAACACGCCGGCCCATTGAATGAGGGCGCCGGAGTCCAGGCCCCCAAACAAATTCGGGGCGACCCAAACGGTGTCAGCCGCATTGGTATTGACGTTTTGGAGAAAGACCGCGCGGACCAGGACGTTGGTTGTGGTGGGGGTGACGTTTACGATTTCGTTATAGTAAGGCGTGGAGTTGGTCAGGATCAGGTTGTCCGGAGCCGATGAACGGGCCGTGGTCGCCGTCAGATCAAGCCCCGGGTTCCAATCTCCGTTGGTATCATAGCCTTCACCTTCGGAAATGACCGAGCCCGCCACGTTGGTGGGAGTCAACCCTTGCGAAAAGGTCTGTTCCATGATGAGATCGCCCCGGCTCAGGTCCACATGCTGGCCGGTCAACTGAATGAAACCGTCCATGCCGCACTCAATGGTTCCGGGACAAAGAATGTTCGTTGCCCAAACCAGGCATTGGCCGAGATCACCGAGGAAAAAGGTCCCTTCGAACGTATTATTGCCGTCAATCACTGAATCAACCCGGATATCGCCGGAGTTGTAGAAGGTGCCGGCCTCCTCGTGCGTCGTGTTGTTGTTGTTGGTCGTCTGGGTGTCAAATTGATAGCCAACCCCGGTGGAGTTGTAATCAAAAAGGCCGATCGTAAACTCGCCAAAAAAGGTATTGGTCAGAAACGGGGTATTTGCGGTCATGATGCCGGTATCAATTCCGCTGCTGTTATTGGTATAATTGACGGTATTATATGGCTCGTAAAATTGGAAGCCCCCATCCTCTGCTTCGACCGAGCCTTCCGGTGGTTCGTTAAACTGCACGTTAAACTGGTTTTCGTTGTCAAAACTGAAGGCGTCAATCAGCGGAGGCGGGTTTCCCGGAATGGCATAGTTCAACACCTGGAAGTTCTGGTAAATCGGCTCGGTTGCCTTCACCGTCGCCAGTCCCGGAACCAACAACCAAGCGGCCAGCGTCCATTTAAAGAACTGACGAGTGAAAATTACAGATGTGTAAATGGATTTCATGCCGCTTTAGTAGGTAATAGTAATTGAATAGGGCAAAGCCACGACCCGATTGTCCTGGTCCGTCAACTGAATGGTGAAATCATAGGTCCCGGGCGAATTATCGAATGGCGTGCCGGCGAGAATGCCATTGTAAAAGCTCAAGCCCGTGGGCAGCGCCTGCGTGCCGCTGGTCACCAGTTGCCACGTGTAAGGCGGCTGGCCGCCCGTGGCGCTGAACGATATCGTCGGATAGGCCACGCCATTGGTCCCGTTGGGAAGGGACGACGGTGTGATGGTCACGACCAATTGATTTTCCAGCTCCTGAATGCTGGTGCCGTTGGGATAGACCTCCGGCGCGTTGGTTGTGCCGTTAAACGAAGCCCACGCCAGGAGGTGGCCTCCGTCCATTTGGGTTAGAAATCCGTTCGTATTGAAAGCATCAAACGCCGCGGTGCCGTTGTAAAAGACATCGCCCACGGCGTTCAGGTAAATGACGCTCGGGGGATTGATAATGCCCGGTCCTGCCTGTTGGGTAGGAATATTATTAATGTCAAAATTGACATTGCGCGCCGCAATAGCGTTGCCCGCTCCAGGGACACCATTATTGGGAGCCGCGAGGTCCTCGCCCGAAAACAAAAAGTCAGGCGTCGCCAGGACGCGCTGGAACGTTTGCGAGCCGGTTTGGCTGTTCGTGGGGTTCCACCAGACCATCGTGTAGGTGTTAGTGATCGGAATGCGAAGATTGCCGGTCAAGGAGTCAAAATTGTTGTCGGGTACGCGCACAAATTGGGCGCTTCCGATGCCCCGGAAATACTCGGGGCCGTTGGTTTGTAAATTGCAGGAATAATACTCAAGCCAATTGTTGGTGAAATAAGTAAGGATCGTTTGCGAAGCGACCCCATTAAAGCCGGTTGAGTTTGTGGCCACCACATTGGTGGAGGTGATGACATTGGAAATCGTGAAGCCGGCCACGTTGTTCGAGCGCAACGTCGCAACAAAATCAAAACCGCAGGAATTGGTAGGCAGAGCGTAGTAATCACCGGAGGGCACATTGGTCAATACGATCTGCGAAACGCTGAAATTGGTGAAGGTCCCGGTGCCCACCGGGGAGCCGACCCGAGTGACGATGGAGGTGGTCAATATCGTCGCGACACTATTGGTGTAGTAGTTAACCGGGACGACGTTGCCAAAGGTATAGACGTAATTGGTTTCGGGCAGATAAGTATAGCCATTGGTGCCCACCACAAAGGTGGGCGGGCCGCCCACGGGAGAACCGGGCAAATTGGTAAAATACGAATAGACGATCGGATTTGAGATGACTGTGTAATAATTTGAATAGCTGTTAATGGTAATGTTTTGAGGCGGATTTTGGGCCGCCGCAAAGGCGATCACCGCCGCGGGAGGATTCGTCTGCGCGTACTGCAACAGGGTGCCCAGGTCGGACGTTTGCAGCAATAGCAGACTGCTGAAGTTGGTGTTTTCCAGAAAACTTCCGATGGTCGGATCTTCAAATTGAATCTCGTTGGTGCTCATGAGATAGCGCAACCCGGCCACGTCGTCGCTGGTCAGGCCGTTGTAAAAACCGCCAGACTCAGGCGCGCCATCCACCTCTTCGCCGAAAATATTCGTGACGGTTATATCCAAAACCCCCAATCCTGTTCCCAGTCCTGCCACGGCGGTGTAGGATTGGGCAAATGGATCTACTGCATATGGCCAGGTGATCGCGAGCACCGGTGGGCCACTGCAAACTTCTTCAATCCAATACGAATAAAGCGTATTGTTGACGTAGGCTGAATATTGAAGCTGATCCGCAGGGGTGGGATTAATGGCAAAATTTCTTTGAACGACCAAATATTCTTCAAAAAAGGGACACGTGTATCCGGGAATGGAAGGAAGGTAACGATCGGCCAGTGTCCAGGTGTAGGTTTCCGGCTGGGCCAGGCCCAGTTGCTCCATCATGAGATAGAGGATGACGGATTTCACGTCCGTCAGCCCAAGCCCTTCCGCCGTGGTATTGATGGTTTGCGAATTAAACGGGAATTCTGTCAGGTTATAACTGTATCCATCCAAACCGTGCCCGCTATTGTTCGTGAAGGTATTGTTCAGGATGTTCATGGCGCTGTCCCCCGCGTCTTCTCCATCCACGCCAAAGAAGCTGGAAAAGCTCGTGTCAAAAGCGTAATACATGACCGGAGCATTCCGACGATAGCCCTGCTGGTACTGTTTGGGGTCGCCGACCAGTCCCTCACCCGGGGCGTAGCCGATGTCTTCGACCTGCCAGGAATCTTC
This sequence comes from Verrucomicrobiia bacterium, assembly GCA_030038175.1. GTDB lineage: Bacteria > Verrucomicrobiota > Verrucomicrobiia > Limisphaerales > UBA11358 > UBA11358. The sequence continues at coordinate 15,074 of JASHPN010000268.1, forward strand.
ATAGGTGGCGGGAAGCCCGGCCATGCCCACCGGCGGACCGAGCAACGCGAACGCCCGGGCCTGCTGCCAGCCTGTCACCAGCCAGATTGCGCTGAAACATGTAATAATAAATCGCCGCATATCAATATGGTTCCTACTGCTGCAAAAGCTGAACGCGGTAATAGCACGCCTGGCCGGTGCCCACGTAAATCGAATCGTTCGTGCCGGATTCGAACCGCGGCGCGCCATAGTTAATCCAGTTGACAAAATCCGTCGTCGCCTGCACCTGATAGGTCATGCCGGGCTGGGTGTTCCAGCTCAAATACAGGCCTTGCGATCCTTTGCTGAGCGTAGTCTGAAGCCAGGTGACGGAATTGGTTGGATTGCCGCCGGTCATAAATATCTGCAGCAGCGTCGGACCGCCCGGTCCCGCCTGCGTGTTCGCTGAGGGCCAGAAATACGAATTGCCTCCGAAATAAGTTTCCATCCATTCATAAGGAATGCCCTCATAATTCCGGCCGCTCCAGGTTGTGCCGCTGGCCGACGGAGAGATCGGGGAGGTGAACCCGGCGGGAATCACGTATTCGAGAGCGAATGAATGAGTGCTGTTGGTGGATAATCCATTCGCCGCCGTCATGGTCCACGTGTCGTTGGTAGTCACCGCTATGGGCGAACTGGCGCCATCCAAAAAGACCAGGTAGTTGGAAACCGACAGGCCCTGCACCGGCGCCCAGGAAACAACCAATTGCGGCTGATACACGTTGTTGCTCAACACGAAGGGCGCCCACACGAACGGCGCCGGCATCGGCTCCAACACCGCCTGCGCATTCACATACCGCTGCGCATACAAATCGTAACCGTTCGGGCCAAACGTAAAGCTGGTCCAGACCGCCAGAAATTGTTCCGCGCCGTCCGACGCCACCGCCGGCTGCATTTGCTGCCCCAGGGTGGTCGTATTCACGCGAAATTCATTGCCCACCGGACCGTCGCCTTCATGGATAAACTGTCCGTACACCCCTTCGCGCGAGCCGTCCTGGCCAAGGCTGGTGAAAACGATCAAATAATCGCCGCCGATGACGCTGATCCGGGGCGCATACTGGTCGCCATAAGTATAGGAAGAATTGACGAGGTGGACCGCGCCGCCAATGGCATTGGAGCCAGTCGCGGAGTTGGTAAAGGAGCGCTCGTAAATGTCCCAACTGTTGTTCTGGTTGGTGATGTTATAGGCGCACCAGGTCACCATATAACTGCCGTCGGAAGCCGTGGCGATGGCCGGCCGGGCGCACGGATTGTTGTCCTGGTTAACCATGATTTCGCCGGTGCCCGGCGAAGGGTTGTTGCCGGAAACCGCGAAGAGCCGCTCATAAACGTCCACCGTTGGCAAAGGAAGCGCGTCGGCCTTGTAATAGTCGCTATAGTTTCCGAGATTCACTACGTTGCTTCCCAGGTCCGGCGCCGAGGAACGTTCCTGCTCGGAAACCCAGGCGACGACAAACCCGCCGTTATTGAGCGCGGCGACCGCCGGGTCACGCTGGTTATATTGCGTAAATTGATTGATGAGAAAATTGGTTCCCAGCGCGATCCCATTGCTGGAATACATTTGCCCATAAACATCGTAAAGGCTGTTCGAGCCGGCCTCGTCGAAACTGTTCCAGACGATAATCACATTTCCGTTGGCGAGCGTGGCAATGGCCGGAGTATCCTGAAAACTGTTCGGAAAGGTTCCCACGCACAGATCCGTGGTGCTCAGCCAGAGATTGCTCGCATTCAAGAATCGGGCATAGACACCCTGCGCGTTGGCCGGCCCGCCCTGCCAGACAAAGGCGGCCCCGCCCCCTTTTAACATCGCCACGCGCGCGTTCTGCTGGTTGTTGGTGCTGGTGAGGTTCACCTGAAAGACGTCGCCCGAACCGGAAAGAGTGCTGTTGATCTGCATCGCGCTGATCCCCTCCCCCACGGGATCGGTAATATTGTCCTGCCAAACGACATAGCCGCCCTGCGAATTCAACGCGACATCCGGATAGATCTGGTCTCCGGGCAGCGAGCCGATAATCGGATATTCCGTGCCATCGGCTGCATAATAATTGGTTTGCGCACACAGAAGGGTGGGAATGGCCAGGAACAACCCCAGGCAAAGGCTAATGGCGGCGCGGCGGACGGACGGCAACGGCATATACGACAGTGACGATGGCCATATTAGATACGGTCCCGTTTTCTGTCGAGAACTTTCTTTCAAAAAATTCAACTGGAGTGGAACAGGCGTCTTGCCTGTCAGGCCGCAGTGCCGGCTGCGGTTAACAGGCAAAACGCCTGTTCCACTAATCCAAATTTCAATCCAGTCTGTCAATTTCATGTTGTTGTCACTCAAACTCTTCTAAATCAACGCCGTTTGGCGTTCCCGCCCCGCCGATTCTTCCAATGCCGCCAGCAGGCCCTTGAATCCCCACCGCGAATATAATTCGCGCAACCGTCCCGCATCCGGCGCCCGGATGGCCATTTCTTCGGGCGCAATCTCGCACGAAACGTCATGCAAGCTGACCAGCCTGCGGTTGCGCCGGACCGCTTCCTTTGCGTCCTGCAACGCCCCGCGCAACCGGTCGGACTGGACCTCGTCCAGCCGCTCGTATATGCCCTCAACCGATCCAAACCGGCCCAACAAATCCGCCGCCGTCTTTGGCCCCACTCCCCGAACTCCCGGAATGTTGTCCACGCTATCACCGGTCAAACTGAGCCAATCCACAATCTGGGACGGTTCCACGCCCGTCTTGCCCCGGACCTGTTCATGGGTCCAAACCGCTTCCGTCTTGTCGTGCGGATTGAACAATCCAACCTGCGGCGACACTAACTGCATAAAATCCTTGTCCGAGCTGGCGATGACCGTCGTCCAGCCGAGCCCTTCGGCGCGCCGGGCCAGGCACGCAATCGCGTCATCGGCCTCAATGCCCTCCCGGTTAAACGAGGCGATGCCCGACGCGCTCAACCAGGCCGCGATTTCATCAAGCTGCGGCCTCAAACGGTCCGGCATTTCAGGCCGCTGCGCCTTATAGGCCGGCAACGCCGCCAGCCGTTCCGCGGACAGGCCGCCGTCCCAAACCACGATCCACCGCGTCGGCGCGATGCCTGCGCGCAGTTTGCCCAGCATTTTAATGAACCCGTAAATGGCATTGGTCGGCTGGCCGGCGGGCGACTGCAATTCGCGAATCGCATGAAAGGCGCGATAGGCGTAAGCGTGCCCGTCAATGATCAGCAGCCGTTCCACAATTGATCCGGATTCATGCTTTATTGCGCCGGCGCCGTCGGTTGCAGTTCGATTTGGCCCATCCCGTTCATTCCGGGCGCCGGCGTCGGCTGCGACGGAACGCCCGATTGCGCGAACGGCAGCTCATCGTCCGAATGCACGCGGTTGCCCGCCGGATCAATCATCGAGGCCGTCACAAAAATCATCAGGTTGCGCTTTTCATCGGTCTTTTGGTCGCTTTGGAAAAGTTTTCCCAACAACGGCACGTCGCCAAGGATCGGTACGGTGTCCTTTTCCTCCATGACTTGCGAATAGACCAGGCCTCCCAGGACGACGGTTTGGCCGTCCCAAACGTTTACGGTGGTGGTCACTTCACGCACGCTGAATGAGGGAAGCGCGGTGGGCAACAACACCACGTTCAGGCCCGAGGTTGAAAAGGATCCCAGGCTGGGCGGGCTTTGGTAGCCGGCAAATTCAATCAGCGAAGGAATTAAGGTCAGGTTGATCGTGTAGCCGTCCGACAATACATCGGGCACCACGTCCAGGATCGGACCGGTTTCCACTTGTTGGACGGTGGGCGTAATGGCGGATACACCGGGCTGAAAGTTTTGCACCTGCGCCCGCGCGGTGACAACGGCGCCCATGGCGGCCAGCGCCATCAATGCGATGAATTTATTCATTCTGTTCATGTTATTTTCTCCTTCAGAAGTTAATTACGGCACGCCGCCGCCGACGCTGGTGGCGCCTGGCGCCGCCTGGAAGTTGTATCCGGTAATGACCGGCAGCACCTGCGTGGCGCGCATCTCCGTTTGGCGCCCGCTAATCGTCGTAACTTCCGGCTCAGCCAGTTCCTGCGTGCCGTTCCGTTGTTGAAGCGCGTGCAGCACCACCTGGAAATTCGGGTTGGTCAGGATCCCGGTCATCGAGGCGATCGCCGGAACCGATCCCGCGAGCGGCCCATTATTGATTCCTGCGGTCAGGCTTTGGACGCCGCCGGCGAGGGTGGTGCCCAACGCGGAATTGCCAGGAAAGGTCCCGGACGAATTGGCGGCGGACGTGGGAACATTCAACGAGCCGGAATTACCTCCCTGGGCGACAACGCTATTGCCAATATTGAACTGGCCCAAATACCAGTCAAAACCCAGGGCGTTCAAGTCGTTTTGTTGCACGTCTATAAACCGGGTCTTGATGTGGACCAGCGGCGGCTGCTGGTTCAACACCTCGATGGCCCGTTCGATAATGTCCAGGTCCTGCGGTGTGGCATACACAAACAGCACACCCAGGCGATCGTTAAAAAACACGGTCTTGGGCGGGCTCATATCCACGCCCAGGCTTGAGAAGAACTCCTTGGCCAGGGCGCTGACATCGCGCGTTAAATTTGGCGTGGTGACATAAAGAATGCCG
>JASHPN010000269.1 GCA_030038175.1 Verrucomicrobiia bacterium
CCATTCATACGGAAGACCATAGTGGCGCGGTTTTGACCCAGGCGCCTTCCACCCAGGCGGTTTATGCCACGGACATTTATTCAAATGAATGGACGCAGGCCAATGCCCTGGTGGAGGGCCTCGTGGCCACGAACTTGCAGGCCCTTTCAAATCTCGCCACTGATTCCGAGGCGACAACGGTTAAGGAAAACCGCGATACCGAGATGACGCATGAGTAATGCCGCTACCGCCATAGAGGTTAAACCGGCGCAATCATTCGCCGACAGTTTCTGTTTTGAAAAAATCGGATTTCTGTTCGCGGTGGGCTGCCTGGTTTTGCTGGACGGCGTGAACGGCGCCATGTGTTCGACCCTGAAGCCCTATTTGGCGGGCGGCTTTTCCGCGACGCCTGACCAGATTACCTGGGGCTCGATTTTTTATTACGTTGGGAAACTTTACATGCTGCTGCTGGCGGCGAAGTTGCAGCAAAGATTTGGGCAACGATGGGCGTTCCTGACTGCGTCCATTGGTCTCACGCTGGCAACCGCTGCCGGTGCGTTTATTCCCAATTATCCATTGTTCCTGGCGGTGCTGCTGATTCAAGGCTGCTCCGGCGGCGCAATGATCGCCCTCGGCCAGGGGACGTTGCTGTACATCTTTCCCCGCCGCGAACAAGCGCTGGTACAGGGCGCTTTTGCGCTGGCGTCGGTCATGTTTCCGGCGACGATTGTGCCGGCTTTTTTGGGCGATTGGGCCTACTATTTTGATTGGCGTTTTACCTATCTGGGAATCGCGCCATTCGGACTGCTCGGTTGCGGATGGCTTCTTTGGAAGCGGAAATTATTAAGCGATTCGGTCTCGCCCACTTTGTTTTTGCCCGGGAGGATCATCCTGATGGTTGCCGCGCTTTTTGCGATGGTTTATGTCTTGCAGCAGGGCGAACGCAATCGCTGGCTGGAATATCCGCCGATTGTCTGGGCATTGTTACTCGCGGCCGCCTGCATCGTTGGTCTTGTGTTTATCGAAAGCAGGGGCGGCGAGACTTTTTTGCCGTACGGGGCCTTTCGCTATGCCAATTTTACCTTTGGCATGTGTGTCATCGTGCTCGCGGGCATCGCTTTTTTTGGAAGCGGTTTCGTCATTTCCGGGTTCGCGTCCGGCGTGCTGTCGTATCCGGTATCCGTGAGCGGCCTGGTTCAGCTTTCGGGCACGTTCTTTGCGACGGTTTCATTTTTGACGATCGGCATTCTGATTCGCTTTACGAAACTTCCGCCGGTTTTTGTTATTCTTAGCGGGCTGCTGTTATTTGGCACTTCGATGTTGCGCCTCGGGGTCGCGCCCTCCGACCTTAATTTCGAAGGTTTCGCTTCCTGGCTTATTCTTCGCGGACTTGCGCTGGGCTGCCAGTTTATTCCACTGACGTTGATGGCGTTGACCTGTCTGCCGCCATCCGAAGACGTAGCCGCGGCGGGTTTGTTCAATTTTAACCGGAATATCGGCGCGCTGATCGGCATCGCCTGGTTGCAAACGCTTCTCGAGCGTAAGACTGACAGCAATCAAACCATCTTCGGCAATGTGGTGTCATTGACCAGTCCCAATGCCACGGATTACATCCACGCCACCCAACAAGCGCTTTCAACAGTCGGGGAATCGGCTTCGCAATCTCAGGCCGCTGCCACGGCGCTCATGCTGCAGGAAGCCCATCGCCAATGGGCCAGTATCGCTCTTAATGGATGTTTTGAATGTCTCGCCATGCTTTTTCTCTTCGCATTTCCCGTCGTCGCCCTGGCTCGCGTCCTGACCACACGTTTTCTCAAACCTCCCGTATGCCTATAACTCGCAGACATATTTTATTTGCCCGATTGCCCGGCTCATTCAGCCTGGGGGCGGCCTTGCTTTTCGGATTGCTTTCCGGCTGCGCGGTTGGACCTGATTATCATCCGCCTAAAACGAGCGCGCCCCAACAATGGACCTCGTCCATGGCCGGCGGCGAAACCAATAGTCCTGTGAATTTGGCTCACTGGTGGAAAACCTTTAACGACACCAATCTCGACTCTTTCATCACCACCGCCATCCAGTCCAATCTCACTTTGAAGGCGGCGGAAGCGCGCGTCCGCGAAGCCCGCGCCCAAAAAGGCATTGTCTCAGCCAACCTCTGGCCCTCCATCGGCAGTAGCGCCGGTTATTCCCGCAATCTTTATGGCGAACACGCCTACCCGACCTTGCCCCCGCCCCTGGATTTCAATCTCTACAATGCCGATCTGGATGCCGCCTGGGAACTGGACATCTTTGGGGGCACCCGCCGGGCGGTGGAGGCGGCCAATGCCCAGGTCGGCACCGCTGAATATAGCCAGCGCGACGTCCTGGTCTCTTTGCTGGCTGAAGTGGCGCTGGACTACATCAACGCCCGCGCCTATCAGCAACGCCTGGCCATTGCGCAGGACAATATCAAAGTCGAGCAGGGCGTGCTGGACCTGACCTCTAACCGCTTTGATACCGGGTTGGGGGAGGATTTGGACGTACAACAGGCCAAAGCCGAATTAACCACTACCGAAGCCGAAGTGCCCTCCCTGCAAACCGGCTTTGACCAATCAGTCTATGCACTGTCTGTCCTCCTGGGCCAGCCGCCGGGGTCATTGGTGGACCAGATGTCGGCGAAGAAGGATATTCCTTTGACGCCGCCGGTTGTGCCGGTGGGCTTGCCTTCGGACTTGTTGCTGCGCCGGCCGGATGTGCAGAAGGCCGAACGCGAGTTGGCAGCGGCGACTGCGCAGATCGGGGTGGCCAAGTCGGACCTGTATCCTGAGTTCTCGCTGACGGGGATAGCGGGTTTGCAGAGCACCTCGGCAGGCAATTGGTTTCAATATGCCAGCAAGTATTGGTCGGCGGGGCCTACGGTGCAATGGGAATTGTTCGAGGCGGGGAGCATCGTAGCCAATATCCATGTGCAGAACGCGCGGCAGGAAGAGGCGCTGGACCAATATCAACAGACGATGCTGGTGGCCTTACAGGAAACGGAGACGGCATTGACGGCTTACGCCCGGGAACAGGTGCGGCGGGAATCGCTGGAGGATTCGGTAGCGGCGGACCGACGGGCATTGGAGTTGGCAACGCATCTTTACCAGAGCGGCCTGACCGATTTCCTGAGAGTGTTGGATTCGGAGAGTGCGCTCTATTCGGCGCAGGACGCATTGGTGCAGAGCGACCAAACGGTTTCATTGGATTTGGTCCAGCTTTACAAAGCCCTGGGCGGGGGATGGGAAAGTGATAAGGAAATATCAATGCAACCCGCGAGTACGAACTTATGAACGGAACGATTTCATCCATCTATCTGGCGCGGCATGGCGAGACAGCATGGAGTGTCACTGGCCAGCACACGGGGCTCACGGACCTGCCCTTGACCGCCCGTGGAGAAAGGAACGCCAAACGGCTGGGCGAGCGGCTTCATGGCCTGACCTTCTCGAAAGTATTGACGAGCCCCTCGCAACGCGCGCGCCGAACGTGCCAGTTGTCGGGCTTTGGCGCCGCCGCCCAGGTGGACCGCGACCTGTCCGAATGGAACTACGGCGATTACGAAGGCCGCCGAACCGTGGAGATTCACGCTGAACGCCCGGACTGGCAATTGTTCCGCGACGGCTGTCCGGGAGGCGAATCGCCGAAACAAGTTGGCGCGCGCGCGGATCGTATAGTAAGCTGCCTGCGCGCAGCCAGGGGGGATGTGCTCATTTTTTCGAGCGGACATTTCCTTCGCGTGCTGGCGGCCCGCTGGCTCGGGCTTGAACCGGCCGACGGAAGGTTGCTGATCTTGAGCACCGCCAGCCTGAGCATTGTCGGATATGAAAACAATCAGCCGGCCATCCGGTTATGGAACGATACGAGCCATTTGGACGGCGAAATAAAGGAGAAATAAACATATGAAAGCCACCCAAAAGTTACACGACCTGGGCCAGAGCCTCTGGCTGGATAACATCACACGCGAAATCCTGAACAACGGCACGCTCAAGCGCTATATTGACGACCTCTCGGTCACCGGCCTGACCTCAAACCCAACCATCTTTGATCACGCCATTAAAAACAGCGCGGCCTATGACGCGGCAATCATTGAAGGACTTCGCAAAGGACGGTCGGGCGAAGACCTCTTTTTCGATCTGGCGTTGGACGATTTGACCGAGGCCGCCGATCTCTTCATGCCCGTTTATGAAAAGACGAATGGCGTGGACGGCCGCGTATCGCTGGAAGTCTCGCCGCTGCTGGCCCATGACACGGTCCAAACGATCGCCTCGGCCAAAGAATTATTCGCGCGGGCGCGCCGGCCGAATCTGTTCATCAAAATTCCCGGCACACCGGAAGGGCTGCCGGCGATAGAGGAAGCAATCTTCTCGGGCGTTCCGGTCAACGTCACGCTTCTGTTCTCGCGCGAACATTACCTGGCGGCCTCGGATGCCTGGTTGCGAGGCATTGAGAGGCGTATCGCCGCGGGGCTGGATCCGATGGTGGATTCAGTCGCTTCGGTTTTCATCAGCCGATGGGACACGGCTGCGGCGGCCGGCGGGATCCCCGAAGGACTCCAAAATCGTCTTGGTCTGGCGATCGCAGGCCGCACGTACAAAGCTTACCTGGATCAACTCCTCAATCCCCGCTGGCGGCGCGCGTACAATATGGGCGCCCGTCCACAACGTCTTCTGTGGGCCAGTACCGGCACGAAGGACCCCAAAGCATCGGATCTGCTTTACATCATAAACCTGGCCGCGCCGTTCACGATCAATACGATGCCCGAAGGAACCTTAAAGGCCCTGGCCGATCACGGAAATATCGGGCCAATAATGGCCGCGGACAGCGCCGCGAGCGAAAGTACACTCAAGCAATTCGCCCAGGCGGGGGTGGATGTGGACGCGCTGGCGGCCCGCCTTCAGGATGAAGGCGCCAAATCATTCGTCAAATCGTGGAACGAACTTCTCGGGGTCATCGGATCCAAGAGCACGGCGCTCCGGCAGGCGGCTTAAACATCTTAATTCACCAAATGAACGTATTGGTCATTGATATTGGAGGGACCCACGTGAAGGTTCTGGCCGCAGGGGCAAAAGAGCATCGCCAGTTCGATTCGGGCAAAAACCTGACTCCGAATCGCATGGTCGCTCGTGTCCGCGAACTGGCGAAGGATTGGAAATATGACGTGATCTCCATCGGATATCCCGGTCCGGTCGTCCGAAACCACCCCGTGCTGGAACCATGGAACCTCGGAAAGGGTTGGGTTGATTTCAATTTCGAGAAGGCATTCCAATGTCCGGTCAAATTGATCAATGACGCGGCCATGCAGGCGTTGGGAAGCTATCGCCATGGGAAGATGCTTTTTCTTGGGCTGGGCACGGGGTTGGGTTCGGCGCTCGTCGTCGAAGGACAGGTCGTGCCCATGGAACTGGCGCACTTGCCCTACCGGAAATCCACTTTCGAAGATTATGTAGGTCTGCGCGGGCTCGAAAAGTATGGGAAAAAGAAATGGCGGAATTTCGTGGAGGACGTCACGGCGCGGCTGACCGCCGCGCTCGAACCCGACGATGTGGTACTGGGCGGCGGCAATGTCCATCGGTTAAAAAAAATGCCGCCTTTATGCCGGGCGGGTGACAATGACAACGCTTTCCCGGGCGGCTTCCGCCTTTGGGAACCCCGGCAGGAGTTCCGTCGTCCTCCGGCGCCGGCCATTCGCCGTGCCGGCGAAATCATTTCGCATCACAAACGAAAACTGACAAAAAGAAAGTGAAAACCGGCGGCAATTCAACAATTTCAAATTAACCACAACCAAAGGAGGAGATATGCAATTGGGAATGATCGGACTGGGCCGGATGGGCGCGAACATGGTGCGACGGCTGATGCGCGGCAAACATCAATGTGTTGTTTTCGACCGCTCGAAACCGGCGGTGGACGGCTTGGCGAAGGAAGGGGCGGCGGGCGCGTCGTCGCTCGCGGACTTTGCCGGAAAACTGCAAAAACCGCGCGCGATCTGGCTTATGGTTCCGGCCGGCGCGGTGGATGGTTCCATCGCGGAACTGATGCCATTGCTGGCGCCGGGCGACATTCTGATTGACGGCGGCAATTCCTATTACATTGACGATATCCGGCGCGCAAAGGAATTGGCGGCTAAGAAGATCCATTACGTGGATGTGGGCACGAGTGGCGGTGTTTGGGGCCTGGAACGCGGATATTGCATGATGATTGGCGGCGATACCGAGGCGGTGCAGCATCTTGACCCAATCTTTACAACCCTGTCCCCTGGCCGCGGCGACATTCCGCGCACGCCTGGACGGGAGAAATTGAAGGGCACGGCGGAGCAGGGTTATTTGCATTGCGGCCCAAACGGCGCCGGACACTTCGTGAAAATGGTCCATAACGGCATCGAATACGGCATTATGGCGGCTTACGCCGAGGGCCTGGGTGTGTTGAAGGCGGCCAACATCGGAAAAGAGCAAGACGAAACTGACGCCGAAACGACCCCGTTGCGCAATCCGGAGAATTATCAATTCGATCTCAACCTGGCGGACGTGACTGAAGTCTGGCGGCGCGGCAGCGTGATCGCATCGTGGTTGTTGGACTTGACCGCCAGCGCACTGGCCGCGGACCCGCAACTGGCAAAATTCGCCGGCCGGGTTTCCGATTCGGGTGAAGGGCGCTGGACGATCAAAGCGGCGATTGACGAAGGCGTGCCCGTGCCGGTGCTCACGACGGCGCTTTACGAGCGGTTTGCTTCGCGTGGCGAAGCGGATTACCAGGACAAACTTCTATCGGCAATGCGCTTTGGCTTTGGCGGCCATCTGGAGAAAAAAGGAGGCAAAGTAGAATGAACGACTCACATTCTGATACGCTGGTCTTTTTTGGCGCCACCGGCGACCTGGCTTACAAAAAGATCTTCCCGGCGCTGCAGGCGATGGTCAAACGCGGAACGCTCAATGTGCCGGTCATCGGTGTGGCCAAAGCCGGATGGACGCTTGACCAGCTTAAAGCCCGGGCGAAGGACAGCGTTGAAAAACATGGCGGGCTGGATAAGGAAGCGTTTAAGAAGCTCAGCGAATTGCTCCGGTATGTGGATGGCGATTACAACGACGCCACGATCTTTAAAACCCTTTGCCGGGAGATTGGCGATGCCCGGCGGCCTGCTTATTATCTGGCCATACCGCCCTCGGCTTTTGGGACGGTGGTGGAGCAGCTTTCCAAGTCGGGTTGCACCAAGGGAAATGGCGGAACGCGCGTCATCGTGGAAAAACCGTTTGGCCGGGATTTGGAATCGGCCAAAGATCTCAATGCCATCCTGCTTAAAATGTTTGATGAGAAAGCGATTTTCCGGATTGACCATTATCTGGGCAAGGCGCCGGTGCATAACATGTTGTTCTTCCGTTTTGCCAATGCGATGCTCGAGCCATTCTGGAGCCGCCATCATATTGACAGCATCCAGATTACCATGGCGGAGGATTTCGGCGTCCAGGGCCGCGGGGCATTTTATGACCAGGTCGGCACCGTCCGCGACGTTGTCCAAAACCATTTGTTCCAGGTGATGGCCAACCTGGCGATGGAGCCGCCCATCCGCACCGATAGTGAATCCATCCGTGATGAAAAGGTAAAAGTCCTCAAAGCCATACCTCCGATCGAAGTCGAGGATTTGGTTCGGGGACAATTCAAAGGTTATCAAAATGAACCGGGTGTTGCGCCGGGTTCGAAAGTTGAAACCTTTGCGGCGCTCCGGTTGGAGATCGACTCCTGGCGCTGGCGCGGCGTTCCGTTCTATATCCGCGCCGGCAAATCCCTCGCGGTGACCTGCACCGAAATCCTCGTTCGTTTGCGCAAGCCTCCGACGATGTATTGCCATTACAGCCTGAAATCAAATTATTTCCGGTTTCGCATCAGTCCGGACGTTGCCGCGGCCTTCGGCCTGAATGTTATTTCGCCGAAAAATGAATCCGTAAGCCAGGTGACCGAATTGCTTGCCGACCGTCATCCCACAGCCAAAGAAATGGACGCCTACGAGCGCGTCCTCACGGACGCCATGGCGGGAGATCCAACTCTATTTGCACGGGAAGATTATGTCGAAGAAGCCTGGCGAATTGTTGATCCCATGCTCAAAAGCGATACGCCCATTTATGAATACGAGCCAAAGTCTTGGGGGCCGAAAGAAGCCGACCATATTAAACCTCCCGGCGGTTGGGACAATCCGGTCATAAAGACCGAAAAATAGAAAATTATGCGTATCGGAATTGCCACCGACCACGGCGGTTTTGAATTAAAGCAAAGACTGGTTGAGCGGCTCCGGGCCGCCGGCCACCAGATTACGGATTTCGGCGCGCATCAGCAGACGCCGGAGGACGATTATCCCGACTTTGTCATTCCGCTCGGCCTGGCCGTGGCTGCCGGGAAAGTGGAACGCGGCATTGCCGTTTGCGGCAGCGGCGTCGGCGCCTGCGTCTGCGCCAACAAGATCAAGGGGGTGCGAGCCTGCCTGATTGAAGACAACTTTTCCGCGCGGCAGGGAGTGGAGGACGACAACCTCAATCTGCTTTGTCTGGGCGGGCGCATTGAAGGACCCGAGCTGGCGTGGGACCTGATCCAAACGTTCCTGCAGGCCAAATTCAGCGAGGCGCCGCGGCATGTCCGGCGGTTGGGCAAAGTAGCATCTTTGGAAGCATTGCAAAATGTTAAATGACAAAGGAATAGTTTATGAGCGATGAAAAAATCGATCAACCAGTCGTCAAGCGTCCAGCGACGCCTCTTTGGAAACGCTGGCATTTCAAGAGCAGGTTTATCCTGATGTTGTTGGGTGCATTTGCGCTTATCGTTTATCTATTGCGATCCAAACAGTATGAAGGTCTTGGCGCTGCGCTCTGTGCGATTGCCTGCGGTGGATTTCTCGTTTGGCACGCGATCCATTTGTTTGCTGAGGAGGACGCGTTTGACGAACAACAGCTTCGGGCAAATCCCCCCGGTCAGGAAACAAATTTGACTGCGCCACCACCGGAGCCGGGACAAAATCCCAAATAACAAAAGGAATTTTTATGAGGGATCCGAAAATGGAGCAACTGGCGATCAACACGATTCGCACGCTCTCAATCGATGCCGTGCAAGCGGCCAAATCAGGCCACCCCGGCACGCCGATGGCGCTGGCGCCGTTGGTTTACACCATTTGGAACCGGGTCATGAATTTTGATCCGCAAGACCCGATTTGGCCCAATCGCGACCGGTTTGTGTTATCCAACGGCCATGCCTCAATGTTGCTCTGGTCCATTCTCCACCTCGCCGGTGTCCAGGCGGTGAATGCCGACTATGAAATGGTTGGGCAACCGGCAGTGACCATGAATGACATCCGCCGGTTTCGCCAATGGGGCAGCAAGGCGCCGGGCCATCCGGAATATCACCTGGTCTCAGGCGTGGAAGCGACCACCGGCCCATTGGGGCAAGGCGTCGCCACGAGCGTTGGCATGGCCATCGCTCAAAAGTGGCTGGCCAGCCGTTACAACAAGCCCGGCTTCGAAATCTTCGATTACAATATCTATGCCGTCTGTGGCGACGGCTGCATGATGGAAGGCGTCTCGTCCGAAGCCGCCTCGGTCGCCGGCCATCTCCGATTGGATAACCTTTGCTGGATTTGGGACAACAATCACATCACGATCGAAGGCAATACCAATATTACTTTCACCGAGGACGTGGCCTCCCGTTTTCTGGCCTACGGCTGGAATGTTCTCCGTGTCGGCGACGCTAATGATGTCGAGCGGATCGAGCATGCGCTCGCGGTTTTTCGACAGACGAAAGGCCGGCCAACGTTCATCGTGCTGGACAGCCACATTGGTTACGGATCGCCACATAAACAGGACACCGCTGAAGCCCACGGAGAACCCCTGGGTGAGGAGGAAATCCGTCTGGTGAAACGATTCTATGGCTGGCCCGAAGACGCAAAGTTCCTGGTGCCGGACGGAGTCTATGATCATTTCAAAGCCGGCATCGGCCAGCGGGGTGGCGAGGCCCGCAAGAAGTGGAATGAACTCTTCGTCCAATTCCACTCTCAAAATCCTGCTTTGGCCGCGGAAATTGACCAGATGCAGAAGCGTGAACTCCCGGTGGGATGGGACAAAAATCTTCCCAACTTTCCTGCCGACCCGAAGGGTCTGGCCGGCCGCGAGGCCTCCGGCAAAGTCTTGAACGTCCTGGCGCAAAATATTCCCTGGTTCCTCGGCGGCTCGGCCGACCTCGGTCCTTCGAATAAAACCACTCTGAAATTCGAAGGGGCGGGCGACCTTCAATCCGCCACGCCCGGCGGAAAAAACCTGCATTATGGAATTCGCGAACATGCCATGGCCGCGATTGTCAACGGCATGTCGCTTTCCAAGCTGCGACCGTTCGGCGCGACGTTTTTCATTTTCAGCGACTACGCCCGTCCCGCGATCCGCCTGTCAGCCTTGATGGAGTTGCCGACGCTTTTCATTTTCACCCATGACGCCATGGGCGACGGCGAAGATGGACCGACCCATCAGCCCATTGAACAGCTTGCGTCGCTGCGGGCTATTCCCGGATTGGTTGTTTTGCGGCCGGGAGACGCCAACGAAGTCGTCGAAGCCTACCGGTGTGCTTTGCAACTGAGGCACAAACCGGCGGTCATGGTGTTGTCACGCCAGCCGTTGCCGACTCTGGATCGGAGCAAATATGCTTCCGCTGCCGGTGTTTCACGCGGCGCGTACGTATTGGCGGACGCTCCGAACCAGTATCCGCAAGTGATCCTGATCGCCACCGGCAGCGAAATCAGCCTGGCCGCCGAAGCGCACGAACAATTGGCCGCGGACGGCGTTCGTTCTCGCGTGGTCTCGATGCCCTCCTGGGACATTTTCGAGCACCAAACCCAGGAATACCGTGACAGTGTGCTGCTGCCCGATGTGACGGCACGGGTCGCGATCGAGCAGGCCTCGACCTTCGGCTGGGAGCGTTACGTCGGCAGGACCGGCCGGGTCATCGGTATGCACACCTTTGGAGCGTCCGCGCCGCTCAAAGAGCTTCAAAAACAATTTGGCTTTGAACCCGCTCACGTGGCGGCGGTCGCCAAAGAATTGCTGGCGGCAAAGCATTAAATAAATAAGTATAATCCGTGAAGGACGAGATTCACAAAAATGCTGCAAGCGTGATATGGCAAAACCTGTTATTTGGACAATAGACGACGACCCGGACGTGTTGCGGGCCGTCGAGCGCGATTTGCGCCGCCATTACGGCGATCGTTATCGGGTCATTTCCGCCGATTCCGGACTTTCCGCGCTGGAAGGCGTCAAACAGTTGAAATTGCGCAACGAATCGGTCGCGCTTTTCCTGGTGGACCAGCGGATGCCCCGGATGTCCGGCGTCGAGTTCCTGGAAAAGGCCATTGAGTTTTACCCGGAATCCAAGCGCGCCCTGCTGACGGCTTACGCGGACACCGATGCCGCCATACGCGCCATCAACAAAGTCCACATAGACCATTACCTGATGAAGCCGTGGGACCCTCCCGAAGAGCGTCTCTACGGCGTGGTGGACGATCTGCTGGATGATTGGCAGGCCGGATTTCACCCGGAGTTCGATGGCGTTCGGATTGTTGGGTCCCGCTGGTCGTCGCACTCCAACGATATCCGCGATTTTCTGGGCCGCAATTTCGTGCCGCATCAGTGGCTCAATGTGGAAGGTGACGAAAATGCCGGCAAACTTCTTAAAACGACCGAATGCAACGCGGAATGTCTGCCCGTGGTGGTCTTTCAAGATGGCACCTTCCTGAAGAATCCCCCGATCGCGGAGGTTGCCCGCAAGCTGGGACTCAGGACGAAAGCCGAATTTCCGTTTTACGATTTGGTCGTGGTCGGCGCGGGGCCGGCCGGTTTGGCCGCAACCGTTTACGGCGCCGCGGACGGCCTGCACACCTTGCTGATTGAAAGGGAAGCACCGGGCGGCCAGGCGGGGCGAAGCTCTCGCATCGAAAATTATCTCGGTTTTCCGACGGGTCTTAGCGGCACAGACCTTGCCCGCCGGGCGGTTGCGCAGGCAAGGCGTTTTGGGGCGGAGATTCTCGCTCCCCAGGAAGTCACGAAAATCCGGATGGAAGGACCGTCCCGTGTGCTCACGCTGGCCGATGGGGCGGAAATCGGCACCAAGGCGGTGCTCATTGCCACGGGCATCGCTTTCCGCAGACTGGACGTGCCCGGGTTGGATCGGCTGTCGGGTTCAGGCGTTTATTACTACGCGCCGATGTCCGAGGCGTTTTCTTATCGTGACGGGGACGTTTACATCGTGGGCGGCGCCAATTCCGCGGGTCAGGCGGCGATGTATTTTTCAAGGTTTGCCCGCCAGGTAACTATGCTGGTGCGCGGTGAATCGCTTTCCGATTCGATGTCCCAATACCTCGAAAAACAAATCGGAGCCACCAAAAACATTCACGTCCGGTTGAACGCGAGCGTGACCGCCGTTGAAGGCGCGGACCGTTGTGAGAAAATCATCATCCAAAACAATAAGAGCCACGAGACGGAAACGGTTCCCGCCAGCGCCCTCTTAATTTACGCCGGCGCCGTGCCGCGCACCGATTGGCTCGCCGGAATTGTTGAACGCGACGCCCAGGGGTACATTATCTCGGGCCAGCACTTGATGCTGGAAGGCAAGCGTCCCACTGGCTGGACCGCCGACCGCGACCCCTTTTACCTCGAGGCCAGTGTTCCCGGAATTTTTGTCGCGGGCGACGTTCGGCATCGCTCGGCCAAAGGTGTTACCTCCGGAGTGGGAGAAGGCGCCATGGCCGTGAAGCTCGTACACCAGTATCTTGGCCTGTTATGAGCATGACCCCGGAACAACTTCAGCAGGTCCGTTCCATGCCGTTGTTTGCCGCCATACCGGATGACAAACTCAGTTGCCTGGAACCAGGCCAAATTATCGAAGCTCCCGTTGGGACGGCGCTGGCGATTGAAGGCGAAACCAATAACCTTTTCCATCTCTTGCTCGAAGGAGAAGTCCGCATTACGCGCGCCTATGAGCGGCAAACGGTCCTGATGCGGGTCGCCAAAGCGGGCACTTACTTTGGTGAAATCATGATCCTGCTGAATATTCCATGGCTCTCCACCGTGCGGGCGACCAAACCGTCGCGATTATTTCAATTGGACGAAGCGGGTTTTTGGCGGATGATGACGCATTGCCACACGATTGCCCGCGATGTTTTTATGGCCGCCGCCACCCGCATGCGCAATGTGGAAGGCTACTCGCAACAACGGGAAAAATTGGCTTCGCTGGGCACCATGGCGGCGGGCCTGGCCCACGAATTAAACAACCCGGCCGCGGCCGCCCGGCGGTCCGCCGCCCATCTGGGTGAATGCGCGAATAAGGCGCAGGCGCTGCTCTGCAAGCTCAGCCGGTCTTTGACCGCCGACCATTGGCAATTTCTCCTGAATGCCGAACTCAACGCCGTGGGAAATATGGCCAAGGCTCCTCCCCTCGATCACGTGGCGCGGAGCGATCGCGAGCAGGCCGTGGCGGAATGGCTCGAATCGCGCGGCGTCGCCTCCGCCTGGAACCTGGCCCCGACATTTGTCACGGCGGGAGTGGAAACGGCAACGCTCGCGGAAATTGCCGGCAAACTCCCCGCGAACGCGCAGGCGGACATTCTGGCGTGGCTGGAAGTGCGTTTCGGTCTGAAACTGCTGATCAGCCAGGTCGAGCAAAGCACCGGCCGCATCGTCGAACTGGTCAAAGCCATCAAATCCTACTCCTATATGGATCAGGCCCCAGTGCAGGAAGTGGACATCCATGAAGGCATTGAGAGCACCCTGACCATGCTCGGCTATAAACTGCGCAACGTAACCGTGGTGCGCGAGTTTGACCGTTCTTTGCCCCGGATCGCCGCTTACGGAAGTGAACTCAACCAGGTCTGGACCAATCTCATTGATAACGCGATCCACGCGGTCAACGGCTCCGGTCGCATTTGCATCGGCACGTGCCGCGACTTTGACCATATTGTCGTTGAAATCGTGGACAATGGCGCGGGGATTCCGGCGGAAATCCAGTCCCGTATGTTCGAACCTTTTTTCACCACCAAATCCGTCGGGTCCGGCACTGGCCTCGGTTTGGTCATTAGCAACGCCATTATCGTCAATCGTCACGGCGGCGAGATTGAATTTGAGTCTCATCCCGGCGAAACCCGCTTTAAAGTGCGCCTGCCCATCAACCAACCCATCGCACCATCGCCGGAAAATAAATCGGGGCATTCTTGAATTTCGTTTGGGGTAGGAGCATGCCTTTTCTAACCGTTTTCGTTTCCACTCCGTCACATTTAACGTGAGTCCATCGGGCATTGAGCGCAAATTGTTCTGGCGGGAGGCATGCTGCCTTATTTGGACGGGTTGCGGTACCCTTGGGGCGTTGCGATTTCGGGGAATGCGCGTCTAAATTTGGAGGCCAAAACTCTCCGTGAACCTGAATCGCCTCATGGCAACGAATCGGAAATTTCAAATCAGAGTTAAGCAACTTGTAATAAATGACTTGCAGTTCGTTTCCTCTGAGCGCTCCCTAAGCACAAAAAAATGTGTAGTTCCCCCCATCTTGTCCGCCGTAGCCGCCTGGGCGAAGGCGGAAGCCTCGCCCCGAGCGGGACGGCGGCGGATATGCCCGCGCCCGGACTTGGCACCCCTCCCTCCTGTCCACCATGATAGATGATCATGCTCCCTCGGATGTCGGCATCGCCAGGGGACGAGCCTCCGCTTGGGTGACGGTAGCGCCGGCCGCCGTGCTGGTAACAACCGCCAAACGGAACACGGAGGCGGAGTTGGCCGGTTGCGTAGCGCATTTCGATCTTTTTATTCATTGTCCTTTTGCGTCAAGGCCGGTAAAATGGCGTCGGGCGTAATTCTACAGAGCGCGAGACTCTCTGAGACAGGCAAAGACCCACGAAAATAGCGAACCGGCTTTTCTGGGGCGTAAAACACGCAAAATTTAGATGAAACGTTAGAGAATGGCAGCCAATTATTCCGCATCCAACGGACAAAATCAAAGATGGTCCCAATACGCATGGATTGTGGCCGGCATTTTGTTCGCCACCCTGATTCGTTTTCCGATCCAGCCACTGATGCGTGATGCCGCCCCCTTTCTTTTCTATTTTCCCGTGGTCGTCGGGACTGCGATAGTCTTTGGCCGGAAATTTGGATTGCTCGCCACAGCGCTGTCGATCCTGCCGGCAAATTACTTCTGGATGCCCCCCGAAAACGCATTCGAAATGAATTTGAGCGATGTGTGGCACATATTTGATTTTTCTTTTGCCGGTTTTTCGGTTTCGTGGCTTAGCGGAACGGTGCGGAGACGGAAGCAGTTGGAGGAGCATTTGCGCGCGACGCTGGCGAGCGTGGAGGACGCCATTGTGACGATCGATTGTTGCGGGCGTATTGTGTATTTCAATGCGATTTCCCGGATGCTCACCGAAGTGCATGGGAACGAGGCCATTGGACGCAAAGTTAACCGCACATTGAACCTGTTGGCGGAAAACGGCGAACCCTCACTGAACGGAACATTCCAAAGGGCCTTGGCCGGCGATGACCTTGAAAACCTTCCGCGGCGCGTCATCATCGTCAGCAAAAGCGGCAAACGCTATCGCGCAGAGCAAAAGACATCGCAGATTCTGGATGCCAAAGGACGAAAGCTGGGATTGGCGATTATGTTCCGCCGACTGGGGTGTGATAACGGTGAATCATCTGCACCGGCGGTCATAGCAAGAGAAGGCCCGCCGAATGCGATGCCACTGAAATCGCCGCCACTTGCGCCACTAGACATGGCAGTCATTGGCCCATGTCAAAGCCCGGTTGAGGCAGAAGACATTGAGGCGCACAAATTCAACGAACGTGGAATCAGAGTGGCCGCGCCTCAAAATTCCGTCCTCACTGGCAAACGATTCGCCGTCAGGAAAAGCGGCCAGGTTGTGCCGCACTGCGTTCGATGGCATCAGTCCCTCGGCGCCGGCGCCATTTGGGTGATGGTCACGGGAGTTTCCACCACCATCCGCTGCCGCGTTAACGATCCGCACGGATTCATGACGCGCAAGGACATGCGGCAAGTCATCTATTGCACGTGGCACAATCGCCTGGCCCTTTCCATGAAGCTGCATTCCATCCTGGGACACCGCCATTTCCAGACCGCGGGACTGGCCGGCCTTGTCAGCGCCAGCCGGGACGGGGCGTTCCTTTCGGCAATCCTCAAACGCTTTGGCGTCCAATCGGTCCGCGGTTCAACGAGCCGGCGTGGGCCACAGGCCTTGCGGGAACTGGTGACGATGATCGAACGCGGCTATGACATCGCCATAACCCCCGACGGGCCTAAAGGGCCTTGTTACGCGGTCCAGGACGGCGTATTGGCGCTCGCGCAGGTTACCGGATTGCCGGTCGTCCCCGTCTCGTATCATTTGGATCGGAAAATCCAGTTGAAAAGCTGGGACCGCTTTCAAATTCCCATGCCTTTTTCCCCCTGCGAAATCACTATCGGCAGGGTAATGCAGGTGCCGCGCAAAAGTTCCCAGGTCGAACGCGAATCGATAAGGCGCGAATTCGAAATGGAAATGCTCGCGATCACCCGCGACCAATAATCAGCACGAGCCATGGCAATCATGAAACGTCTTGCCGTTATCGGCTCCGGCGCAATCGGCGGAACTGTCATCGTGCGCCTTGCGCAGGCGGCAGAACATAATGTCGTCGTTTGCGACCGCTCGTTTGTTCCTCAATTCACGCTTGAAGCCCCCGAAGACAAAATGACGGCGACGCCGGAACTTTTCACATCCGGTTAATCAAACCATCGTCACCCTGCTTGAGGCGCTCAGGTGATTGAGAGTTATTGGCTTCCATACTTGCTGACGACCCATTGCATCGCGGCGACTTCGCCGAACGTCATCCGGCGAGTGTCAAAAGTCTGCATGTCCTGATCAGACAAATTTTGTATCAGCGGCGTGGCCTCCTGTACCAGGGCATTGCGACTGGCCCGTTCCTGCGCCAGTTCGTCAAGTTCCTGCTGGACGGTCTGCCCGTCACTGGCATCAACGCTGTTGGGGTCCATCGCGCTCAGGGCGATTTTCTCGACCGCCATGCCGACGGCCTGGTTGATCATGCCTGCGTCTGACGATTGTGTGGCCATATTTTGTCCAAGATTCATTGCCATTTGCAGGGCCGCCTGGGCGGATGTCTGGTCACCGGACTGGCTGTACGAATTCGCCAGCGAAACGAGGTCCACGCCCAATTGTTTTATCTGAGTGTCCTGCGAGACGATTAATGATTGCGTGGCGATAGTTTCTGCTTCCGCCGCCGAATAGCCGGCCGAGGCATAAGCCTCTTCATCGTTCTGCATGCGAGCGAGCGTGTAATCATCATATTGTTTGCCCTGGGCGGCGGTAAGCTCCTGAAGACCCTGGTCAATTTGGCCGGCGTTAAAATCGTTCATCGCCGAAAGATAATTTGGGAGCGCATTGCCCGGATCGTCGTGCTCGAAGGTGTTGAGCCACTGGCGCTGTTCTGCGGGCGACAAATCCGAATTGAGCACGGCTTCGAGGGCGACTTGCGGGTCGTTGGGATATTTTTCCATGGCTTCTCGTAACAACGCCGGATCGTTGCTCGTGCGAAAGGCGGCCAGCAGGCTTGCGGCATTCGTATGATTTGCTTTCAGCCAGTCGGCGACCTGCGCCGCGTTTAATTGCGGCCACTTCCCCAAATAGCGGTCGTGCAAATTGGTTTGCAAGTCGGGCGGCGCGTTCGTCGCGGCCGGCTTGAATTGCGGCGCGGGAATCGCCGGCTTGGGAACGTGCGCGCGGGCGGCCAGCCGGTTTACGGCGGCGTCCCTTTCCTGTTCCAATTGCCCCATGCGAACCGTCAGGGCGGCTTGCTGTTGCCGGAAATCGCCCAGTTGGCCCCGCAAACGTGAAGCCTGATGCGCCTGATAGATTTCGAATCCCACGGCGGCCGCCAGCGCGCCGCCCACAATGATTTTTTGAAACGTGGTCATAGGCCGGTCATTGTTTTCCGTACTTGCTTACGAGCCACTGCATCGCGGCGACTTCGCCAAACATGCTTGTGCGATTTTCATAATTGACGAGTTCCTGGTCGGACAACGTGGGCAGTAGCGGCTCGGCTTCATTTCCCAGGGTTCTGATATCGGCCTTCTCCTGGGCAACCTGATTGATTTGGTCCTGAACGGTTTGTCCATCGTCTCCATACGCGCTGTTTGGGTTCATCGCTTTGAGGGCATCATTCTCAATCCACATGCCCACCAGGTCATTTATGAGAAACGGGTCGGAGGATTCAGTGGTCATGCTCTGCCCGATATTCACTGCCACCTGGAGGGCCGCCTGGGCGGATGCCGGGTCGCCGGATTGGCTGTAGGCATTCGCCAGTGAAACGAGGTCAACGCCCAATTGTTTGATTTGTTTCTCTTGAGGCAACAAGATCGAGTCCGTGGCGATAGTCTGGGCATCCGGTGTGGAATATCCCGCCGAGGCATAAGCCTCCGCATCATCCTGCTCCCGATCGAGGGTGTAATCATTGAACTGTTTGCCGGCCGCGGCCGTCATTTCCTGGATGCCCTGGTCGGTTTGGCCGGCGTTAAAATAGTTTAGCGCCGAAAGATAATTGGCCAGCGCATTGCCCGGATCGTCGGCTTCAAAGGTGTTGAGCCATTGCCGTTGTTCCGCCGGCGACAAATCGGAATCCATGACCGCTTCAAAGGCGACCTGCGGGTCGTTGGGATATTTTGCCATGGCTTCTCGTAACAACGCCTGATCATTGCTCGTACGATAGGCAGCCAACAGGCTTGCGGCATTGGTGCGATTGGCTTTCAGCCAGGCCGCGATCTGCGCGGCATTTAACTTCGGCGGATCCGGAAAACGGCTGAATAAATTCGTTTGCAAATCCATCGGGACATTTGTCATCGCAGCCAGCTTGACCGGCGGCGCGGGCAGGGTTGGCCCGGAAATGCGCGCGCGGGCAGTCAGACGGTTGACGGCCGCGTCCCTTTCCCGTTCCAATTGCCCCAGGTGGTCCGTCATGGCTGATTGTTGTCGCTGTGCGTCGGCCAAATTGTCGCGCAAGTGTGAGACTTGATGCGCCTGATAGATTCCCGTTCCCACGATGGCGGCAATTGCGCCGCCCATAACGATTTTTTGAAACGCGGTCATAGCAATGATTTTGTTGGTGGCGATGAGGGCCGAAGTTTGTGCGGCCGTTCCGGCCAGGATGGCGCTGGCGGAAATCGCGGTAGCCAGGCCAACTGGCGCGGATTGCACGGCGCCGGCGGCCAGAACAGAGGACAACGCGGCGGCGCTGGTGGCGATGCCGCGGCGTCTTAGCCGTAGATGCAGTTTGTCGAGCGCGCGCGTTACCCTCATGCGCGCTGCGTCTTCGGTGCTTCCCAGCGCTTTGCCCACGGACTGGAAATCGCGCTCTTCAAAAAACCGCAGAAGAATGGCCGTCCGGTCCGATTCATCCAGTTCGTTGATGGCTTCATCCAGGACGGGCGCCAACTGGTCCAGATTTGATTTCGGGTCATCGTGCAACGCATTCATTTCGACGGCCTGCCTTTCACGGGATTGACGACGGCGCTCTCCGCGCATCACGTTGGCGGCGACGAAGCAGGTATGCCGATGCAACCAGCCGCCCAGCATGACGTCTTTGGATAAAGAACGCGCCATACGCGCCAGATCAATAAACACCGTCTGCGCCACGTCCTGGGCCCGATGCGTATCCCCGGTAACTCGTCGCAACGCCACGGAATACACCAGGTCAAGGTAATGGGCGACCAATTCGCGAAAGGCCGTTTCCGAGCCGTTTCGGGCGTAGTCCAAAAGTAATTGCCGGCTGTCCGTCATCGTTGTTCTTATTGACCGGAGCAATTCAATTGAGTCACGCGCCTGCTTGATCTTTATGCGCAGCCGCATCCGACCCAAATGAGTCGTCCCAGATATTAAAGACCCGCCAGGGCCGGGAACCGAACAAATATTCAAAATTTGAACTTGCGCGACGGGGAAAACCGTTATATTTTGCGGGGCTGATAGATTTGATGATTAAACGTATAGTTATGCCACAACCAACGAGGGTGTCTTGAGCCGCCCTTTCGCTTCACGTAATTCTTCCTCCGCCGCGCATCTTCGGGTCAACGGCAAAATCCGCGCCCGCGAAGTTCGCGTTATTGACGGACAGGATAAAAACCTAGGGATTCTCCAGTTGAACGATGCGCTTCATCTGGCCCGCCAGCAGGGCGTGGACCTGGTGGAAATATCGCCCACGGCCAACCCGCCGGTGTGCCGCCTGGTGCAAATCGGCAAATTCCGGTACGAACAGGCCAAAAAGGAAAAAGAATCCCGCAAGCATCAACACGCCTCGACCGTCAAGGAAATCCAATTAAGCCCGCGGATTGATCCCCATGACCTGGGCATCAAACTGATGCACGCCGTGGATTTTCTGTGCGAGGACATGAAAGTCAAAATCGCATTGAAATTCCGGGGCCGCGAAATGAATCATACGGAAATCGGTTTTGATGTTATCCAAAAGTTTT
>JASHPN010000270.1 GCA_030038175.1 Verrucomicrobiia bacterium
CGAATGTATATGGTCCTTATACGGATGTCATTGGTGCAACCAGTCCTTATGTCATAGTGCCAACCGAGGGCCAAATGTTTTTCCGGGTGGAATTTCCATCACCATGAAGATAACAATTCCAAATGAAAAGGTCAGAGAGAACAATGTAATAGTATTTGGCCCCTCTATTTTGAGTTGTCCAGTTTAGCGTTAACCCAAACAAGCATTATTCCCATGAAACAACGATTCGGTTCAAACCCCGTACTTCGGACAAACAGGGTACAGTCGCCAACGAGCGTACCCCAACGAATGGATGCCAGCCTTTGCCTCATAGTGGTCGTATTTCCCTCAATTGCCACAGACCACGAAATCCAGCTTCGAAGCGAAAGCGCTCACGGCAAAAATGATATTGGAATGCTGATGCGATTAATCGGCTTTAGTGTCGGGTTGGCTTGCCTGGTGTTCAAATTTAAGAGCTGGATGCGTCATTCAATGTTGCGACGATTCGCTCTTGTCTCTGGGCGATGGAACCATCATAATTTATTAAACATGCTAATCAGAATTGGAATGATTGCTTGTCGATTTGGCGCTAAGCTTAATGCCGGGTTTTGTGGCAATCATTTCAATCCGACAAAATCATTTTGTTGACTCAATGCCAATGATATCCACACAACCTGAGATGTCCGATAGTCAGCATCTGAAACGCTTCTCGATTACATTACAAGAAGGCAAATTAAAGCTGTCAATTATGGAAACCACCTATGAAACATTTCAGCCCGATGCAGCGAATGAAGGCGCTCTGAAGGTTATAGGCAGAATCATTGGCACGACTACTAATCCCAGTTCGCTGGAAAAAGCTAATAAATATTTCCATTTAATCCGCTCCAAAGGAGTCCGGGCCATCCAGGTTTTATTTCTTCGCAGTTTTAGCCAATTTAAATACTTGGAGCAGGGAGCTCTAATCGGAGAGAATAAATCACTCGCCGCCACGCTCGTTGAAGCAATTACACCTAATACGACGAAAACTGAAAGGCCAAATTGGCTGATGTACATGTTCCTGTTTGAGGCGCACGACGAACAAATTAATTCGGAGGAAATTTTGCGCTTATCGCAATTGTTGGAACTTAATCACTTTCAGCCAAAAAAGCCAAAAGAGAATGATCCAGACCCCATCTTTCAGGTCACCTTACGGCAATCGTGGCGCATTCGATCTGAAAGAATGCAGCACCCTTTTAGGGCTTTTCTTCTGAAGGGCCGCTATTCTCAAGACCAATATGAACATCCTGCCCATCCTTCTACCTATAGGCTGCTTTCAGATATCGTAGAAATTAACTCAAATGTTCGACTTTTTCTTCGAGGTAAACTACTGGCAGTTGGAATTCGAGAGCACCACGGGTTGGAAAGACCGAATCAACGAAAATTAATTGATTATATTGTGGAATTGAACATTAAAGCCCGAAGGGAGCCCGACCGGACAAAAATTGGTAGTGAGGTTGAAAATCTCCTTAAGGGAAAGCTCGAGGAAATGCCGATTGGTTACGTGACTTTTAAGCCTGAAGACAGGCTCGTACTCTTTTGGGCGGCGGCGCGACTCCCAATGCCTCGCAGTGATGACAACATCATTACATTATTCGTGGTCGATAATCCCGATCCTGACTGGGAACCTCCCCCGACAGCGCTTCTCAGCATTATAAGCCCGGAGCCACCCGAACATCCATCAAGCAAGGCTGACGTGCTCAAAAGGCTCGAAGAGTTACTCGAATATGCGGGCAGTCTGCCTCCATCAAAGGCTTCTGCTTTCAGGAAAGTCGTTGAGGAATTGCAATCCGAAATTGCCGGACCAAAAAGAACAGTCAGAACCAATATTGAAGAGGGATCCACAGTCCTTACGATTAAATTAAATCCGGAAGATTCCAAAATGCTTGAACGGGCTTTGCTCGAAGGGCAAACAGAGTTGCCCGAAGGAATCACCGTACGCTGGGAGGAAACCCGGCCAACCTCATGGTTTCAGGATTTTCGCGACGTAGAAGTCGATCTTGCTGAAAGATCTCCCTCTGAATTGAGCGACCTGCTGCGAAAAGCCTATTTTCAGGAATTTTTGGTACGGCCCTGGCGCAGGTTGTATTCTTTGTTATGGTTTCAACCGTATGAGTCGCCTTCAGCCAACGTCCTAGGAGCCAGTTCCTCGCGCGCCTATGGTCATGGTCAACTCAAGTCCCAGTGGCGATCCTTATGGTCGGATCTCAAAATAGGCTGGCTGGCGTGGCCGGTTTTGACGTGCCTGCTGGTTACCTTGTCCTGCCTGGTGGCTGGCTTGTTTGGGCTACCCACTAATTTGGCGTGGGGCCTTGCTACCGGACTGGTGCTCTCGCTTATCGGGGCCCAGCCATGCTCATATGTGGTTAGTCCGTTGGCGTGCCATGGGGGAGCTATCTTCGTTGGATGGGCCTTTGGTTTTTCAAGCGCCCTGCTGATGGGTAATCCCGATATCGCGCATCAAATAACGGGAGCCGTCATCTTGACGGACCCCTTTAAGAGCATCACAGGTGGGCTCATGGGACTTACCGCACCAAATTGGCGACCGGCTCAATCAACTCTCCACGGATTGCCATTGGTCATCATCGGCCTAATGCTGACCCTGACAGCGCTTGGGATCGGCATGTCGGCTTGGTTGATGGGGCAAGCCAAAAGCGCTCAAACAGCGATGCGCCCCAAAGGCTTATTACCTGACTGGGCTGGAGCAGGAATAGGTTTTTTTGCAGGAGGGGCGATCAAAGGCGTCCAAGCACTCACGCAAGCATTTGTGAAATATGGACATCTCGAACCACCTAAAGCATTCGCTTGTGCGTTCGCCTTGATTGCGGGCCTCGCCATGGCAGCAATGATCGCATGGCGGACTAAAAAGTCGCCTGGTGTAATTTTGAGGGCAACCACTGCAGGGCTCATTCATGCGGCGATTGCTTTCAGTTTAACAGTGGCCACTTTCACAGCTGCTAACCATTCGTACACATTCGTTTCGACGTGCCTTGTCTGTGCCACGTGTGGGTATTACCATTCGACCTGGTTTTCCGGCGCGTATGTCATTGGTGAAGCCCTTTCTTCGACGCGGGGAGCGGTCATCGCCGCGATGCTTGAAGGTATTCCGTTTTACCTCGCCTTCCTCGTCTCAACAATGCTGCATAAACCGATATTTTGAAAAGGTACTAGATTTATGGTTTTCTCTGAGCTCTTACCCGCGAATGCAGGCACCGCACTTGTCAGTGTAGCCAAACGCCTCAGCATTGCAGCCCTCGCCGTCCCGTTGCTGTGGGGCTCATTAATGTACTGTTTTCAATCACTTGTTTCGCGTTGGAGCAGACACCCATTAACAAGCAGCGTTCATGCTGAGAGAACTGGCGTGTTAGGCATCGCCTTCAGCATTCTTTCCAGCATTTTCGTTGTTTTTTTACTGCCGACATTGTTAACCGATGCAGCCCTGACGACAAACGTCGTTTTGTGGTATCATCGTTTCGGTGTCGCCCTCTTGGGCGATTTTCTTCTCGCGGCACTTGTGTTCCAATTTAAGTATTCATTTCAATCCAAAAACTGGAATCATATTCATCAGGCACGCGCGGTTTTTACAAAATGGCTTTGGATAACGGAGACTATGCCTGGCCCAGCCGCCATTATTATTCTATTTACTGGCCTTCAGAGAGTAGCCACTGTCCCAGGCTATTCGCTCAATCAGGGATGGATCCTTTTTTTGGTAGCAATCCTGGCCATAATGATGTCGGATGGCATTTTTTCTTATACTCCGGCCGTTCGAGATTTGGCAAGTCTTTCAGAACAGGGCGATAACATCCCCGCTTTTCTTGAGAATTCAAGAAGCCGTCTGCGAGACTTAAAGCTCTTCATCCATTCACTTTCATTTCCGATTGTTCTGCTTTTTCCAACCTGGAGAATCGCCTCCAATTTAAATGCTTTAAAACCCCTCTTCGACAAGCTCCACCTGGACCAAACCGAAGGAGGTTGGAGGCAACTTCTTCCAGCCATAGCCGTCTTCATAGCACTTTTTGTTTTTGTGGCGACGCTGAACCGATGGGGACGACATGAACAAAAACCAATATGATGTTTGCAAACCGCAATCACTTATATTCCCTATAGTGATAAAATGGCGGCTGGAGGCAGAATCGGATATAAACTCGTACTATCTGTTGTAGAAATACCGTGTTTTCTTGCGGTTCTCAAGCGTAACTAGGAGGAATTAGGGTGAACTTTGGCCTTTGGCCAACATCGCTGGTAATTTCACTGGCAGCGTTTTGGGGATCATAAACTTGAGGAAGCTCTATATGGCTGTCGCAGTCTGACTATTTGTTCCAATGCTTGGTGGCAATGAATAAAAAGTACCGTGCCAGTTTGTTTTTACGTACCTGTCACCGCGTGGAGGTAAAGGTGCGTTGCTTCATTCGTGTCGATATCCGCGACAAAATCCAGAAACAGTTGCAGATGTTGGGGGACACGAGCTTTTTGGTCCAAGTAGAGCGCGGCGTGTGGCGAGTGAAATGAGGCTTCCTATGTCTACACGCCAGTTGCGGATAACTTGTCGAAAAGCTCCTTGCTGAAGCCCACATCCGGGATTGCACGAATGTCACACTCATGATTCCCGCCCAGCAGCGCGGTGTATTCCAGGTGAATGTCGAATTTCTCCAAGCGAGCTGCGACCTCGGCACCAAATTCAAAAAGAGTATATCTGTCTTGGCTGCCAACGGCTGTCCCGGGGCTGATGCGCAATAGTCCAAAATGTTTTTCACCATCCAGTCCAGCCTTGCCCATCCATTCAATAAGGTTTTTATGATTCAAAGGCGCCTCGGGGTTACCCACAGGTGCGGCCTTGGTGGCGGTTGGCGGTTTTAGGACCGGCATAAACGTATACTTCTGGATGATAGCACTGCCAGGCCCGACATTTTTTAAGGTGCAACGCCAAACAGCCTTTCCTGATTCGATTTTCAAGCCCATCTCCGACTCCTCAAAATCGCCGTTCTCATAATTGAGCAGCGGCTTGGTGCCGGCCTGCAATTGGTTTAGGGCAAAGAGCGCGCCCAGTAGGGTCGCCAAAACCACCAGCGAATTGTTCATATCCAGCAGTTTCAACTTCCAAATAAAAGAACCAGGCGCACAGCAGAAATTGGCGTTCATGA
>JASHPN010000271.1 GCA_030038175.1 Verrucomicrobiia bacterium
ATTGCAGGATTGGCTGGTCGTGGCGCTCAACGAACACAATTTGACCATCACGGCGGCGGTGAAGCATTCCGCGTTCAGCCTGCTGGACCGCCAGCGGCTTCAGATCTGGCAGCGGAAACTCTACGCCGAAATTGAATCTGCCGCCGAACTGTTATTACCAGCCAAACCATGAGCACACCCAACAAGGATAAACCAGACTTCGACGAGGAATTTAACCAGGCTGTCACCCAATGGCGTGAGCAGCACAAACTGCGCGAAGATGATGCCGTATTGTTGCTGGTCGAATTGTTCCGCGTTCACCAGCATCATTGGGACGTGCTACGCCGCCGGGAGATGCCCTCGTTCGAGCAGTTTCGCAACGACATCTCTTTGCTTGGCAACTCGGCAAAGACTTTCCAGCAACAGGTTTCCCTTTTAATCGAAACGCTCAAAAAACTGCCGCCGGCTCCGCCCACGGAGAACGTCACGCTTACCGCTGCCATCCTTGCCGTGATTGTCGGTTTGCTCGGCGGTTATCTCATCGGAAGGGCCTGGCCATGAAACTCGATTTTATTCCATTTCACTTATCTCATTTTTCAAGCTGGTTCAAGTATTTGAAGCCCATTGTGCTTGGCTATGGCGTTTTGCTGGTAATCATGGCCGTCCGAATTCTGCGCTCTCCGCGTGAGCACAAAACATTCGTAGCGCAGCTTGGCGGCCTGACCTGGAAACGCGGTCAATTTTGCCGCGGCTGGCTCATCACCGGCGACACCGGCTCCGGCAAAACCAGTTCGGGCATCAACCAACTCGCCCATCAGGTTTTTCAAAATGAACCGACTTGGGGCGGCTTGTGCATTGATGAAAAGGGGGTTTATTGGGAGACGCTCGCGGCGATGGCAAAATATTATGGGCGTGAGCATGACCTTATTCATCTGCAAATCCGCACCGGCACAATGGAGAAAGACTGGCAGCCGCCGCACCGCTTCAATCTCACTGGCGATCGCAGCATTCCCTTTATGGCCTATGCCAAATTTGTGATAGACACAGCAACGAGTTTGGGGCAAGGCGGCGACAAGGGATTTTTCAAAAGCCAGGCGCAAATCCATATTGCCACTGCGCTGGAACTGTTATTCGAGTTGAAGCGTCCCGTCACCCTGGCTGGCGTTGCCAAATTGATTGCGAACACGGATTTCCTGGAGGAGGAAATAGACAATCTCGGAAACCTCGTCGAAACGCCGCGCCGCGCCGCCGTTAGAGAACATTTTTTAAATCGCTTCCTCAATGACCAGCCGCCCGAACAAATCGGCGGCGTCCGTGAAACGACCGGCAATTACTTGCAATACTTCCTGACGCCGGAAGTGGCCGAGGTGTTTTGCTCTAAAGAAAGCACGTTTGATTTTTCAGCCATTGACGAAGGCAAAATAATCCTCGTCACCATGCCGCAAAAGCTTCAAACCGAGCGCCGCTATGTGAATACTTTCTTGAAATTGCTTTTCTATAATCACGCGCTGCGCCGATTTGATAAATCAAAGGCCGAACGCGCCAATGACAATTTGCTCATTTTGTGGGCGGACGAGGCGCAACGGTTTATGACGGCCAGCGAGGATGGCACCAGTGACTACAATTGTGTAGACGTGATTCGCGAGGCAGGCGCAAC
Source organism: Verrucomicrobiia bacterium (assembly GCA_030038175.1). Lineage (GTDB taxonomy): Bacteria > Verrucomicrobiota > Verrucomicrobiia > Limisphaerales > UBA11358 > UBA11358. The sequence goes on from JASHPN010000271.1 coordinate 1,637, forward strand.
TATTGTTGCCGCCGCGCAGTCCACAACTTCACTTGTTCCGCCACTCGGGAATGACAAATCAAAAGTGCTGACGTTAAACCTCCGAAATCGGATGATTTTCCGGTCTGCCGATGAGGCGGACGCGGTTCAGGCGGCAGATTTTCTTGGGAAAAAGCGTGTCGTCAAACGTTCCTGGGGTTCAAGCGCTGGAAAGCGCAGTGTGAATTTTTCCGAAACCGAGGAACATAAAATCAAACCCCATAAACTTCGTAATCTCCGGGACCATGAATGTGTCCTCGTCCATTGCGAACAGGGCTTTCGTCGGGTAACGCTTCCACCGTTGGAATTTGACGGTAGCGTTGCAAAATGGTTCTCTCGCTGGAAGAATCCTTGGAGCTAGTGGCACCGAACGATTATTCAACGTGCTAATGAACATCACTTATCAAGTCGGCGACGCAACCCAGCCAACTGGAAATCATCCAAAAATCATTGTGCATGTCTGCAATGATGCGGGCGGATGGGGAAAGGGATTCGTTGTCGCAGTGTCACAGCGCTGGCGCGAGCCTGAAAAGCGTTATCGAGCCTGGCATCGCGGTGAAGAAACTCATCATTTCACTCTTGGACAAGTTCAGTTCGTTCAAGTCGAGAATGCCGTTTGGGTTGCCAACTTGATCGGCCAGCATGGAATGGGTTTTATCCGTGGTGTTGCGCCAATACGTTACGACGCGATCCGAGAGGGTTTGCGGACAGTCGCGGCAAAAGCAAAGGAACTTGGTGCTTCAGTTCACATGCCACGAATCGGTTGCGGTCTCGCAGGCGGCAAATGGGAAGATGTTGAGCGAATTGTCCGAGAGGAATTTTCTTCCAATGGTGTTGGCGTGACTGTCTATGATTTACCGCGATGTCGGTTCAGCGTGAATCGGTGCGAGCCATAACGCAAGCGCGTTCAGCCGGATGGATCATGAAATCTGGCGGGCACTCTAGCAATGGGCCAAGCGCCGACATCCCAAGAAATCGCGCACTGGGTTAAGAAGCATTGCTTCTCAATCTGGCGCAATCGAGCGTGGACATTCGCGGCCAAAACGGAAAAAACAAACCGGACGGCGCGCCCATTTTGGAATCGCCTGACGTATGCTGGCGATACCAAAATCCGGCATGATGAGGGGGGAGGGAGACACCCGCAAAGGAGCCTCCTGACCCAACCATTTTTGGAAATGGCAAATCTCATCGAAAGGCAAGATTCGCGTTCATCTCTATAGCATTTTGGAGTTCATTATCCAGTTTTTTTTGACGGCTCGGAAAACGACACAAAATGCCTTGAACCAGTAATCCCGATTGGTAGTAATAGTGTGCCGAGAAGCACCCAATCCCATATCCCGTGATACCGGAGCATTTCTGCCGCAAGGATCAGCGACGCCAGGAGTAGCAATGCCAATGAAATCCCCCGGTGAAAACGGCGCAATTCGGATTCCACCCATGAATCCATCCGGCTTTCCAGCAAACGTCCATCATTGGAATCAGTGCAATCTTTCTTGCAATGGCACACGTTACACTTGTGGGCGGACGCTCGATAACGGGCGATCTTGCGTTCAAAATCAATTTGTTCGCGGGTCAAATGGTGGCCAGTAGGGCACTCCCAAACGTCCTCCTTATGCTTATATACAAAACCGGAGTTCCGATAATGCTCAGAGCGGCGATGCGAGTGTCGAGCCAGCCATTCCAAAACCAGCGACACACCTACGAGCAGCAGCGCGTAAGCGGAAACCAAAATGACTTCAATATGAATGCCGTAAATCATTCGCCAAACTTTTTGGTTTCCTGAATTTCTGTAAAAAGGATGCCGTCGGGTTCTTCACGTGGCCTTTGAACTTTCATTCGCAGTATACCGATGAAGCAGAGATAAAGGATGGGTAGCGTTCCGGCGATAATAAAGACGGCATCGCCGGGCAGCCTCATCCATTCAAACACGGAATTGGAATGGGCCGAAATGAATTTCAAAGACCGCGCATCAAAGTAGCTCACGCTGACGGAGTGATATAGCTGGATCAGACCCAACGGAAACAGCGTGGCAAAGACCATCCAAACCAGTCCGAGATTCAGCGCCCAAAAACTGATTTTAGCGGCACGGTCGCTCCATAATTTTTCTGGAATCATGTATCGAAGACAAAACAGGGCCAACCCTACTGCCAACATTCCATAAACTCCCATCATGGCGGCATGAGCATGGTTGGCCGTAAGCGCCGTCCCGATTTCATAATATGAAACGATTGGCAGATTGATGAGGAATCCAAAGACTCCCGCCCCCAGGAAATTCCAGAATCCAACCGCCGCCAAAAACATTACTGCCCAAAAATGAGGAAAGGGCGTGCGGCCTTTGGTTTCCTGCTGCGCTCCCAATTGGAGGAAACTCCACGCTTCCAGAGTCAGGAAAGTTAGCGGTATTACCTCCGCCGCCGAGAAGAATGCACCGAGTGCCATGTGCATGGCTGGTTCTCCTGAAAAATACAAATGATGCATTGTTCCGATGACACCACCCGCCGAGTACAGAACAATGTCCAAATAGATCAAGCGTAGCGCGACTCGTTGATGCACCACTCCCAGGAGCACGAAAATGTAGGCGACCATGACCGTGGTAAATAATTCAAGAAAATCTTCCACCCACAAATGCACCACCCAAAACCGCCAAAAATCCGTCGTGGTAAATATGGAATCGTTCCGCACCAGCAAGCCAACTGCATAGAACGCGGGGATCGCCAGCGCAGCGAAGAAGAATAGCCAAGGCATGTTTCCCGCGTATTCCGTTCGTAATTTATTTCGCAATCCCCGGAAAAGGATAATCACCCAGAAGAATAAGCCAACCGTGAGCAAAATTTGCCAGAACCGGCCCAAATCCAGGAAAGTAAATCCCTGGTTCCCAAACCATGACCAGCCTTGCTGAATCCAGCCGAAGACACCCGCATATTCGCCCCCCAAGCTGCCAAACACCACTACTGCCAGTGCTCCCAACAGGGCATAAGAGAGCAATTGTTGTCCGCGAGGCTCGCGTCCGGTAATCATCGGCACCAGAAAAATTCCGGCGGCCAGATAAGAGGTTGCAACCCAGAAAATTGCCAATTGCAAATGCCAGGTCCGGGCAATGTTATAGGGAAGCACCTGCGCTAAATCAATACCGAAGAAATTGGTAATCTCCGCCCGATAATGTTCCGACGCGCCGCCAACCAAGGTTTGCAATAAAAACAGGAGCGCCATGACAAAGAAAAACCACGAGCACGAACGTTGCGCCGGGGTAAGCATCACCTCATCCGGTGGCCTAAAGGCGATGCGCTGTTCTTCTCGGCCATGCCAACCCAGATAATTCCAGCGGCCAAACGCGGCCAGTAACAGCCCAATACCACCCAATAATGCAGCGAGCGAAAGCATGCTCCATATCAGCATTTCCGCCGTGGCGTGATTGCCCACCAGTGATTCCGGCGGCCAATTGTTCGTGTAAGAATAATATTTATGGGGTCGCAAGGTCGAACCTGCCCACGCGGACCAACTGAAGAAGGCCGTAAGCTGCCGGATTTGAACCGGGTCGGTTATCGCGTTTGGACGCAAACCGAATTTTGTCGTCGGCGATCCAAAAAAATCGCCGTAGTACGCTACGAGTTTTTGAAAGGCATCAGCTTGCGCCGCGCTGTAGGTGAGCGTACCGGTCGTGCTGTCATAACGGTTGGTCTTAAAATCGGTGATGGTTTGCTGCTGCGCGGCGTCTGACGCATTTCCCCCATAGTGATTAATGCTCATTTCGGCGGCGCGATGCAAATAATCCGCCGTAAAATCAGGCCCGAGCCATGCGCCGTGGCCAAAAATCGAGCCATATTCCATCAACCCGTTTTTGAGAAACACCTGCTGGCCGGCAATGATGTCTGCGCCTCTAAACAAGACATTTCCGCTGGCATCAACGACCTTGTCTGGAATGGGAGGTTCATCTGTATAGGTGTAATAGGCTAATAAGCCGAGAACGAAGAAACCGAAAAGCATGACGAGGCCGACTGCCTGAACCCAGCCTTTGGAAATGAGCATAGTTTGTTTGGAAGAATCATTCATAATTGGCTTTCTTGATTGGACTGTGACGGCTTTTATCGCAACGCGAGTCTTTTGTCAATACGTGTATAAGCAACATTTTCAAGCGGGGATTTTATGACCAACGGCGAGCGTGTTCCTTGACCTGAATCAAAGTTTTCGCACAAAGACGGCACGGGCTTTTCTTGAGAATATTTGATTTGAGTCAAGTTGCGGCCACAGCATTTGTGCGAAACTTTCCGCATGAACGAAAAACCGATCATTGATGTAAAACGAGAAAAAATCCTTTCACTAGCCGAAGAAACGAAGTTTGAAGAAAATGGCATCGTCAGCCGCACGCTGCTGCGCACACCAAATTCACGGGCGGTTTTATTTGGTTTCGCTGAAGGCCAAGAATTGACCGAGCACACTTCAACCCAACACGCACTAGTCGAAATTCTGACTGGCGAATGCGAATTTTCCCTTGCCGGCAAACCTCATGAACTTAAGGCGGGAAATATTGTCTATATGCCGCCAAACCTGCCACACGCTGTCCGCGCCAAAACGCAATTTTCCATGCTGCTCACGCTGACCAAACCGGGAAGTGATGAAAAATTGACTCCGGTCAAGGGCGGTTCGACCGCTTTATCGTAGGATTCCATCATGAACAACAAAACGGTGATTCTTGATGTGCGCGAAGAAATTCGCAATGGGCGCGAACCCTTTTCCAAAATTATGGGCACAGTTTGGAAATTACGGTCCGACCAAAGCTTTTTGCTGATTGCGCCATTTGAACCGGTTCCCCTCTTTGCCGTCTTAAAAAAACGAGGCTTTGCCCATGAATCGCGCCAAATTGGAAATGGTGATTGGGAGGTTCTCTTTACGAGAAATGGCAAATCGCTGGGAAAGACAGAAAATCTTCCGCAAGCGCAAGGCAGCCGGGAAAATACTCCAGTTAAAGAAGTGCAATTCATTTATGTGGACGCCAGGGGGCTTGAGCCACCTCAGCCAATGATCAAAATCCTCGAAGCTCTTTCAGATTTGTCAGAAGATACGGAAATTCGCGCCCATACTGACCGCCGCCCGATGCATCTTTACACCCAGCTCGAAGCCCGTGGATTTACCAGCCAATCTGAGGAACAAAGCGATGGAAGTTTTATTACCCATATCCGCCGGAATTAAAACTCCGACGAGCAGTGCTCGCAAACTGCAAACCCCTGTGTCTGGAAGCATAACCGGACTTGGAGCGACCGCAGTTTCGTCCATTGCCTTGCCTCTGGCGTTCATGGTCACTGGTTTGGTCGCTTTGTTTACCGTTGGCGTCTGGCTGATGGTCCAGCCGGAAATCCTTTCAACTTATCATTACAGCCCAAGTGCCGTGGCCATCACGCACCTTTTTGTCCTAGGCTGGCTTTGTTCCATGGTCATGGGTGCGATGTATCAGCTCATCCCGGTGGCGCTGGAAACGAAACTTTACAGTGAACGGCTGGTCCTCCCGCAATGGATGCTTCATGTTGCCGGTTTCATTGGAATGGTGCTGGCGTTTCGGGTATGGAATATGAAATTTGTCGGCTGGTTCGGTTCCATTTTCGCCACCGGCGTTTGCCTCTTTATTTACAATATCATTCGAACGCTGCTGCGGATACCTAAATGGAATGTCGTTGCCCTATCGGTGACTTCGGCACTCGCCTGGGTGCTGCTTACTATCACGGCAGGGCTGCTGATGACAGCAGCCAAAACCGCCCATGCGAATTTTATGTTTCATTTCAATCCGCTTGGGACAATGCACACACACGCACACTTGGGCATCGTTGGGTTTTTCACCATGTTGATCGTCGGTGTGTCTTACAAACTGATTCCCATGTTCACCTTGAGCGAGATGCAAAACGGCTCTCGGGCCGTGGCTTCGATTGTTTTGTTAAATATCGGCCTCGTCGGTTCGCTCTTTTCGATACTGCTGCAAAGTATCTTTAAGCCGCTATTCGCGCTGGTTGTCATTATTGCCCTGGCGATTTATGGCTGGGAAATCATCACCATCCTGCGTGCCAGAAAACGCCGAGCATTGGATTGGGGAGTGCGTTATTTTCTAACGGCCATTGGCCTCCTTGTGCCGCTTTCCCTTCTGGCGCTCGTTCTTTCATGGCCACGCTTGCCGTTGAACCCATTCACCGGACAACTTGAAAACGTCTACGGCTTTGTCAGCTTGATTGGAGTCGTTTCGCTGGCCGTCATCGGAATGCTCTATAAAATCATTCCCTTTCTCGTCTGGTTTGGCGCTTACAGTAAACATATCGGCAAAGCACAAGTGCCGGCCCTGGCAGAAATGTATTCAGCCTCTCTGCAACTGCTCGGCTATTGGCTCTTTCTCGTCGCGCTCGCCGTGACTATCTTTGGAATTCTGATTTCGAGCGCAATGATTGTGCGAATTGGCAGTGTTTTATTTGCCGCAAGTCTGACGACCCTCGCCGTCAATGTCGGCAAAATCCTATCACATTATTTCCGGCCAAAATTAACTCCATTGGTCGCGCCGAAAAAATTCAATGCTTTATGAGCGCAACCCCTAATGAATCTGTTGTTCTTGAAACATTGAGTCAAATTATTGACCCTGAAATCGGCTGCAATATCGTGGACCTGGGCTTGATTTACCGCGTCGCCATTGTGGAGGGCATTGTAAAAGTGACTATGACACTGACCACGCCGGGCTGTCCCATGCACGAGAGCATTTCGCAGGGAGTCAAGAGCGCGTTACTCAACCTTGAAGGCGTCACGGGCGTCGAAGTGGAAGTCGTTTGGGACCCGCCGTGGCATCCTTCATTGATGAGCGAGCAAGCCCGCATTGCGCTGCGCGTTGGCAATTTTTAATGCATAACAAAACAAAACATGAAAATACAAAATCAAATTCCAACCGACAAAATCATGGACGTTCGTCCGATTCCCTGTTCCGTCAAACACGGCTTAATCATCCAGCGATGGCGCGACCTCGCTGTCGGCGATTATTTCGTCCTGCTCAATGACCACGACCCGGTGCCTCTTTACCATCAGTTCGCGGCCCAATGGCCGGACACATTTACCTGGCAACATCTTGTTAAAGGGCCGGAAGAATTTCGTGTCAAAATCACCAAACTTAAACCGTTAGCCGAGCCAGTCGAGGCAATTGCATCCTCGTGCGGCGGGCACTAAAATGACTGACATCGGGACCATTTCTGAAAAAATTAAGCTGCGCGACTCCTTTAAATTGGTTCTGCCAAAAGAGCACGGCAGTTGGTCGTTAGCGCTTGAGCCTCTTGCACTGGGGATGTTAGTCGTGCCGTCGGCAGCAGGCGGCGCACTTGTCTGCGCCGCCGTTGCCGGATTTTTTCTGCGCCGCCCTTTAAAGTTGGTATTGTCTGGTAAGGCCGATCCACGGGTTCCGTCAGCGATAGGTGCAGTGATTGCGCTTTCAATGCTGGCAATCGCGAGCTTGGCGTTGGCAATGACGATTGGCGGAATGGCAAAGTTGTGGCCACTCATTCCCGCAGCAGTCGCCGGAATTGGATTTGTATGGTTTGATTCACGCAATGCGGGCCGGGAAGAGGCGGCGGAATTGTGCGGTGTAATCGCATTTGGTTTTTTGCCTGCGACGTTTGGCACATTGGCGAGTTGGTCCGTTGCTGAATCAATGGCATTGGCCGCGGTGATGCTTGCGCGTTCGGTGCCAACGGTTCTGTTTGTGCGCGTATATTTGCGCCGCAATAAGGGACATGTAACTGATGTCGCGCCTGCGCTTATCGCGGCAGGTATAGCACCTGTCTTAGCTACGTGGCTAGTTTTTTCTCATCTGGCCCCCTGGCCTGCGATAGTGCTTGCTTTCCTTCTGGCGGGAGGAACTTTTTGGGCACTCAGGGGTAATCGCCGTTTTACCGCCAGAAAAATTGGCATTGCTGAAATGACCTTCGGGGTGATGATGGTGCTTGTATTGGCTTCGACATGGAAAACTCATTAGAATTTCTTCATTTAACAAGAATTCATAAATCTTAAAACTAATTGACCCAGGTCAAATCGTTTCCGGTGCTTTGGAGGTAGAGTTGTTGTGCAAGCAAAAGTTTGCATTTATGAATGACGAAACATTGACTCCATCGGAAATCGGGCCGAAAGCAGGAGCGCCGGTTAGGAAACCAACCATTGTTTACGCCTGCTCCGGTTGTTCGGATGCGGGCGAAATTGCCGACAGCATTGCGCGCCGCCTCACTCGCGAAGGCGCGGTGCAGATGTCGTGCCTAGCAGGCATCGGGGGGCGGGTGAAAAGCCTTGTAATGAAAGCCGAAAATGCCGAGCGCATTTTGGTTGTGGATGGTTGCCCTCTTAACTGTGCTGCTCATACGTTGCGGCTGGCTGGTTTTAATAAATTTGACCATCTGGAACTTCATAAAATCGGCATTCGTAAAGGTTCCTGTCCGGTGACTGATGAGCGCATCAGCACTGGGGTCGAGGCGGCGAAAAAAATCATTTCTCAATCTGAGGCTGCAAAAGCCGATTCCACCAGTCTGGCAGAGCCATTACCAGTAGATAACCCTGAATTGGTTTCCAAATAACAATATATGGTTAACAAAAACCAATTCTGATTGAGACGAATATGACGAAAACGGCCATTTTAAACCCCATAAACATCGAACCAAAATGAAGATGAATTTTTTTAGAATTTTAAGTATTGCGGCGATCTCATTAGCCGCCACAATGGTTCTTTCAGCCAAAGGCCAGGATCAACCCCTTCCTGAAATAATCGGTCGGGAGAATGCCGTGTTGGCGGAAGCGCCAAACGTTCCGCCGCCCATCACGCGCAAGTATGCGACCAAAGTCATTATTAATTTGGAGGTAAAAGAAGTCACTAAACGCCTCGCTGATGGAGTCCAATACACGTTCTGGACTTTTGGCGGCAATGTCCCCGGCAGCTTCATTCGCATCCGTGAAGGTGACCTCGTGGAATTTCATTTGCACAATAACCAAAACAACAAGATGCCGCACAACATTGATTTGCACGCCGTAAGCGGGCCGGGTGGTGGAGCCGGTGCTTCCTTTACGGCTCCGGGACATTCCTCTCAATTCTCTTTCCGAGCGCTCGCTGCCGGGCTTTACGTTTATCACTGCGCAACCGCGCCCGTGGGTATGCATATTGCCAACGGAATGTATGGTCTCATCCTGGTTGAGCCCAAGGAAGGCTTGCCGCCAGTGGACCGTGAGTTCTATGTCATGCAGGGGGAATTTTACACTGCCGGGAAATTCGGTGAAGGCGGCTTGCAATCCTTTGATATGGATAAAGCTGTGGATGAACGTCCGCCCTACGTCGTGTTTAATGGCGCAGTTGGAGCGCTGACCGGCAGTAACGCTTTATCTGCCAAAGTTGGCGAGAAGATTCGTATCTTCGTTGGCAATGGCGGGCCAAACCTCGACAGTTCTTTCCACGTCATCGGCAATATTTTTGACACAGTTTATGAAGACGGAGGCACAACACCAATGCACAATGTCCAAACCGTGCTCATCCCGGCAGGCAGTTCCGCCATTGTTGAATTTCAACCTAAAGTTCCCGGTGCCTATAGTTTTGTGGATCATTCCATCTTCCGCGCTTTCAATAAAGGCGCAATGGGAACATTAAATGTGACAGGCGAGGCAAACCCACTTGTTTTCTCTGGCAAACAAAGCGATACGCTTTTCTCTGGCGAGCCAATCACTAATTTAATCGCAACGAGTGACCCGCCCCCACCTCCGATTACGGAAACGCTCACAAGCAAGCTGGATTCGAGAGGGATGGTTTCGCCATCCCAGGAACAAATGGACGCGGGCAGCGCGGTTTACAATCAAATCTGTTACGTCTGCCATCAACCCAACGGGCAAGGCGTTCCCAATCAAATCCCTCCATTAGCCGGATCGGATTTTCTGAAAAGCAACACTGTCGGCGCAATCTATACGGTCATTCAAGGCCGCACCGGTCAAATCGTTGTAAACGGGCAGACCTACAATGCCACGATGATTCCACAGGGTTACCTCACTGATCAGCAAATTGCCGACGTGCTCACTTTCGTCCGAAATAATTGGGGCAATAAAGGTGAGATTGTGACTCCCGACCAAGTTCACGCGGCGCGTCAAGACCCGATTGCCGCTTCGGCACCTCCAAAGCAAAGTTCATTTGAATGATACCACAATGAAAGCAGAGACGTTCAATACGGGGAGAAAAACGGCAAAAACATATTTTGTCATGCTGATTCTTTTTAGCGTTCTGTTCCTACTTTCGCTGACCACCGATGCGACTCCTACAAACATGGCGCTGATTCCGCAAGGGGTGTATCACCCGTTAATTAGGTCCAGCACAGATGCCGCCGAAGTCTCAGTTAAGGCATTCTATCTCGACGTCGTTCCCGTCTCGAATCGCGATTTTTTGGAATTTGTCCGCGCCAACCCGCGCTGGGAACGTTCTCACGTCAGTCGGATTTTCGCCGATGAATCGTATTTGAGGAATTGGGCGGGTGATTTGGACTTAGGCAGCAATGCCCCGGCAAACGCACCAGTGGTTTATGTCTCATGGTTCGCGGCAAAAGCCTACGCCCAATGGCAGGGCAAACGCCTGCCGACAGTTGCCGAATGGGAATATGCCGCATCCGCCAGTGCGACGCTGGCCAATGGCGAGAATGATCCCGCATTTAAGAACGAGGTTCTACGTTGGTATGCCGAATCCACAGCGACGGAATTTTTGCCGGTCAACGGTGGAACACCAAATTTCTATGGCGTCCGCAATTTGCATGGGCTGATTTGGGAATGGGCGGCTGATTTCAATTCGTCTCTGATTGGCGGGGATTCAAGCGGTGGTTTGGATACCAGATTATTTTGCGGCGCGGGTGCGCAAAACGCCCAAAATGTGGATGATTATCCCGCGTTTATGCGCTATGCCTTCCGCAGCAGTCTCAAGGCGGACTACTGTGTACACAACCTCGGCTTTCGTTGCGCTAAAGATTAATGAAAATGAAAATAATTCCACTTCTCGTCATCGCCATTCTTATGGTGCAAATCGCCACAGGATACGCAGATGAAACAAATTTCGTGTGCCCAATGTGTTGTCGGCAGCATTTAGCGCCTGCGACCTTCACGGACAAATCGCTTTATCAGGTTGAATCCAAATGGACAACTGATGCCGGGAAGGGACTCAAGTTCAGCGACCTTGCGGGCAAACCGCAGGTTGTGCTGATGTTCTTTTCGCACTGCACTACTGCCTGCCCGATTTTAGTTTATGATTTGCGGCGCATTGAATCGTCTCTGACACCTGCTGAACGCTCCAAGATTGGCTTCACCTTGATTTCCTTTGACAGTGAACGTGATACGCCCGCAGTATTGGCAGAATACCGTAAAGCATTGAATTTATCCGGCAACTGGACGCTTTTGAATGGAAAGCCTGATGACGTCCTTGAACTAGCTGCACTGCTCGGCGTTCAATATAAACAGAATGCCGATGGTCAATTTGCGCATTCCAACGCCGTTACCCTCTTGAACGCCAAAGGCGAAGTCGTTTTTCAGCAAACCGGCCTGGATTCCAATCCGCAAGACATGGTTCACCAAATTCAACGGCTGTTCATCACGCAAAAATAAATATGCTGCCAATGGACCAATTCAAACGTTTTGATGTCCGGGAATTGTTGTCGCGTGGTGTCGAACCGTTCCCGGAAATCCGAAGGAAAGTAGATGAACTTAAGCCGGACGAGGGCTTAATTGTTATTGCTCCTTTCCTGCCCTCGCCGCTGGTGGAAAAATTGAACAGCGAAGGCTTCAGTTCCAAAATCGAGCGGGGAAAAGGTGCAGACTGGATTGTTTACTTTTGGCGGGAAGTTCAGTGAAATAATGCAAAATGAGTGCCCCATTGGCTGATCTGAAAAATGCTGTCATTATCAACACCTTGCGAAGCTGCCAGCTTTTTACCGGGCTTCCGATTGCCGACTTGCAGAACATTGCAAATGTTTCGGCCGTAAAAATGCTGGAAAAGGATGAGTATCTTTTTCATGAAAACGATCCGGCAAGAGGATTTTACATCGTTCAGACTGGAGCGGTAAACGTTCATCGTGTTATCGCCAGCGGCCGGGAGCAAGTCATTCACGTTTTTCGCGCGGGCGATTCGTTCGCCGAGGCGTCGTTAGCCACGCCCACGGGTTATCCCGCCGATGCCCGCGCAGTGGAGACGACACAAGTCTTGTTGGTGCAAAAAGACGGTATCATTGAATTGCTCAAGCGGCAACCGGAACTCGCGTTGCGAATGCTCGGTTCGATGAGTAGTCATTTACGTGTGTTGGTTGGTCAAATTGAAGACCTTACGGCGAAGGATGTCGAAACGCGACTGGCGAACTGGCTGGTAAAACGTTGTCCAAACCAGCAAAGCGAATCTCCAGTAAAGATTGAATTGACTGTGACGAAGCGCGTACTGGCAGCAGAACTAGGCACAGTAGGTGAAACTTTTTCGCGAACGCTAGCCAAATTCCGAGACCAGAAACTCATCACGGTCAAAAGTAAAATAGTCACTGTTCTTTCGCCAGCTAAATTGAGCGCGTTGCTTCGCCGGAATTTGGGAGAATAGCGATCCGGTTGAGAATTAAACTGCAAGAGAACAGCCATTTACAAAGGACCTTTGCTTCAGCTTGACTGCGCAAGCAAGGAGAGGCGCATGTGATTGATATCTTGTCCATACCCATTTTAATCACCCGCCACCAAAATCTCCACATCCACCACCGTGCTTTCCTTCAGCGTATTTTTGACAGTGCATTGCTGCGCAGCGCGTTTAACGGCTTCAATCCGATCTTCGGGAAAACCGGGTGGTAATGTGATATCCGCAGTTATAGAGGCAACGCGCAGCGGGTCCTTGGCCAGTTGAAAATCGAGATCAACGCCCAATCCTTCATCGGGCAATTTGGCGGCTTTGCAATACTTGGCGATGTGCATCGCCATGCAGGACCCAACGGCGGCGGCAAGCAATTCGACCGGCGTGGGACCGTCATCCGTGCCGCCTTGTTCGGCCGGAACATCAAGGGTCAATGTGTGATTGCGAACCGCGGCAGTAACGCGAAAATCTTTCTTGTGTTTGATGCTGATGAGACTCATAAGAGACCTTCGTTGTTGGTTTGTTGGAGGCTAAATCGGCGGTTTATATTTCAGTAATGGTAATGGCTTCATTTGGGCAGACCGAAACGCAACTTTGGCAGCCGCTGCATTCGCTGGCGTTGCTACCAATGACAAGGTGGTTGTCCTCAATCTTATAGATTTCGTTGGGGCAAATATTGACACATTCGCCGCAAACCTTACACTTGGTTTCGTCTATGGTGATGGAATACATAGGTTTTATTTTGGGTTAGATTACAATGGCTTTGGCGAGCAAGTCCATGACGCCAACGACCCGGGCGTCAACTCCGTAATGTTTGAAGACTTCCGGGAATTGCGCCTTGCAAATTGCGCAGGGGGTGGCGAGCAAATCCGCGCCGGTGGTGCGAAACGCTTCGACGCGCGGTTTCGCGCCGTTCATGCGCGTCTGCATCAGTTCCTCCGTTAGCAGTCCGCCACCCCCACCGCAACAAAAGGTTTTTTCGCGGATGGTATCCGCTGGCATTTCGCGAAAATCGTTTACAACCGCGCGGAGAATTTCCCTCGGCTCATCAATCAGCCCGCCGCCACGCGCGAGGTTGCAGGGATCATGATAGGTGACGGTAACGCCGTCGTTGGCCGATTTGTCAAGTTTGAGCCAGCCTCCGCGAATAAGCCGCGCGGCAAATTCACAAATGTGCTCCGGGCAGGGTTTCTGGAGAAAATGCAGGGGGCCGTTGAGCGTATCAGTGAAGGCCTGCGCGGCGCGCCAGGCATGTCCACACTCGCCTATGATGAGACGCTTGACGCGGAGGTTGCGGGCGGCGTCTACGATACGGCGGTTGATTTTTTGAAGCTGCTCGTAATTGAGGAACAGCCCGAAGTTGCCAGCTTCGCTGGCGTAGGTGCTGGTGGTCCAGTTCACGCCTACGGCATAAAATAATTTAGCGTAGCCCATCATGGTGTCGGCATTCGCGAACATGTCTGCCGAGGGGGGAACAAGCAGAACTTCGGCACCCTCCTGATCCACGGGCATTTTGATGTCCTTGCCCGTTTGTTCTTTCAGTTCCTGTTCGAGGAACTCGGCGCTGTCTTTCCAGGCGGCCAAGGGTATGCCGAGGTTATTGCCGATTTCGTTGGCTTTGCGGATGACTTCGGTGGTGTATTTGGGAGCGACACCGATGGAGGCCATGATTTCGCGGGCGGCCATGGTGATTTCCGCCGTGTCCACGCCGAAGGGGCAAAACACCGCACAACGACGGCACTCGGAGCATTGGTAAAAATAAGTGAACCATTGGTCGAGAACGTCGTCCGTCAAGTCTTCGGCGGTGGCCAGGCGGCCAGCGAGTTTACCAGCGGCTGTGAAATAGCGGCGATAAACCTTGCGGAACAGTTCAGCACGCGCGACGGGCATGTTGTTGGGGTCGCCGGTACCGAGGAAGAACGGGCACTTGTCCGCGCACGCTCCGCAACGAACGCAGACGTCCATGTAAAGCGAGAGGGAACGGCGTTCATGGAGCAGTTCGCGAAATTTGTCGAGTGCTTTGGCGCGCCAATCCGCTGGTCTTTCCGCCGGCAAACCCAGCGGCTCCAGATATTCCTTTTTCGCCCGGTGCGCGTGAACGTTGGCAGCGATATTGGGACAGAGAGGTGGGGCTTTCATTTGGATTTGCTGATTGACGCAGCCGCGCCCCAGGGACCGGCGTAACGCCGTTCGCGCGGATTGTTACGTTGGTTGAGCGTGGGGCTGAACAAAGCCGCGCCGCCGATGTGAACGAGCTTGCTGAACGGAATGTATATCAGCAACACGCTGACCAAAATGACGTGGGCGGCGAACACGGGATTAGATGGCGGCGGGACCAGATGGAACATCAACCAGCCGGCCACAAATTGCCGTGCCTGCATAATATCCAAACCGCCCATGAACCTCATGTGGCTGCCGGTACCGAGGATAAGCAATAATAAAATAAGAGCGAAAAAATCGCTGAAATGGGAAATTGACCGCGGACGTTCCCCCACCTGGCGCCGGATGAGCAGCCAAAGCACAGTGGAAATCGCTAGAATCCCCGCAACGCTGCCTGCTACTTGTGCCAGATGTTCAAACTGGCTTTCATCCAACCCGAGTGTCGCCTCGGCTACTTTGGGCATGACCAGACCGCCGAGATGGCCGATGAGCAGCAACGCCAGGGAAAGATGAAACAGCCAGGCGGGAATCCAGAAGTACCGGTCGCCTTTGAAAAGGCTGCGGAAAGTAAAAATTTCCCCAGCCAGGCGCACGGCGACGCCCGAGAATGTTTTGGGTGCAGGCGTCAGGACAATTTTCAGGGGCGCGGGCGCGCGCAGCCACCAGGAAATGCGCCAACCCATGCCGAGCAGAAAAACTGCAACGGCGGCGTATAACAGAACGGGCAGCGCCAGGTTCATAATTCAAAATATTCAGGTGTGGCTGCGTCCTTTTGGCACAGGAGCGTGTGCCAGTGGGGAACGCGTAGGAGCGCAGCCACTCCCAAAATCTTTATATGCAACCGGTCGGCTTGGGCAGACCGGCAAGTTTGCACGCGCCCTTGGCCGGACCAGTCGGGAACAATTCGTAAATACGCTTGAGCGGCAGACCGGTATCTTTGGTGACCTTCCGGATCATTGGCGCGGAACCAAATTTCTGAAAGTAATCGCGCAGGTAACGGATGACCTTCCAATGTTCGTCGGTCAGTACTTTGATTCCCTCCTGTTCGGCGAGAGCTGTGGCGATGGAATCATCCCATTTAGTCGCGTCCTGGATGAATCCGTCTTCATCCACGTCAAATTCTTTTCCAGCTAGGGTGAGTGTAGGCATAAAGGTTTTCTTTGGTTCATTGTTTTTACCATTTAAAACGCACATTTGATTTGGCGTATTCGATGGCGCGCGAATCAAATTCATCGATGACTTTGGTAGAGACCGGCAGGCCCGTCCGTTCATAAAACTTTGCCCAACCGATGCGGTTGATCCATTCGCCAACGCGTTCGTCTTTGCGAGCGTTGGCGTGCCAGGCGTACACTATTTTCCGAATGGCGCCGGTAACTTCCGACCAGTAGGGCGGATTATTGGGAAGATAGGGAACTGCGACTTTGGCGATGGCCGGGCCATCGCCGGTGTTGCCCGCTTTGCCGCCCACCACGATTGCCACCCCATCGCCATCCGCGCTCCCGATGGGAGCCATGGCGGCGCAAGCCACCGAACATGCAGGGCAATGAATACACCGTTTCCCGTCAATTTCAACCATCCCCGGGCCTTTGGGCTTGATGGCGCCGACCGGGCAAACTGAAATCACCAGAGGCAACTCGCAGCCTTTGAGTTTACCCACATGAATGGGTGGCAGGTCGCGGTGCACGCCTACGATACCGATGTCCGCAGTCGAGCCTTCACCGCAATTGTTCAGGCAGCCGGAGCCGGAAATTTTCAGCTTCGCCGGCAGGTAATCATTTTCAAATTCCTTGAGCAGCATTTCAGAGACAGCCTTCATGATGGCCGCCGGGTCTGTTGCCGCCAAGTGGCAGTGCATATAACCGGTGCAACAAACCGTGTTATGCAGCGAGCGATTCGTACCACCCACGGGAAAGCCCATCAGTGCCAGCCTCGCAATAAGCCCTTCAATTTTCCTTTCAGGCACGCCGACGAATTCAAGGGAGTTGCGCTGGGTGACCCGGAAAAATCCCTCGGAATATTCATCGGCAACGTCGCAAATTTTCCGCAATGTTTGCGTGCTGACGCGGGCGTTGGGAGGCATTCCGGCGCGCACTGTAAAGCAAACTTCGCCTGTTTCAGAGTCGTGTTTGATGACGCCCGGGCGCGGATGTTCGTGGGAAATCCATTTGCCGTAGTTGCGCTTGAGCAACGGCGGCAGATTGTCCGCGAGCGATGGTATTCCAATTCCTGGCATAAAATTAAGGATGTGAAACAGTGGTTGCTTGTTGCCCGCCGCCGAATGCGCCGGAGATTCCAATGATAAAACCTAAATCGTAGAGCCTGCCGCGATTGTGGTTCTCGTAAATGCGCACGGAGGGATTAAACAGGCTCACAAGAAATGTGATCGGAGATATCAAGCCATGCCACAATCCCGCCCAGAATCCCGCGGGATGCGCGCCGTGGATTTGATATCTGGAGCCGGGCCCGGCAACAGCTAAGACATTCATAGTTTGGTTGTTGTGCAATTGTTTTCTTTGCCCGCGCCATTTTGAGGGCGGACTTCTTCGGGTTCCCAATGATAGTAAAGGTTCGTGCGCGGCTGGTTGAAGAGGTGTGCCGAGGGTTCCACGCCGGCCAGCCGGAAAAATTCGCTCATGCCCACGCGCAACATGAAATCGCCCACACGTTCCTTCTTGCGCGCATTTGCGTCATAGACTTCGGTAAGTTTTTCAATCAAATCGAAGACTTCCTTGTAATCGGGCGGTTCGGCTTTCATAAACGGCACCACCACTTTAGCCAGCATAGGGCCGTATTTACCGCGCATTTTGCCGCCCACCAGAATCGCCACGCCGCGATCGCCGCCGGGCCGCACGCCGGATATTTTATTGATGCAATACATGCAGCGCAGGCAACTGTCGCCATCAATGTTCAGTCCGTTTTTTTTGTCCCAGCTCAAACAACCGCCCGGACAACGTGTGCAAGCGGTCGTCATATCACCACCGTCTTTGACCCATTTTTTAACTTTCTTTTG
This sequence comes from Verrucomicrobiia bacterium, assembly GCA_030038175.1. GTDB lineage: Bacteria > Verrucomicrobiota > Verrucomicrobiia > Limisphaerales > UBA11358 > UBA11358. The sequence continues at coordinate 19,438 of JASHPN010000271.1, forward strand.
ATCGATGATTGGCAAATCGCGAAACACCCCAATGACCACAAAGTCAGATTTCTGCTGGCCGCGAACGCAATCATTCGGACAACCGGCAAACTTGCATTTAACCTTGTGCGGAAAGCGCGGATATTGAACGTCATCCAAAAACCGTTTGTACCATGCCTCGCGGAAACCGAGCGTGTCATAGAGCGCCAAATCACATTTGGCCGGCCCGATGCATTCTTCACTGGTGCGGTAGTCGTCGCCGGTTGAACCAACGTCGAAACCAATTTTGGTAATTTCATCCACCGCTGCTTTGAGATTTTCGGTGGGAATGCCGAGCATTTCCAAGTCGCCGCCGGTGCTCAATAAATGCAATAGACCATAGGCGTATTTGTCCGAAATATCGCAAATCTTGCGCATCGAATCGGCTTTGAAAAAATTGCCGCACGGGTCCATGATCCGAACGAAATTCGAGCCTTTGGTAATATCCGGCCGCGCTGAAGCGCGCACCAAAACTCCTGAAGCCACCCCAGGCAAAGAAACGTAACCACCATAACCCCACTGTGTTGTGCGTTTCTGCAACGCCTGCTCATACATCTGGACCGGATAGCGTGTTTTTTTCAATTCTGCGGCATGGCTCGGCCAAACGCCTTGTGAAATGGCATCAATCATTGGGGTTGGCGAATCAGGATGTTTTTCATGTGCCACAGGCGCAGTCGTGGAAAATTTTGTATCGGCGGTCTGTGTCGGAGTGGTGTCCGCTTCTTCGGTTACACGGTTTTCCTTCAACCGGCCCGATGCCAGGCACGCCGGACAAATCGAGGATTTTTGAAGCAGATATTTGTACCGTTTGGTCTTTCGGGGAACTTCGGCCAGTTCAGAGGCGTTGTATTCTTCAACAGTAAATCCGCACTTCGCGCAGCAAAGCTTGATTTTTTCGATTTGCATCGTAGCAACATCATTGGCCTGAAAAGGGATTCCATCTAACCGTTTATTGGCTTTCTTTCGCCACCTTTTGGATTAGGCCGGAGGGACTGTCTTATTTGAATTTGCAGGTTGAAATTCTTTGTGACCTGACCAAGAATGCGCTCTTTGGAAAATCTTATACCAACATTGCAGGTCGCCATTGGCCCCGTAATTCTTATATCCGGGGTCGGGTTATTGTTGTTGTCCATGACGAACCGCCTGGGACGCGTGATTGACCGCACGCGCCAGTTGACTGAAGCTCATCGTGCAGGTGCGGAATCTGACCGGGCGAGGCTGAAGGGACAATTGGAAATACTATGGCGCAGGGCAAGGCTGGTGCGCGCATCAATAGTCTGGGCAGCATCCGGCGCTTTGCTGGCGGCGTTGCTGGTTATCTTTCTTTTTGCGAGCACACTGCTGCAATTGCAATGGGCCGTTGTAATTGTGATTCTATTTGGCAGTTGTATGGCAGCGATTATAGTTGCGCTCATTTACTTTATCCGCGACATCAACCTCTCACTCCACGCTCTCCAAATGGACATGAATTTCAAGTCGGGGAAATAATCTTGCCATGTTCAGCAACGCCCAAATGCCTCCTGGTAAATTCCAAGCTAATTAGAGGATGACGAGTTTCGTCGTAAGTTATTGGCGTTTATTGTGTTGCTTCAAAACAAGTGAAAGTCAGGCAAATGCAGACGAAGCGGTTTAAAAAGATAGGCTCGCCGATCATGAAATCGAAGTTTCCGATGACCGGGACATCCGAGTTGTTGGCCTTGGTCAAGGAGAAGTGGGCTACATTTTTTAATTGAAGGTTACTTGTTCGAAAACCCACAAAATCCAGTCATCTCCCTTCACGCACCTCGCCAAAATTTGTTCAAAATTTGGCAAACAATGGATAGCGGCTTTTTTACTGAGGTGCAACTATAGCGCACATGAAGCTCGTCAGGTTTCATAAAAAACAAATGATGATTAGAGATGACCATGAACTGTTTCATTTCAGGCATATCCGGGATTAGACTTTCTGAATTTTTGTCTAAACTTATGATGAATTTCAACCCATTCCGCTAACGATGAAAATTTCTGTTCCAAAGGAAATTCATCCCGGCGAAACGCGCGCGCCCATCACGCCTGGCTGTGTCACTAAATTCGCAAAATTGGGCGCGGAAATCGAAGTCGAATCCGGCGTCGGTGCCGCAGCCGGCTTTTCCGACGACGATTACGCCAAAACCGGGGCAACCATCAGTCATGACCGGAAAAATCTCCTCCATTCCGCCGACATCGTCCTGCGCCTGCGCAAGCCGCCGGTCGAAGAAATCGCCTGGCTCAAGCCCAAGGCCATCCACGTGAGCATGCTTGACCCGTTTAATGAAAAGGAACTGATCCAGAAATTTGCTGATTGTGACATCAGCGCCATCAGCATGGAATTTATTCCCCGCACTACCCGCGCGCAGAAGATGGACGTGCTCTCCTCGCAGGCCAACCTCGGCGGATACAAGGCAGTCATTCTCGCTGCCGAACATTCCAATAAAATTTTCCCGATGATGACCACGGCGGCGGGAACCATCCTGCCGTCCAAAGTTTTCATCATCGGCGTCGGCGTGGCGGGATTGCAGGCCATTGCTACCGCCAAACGCCTTGGCGCCAAGGTGACCGCCTATGACACGCGCCCCGTCGTCGAGGAGCAGGTCAAATCCCTCGGCGCGCAGTTTTTGAAAATTGATTTAGGTGAAACCGGCCAGACCAGAGACGGTTACGCCAAGACCTTGACCGAAGAACAAATCCAGAAACAGCGCGAGGCGATGAAAAAGACCTGCGCGGAGTCCGATGTCGTTATCTGCGCCGCGCAGGTATTTGGGCGCAAAGCCCCGGTGCTTGTCACTGCGGAAATGCTCGATGCCATGAAACTCGGCAGCGTCGTCGTGGATTTGGCCGTTGAAACTGGCGGCAATGTCGAAGGCGTCGCCTATGACAAGACCATTGATCGCAACGGCGTCACGATTATCGGCGTCGCGAACATGCCCGGCCGCGCGCCGCTGCACGCCAGTCAGGTGTACGCCGAAAACCTGTTCAACCTCATCGGCGAATTTTGGGACAAGCAGCAAAAGGCCTTCGTGCTCAAAATGGATGACGACATCATCAATTCCTGCCTCGTCACCCATGATGGCAAAATTGTGAACCAGAAACTGAACGGAAAACAAAACTGATCTTATGGACACCAACATTATTTTCATCTTCATCCTCTCGATTTTCGTCGGGTTTGAAGTCATCTCGAAAGTCCCCTCCATGCTGCATACGCCGCTGATGTCCGGCACGAACGCCATCCACGGCATCATCCTTTTTGGCGGTATTCTGGTGCTAGCGGACGCCTCCTCGCTGCTTGCACAGGGGCTTGGTTTTGTCGCGGTCATTTTCGGTTCCGCCAATGTCGTTGGCGGTTTCATGGTCACTGACCGCATGCTGCAAATGTTCAAGAAAAAGAAATAATATGAGTGCCACCATCTCGCTCATCTTCATCGGCGTCGCCGTTCTGTTTATCATCGGCATTAAATTTTTGAGTTCGCCCAAAACGGCGCGCATCGGCAACCTCGTCGCCGCCGCGGGCATGCTCATCGCTCTCTTCGCGCTGCACACACCCGACGGTATCTCCGTCTGGACGGCGGGCTGGACGTTAAATTACACCCTCATCACTATTGGCATAGTCATAGGCCTCGTTATCGGCGCAATTGGCGCATACTCTGTGAAAATGACCGCCATGCCACAAATGGTCGCGCTCTTCAACGGCCTGGGGGGCGGCGCGGCGGCGCTGGTAGCCAGCCTCGAATTCCTGCGCGGTGTTCAGGGCCGGAATACCGTCACCGCCTTCATCACCGTGCCCATGCTCTTCGCCACGCTCATTGGCTCGCTTTCCTTCTCCGGCAGCATCATCGCCTATTTGAAGTTGCAGGGAAAATTCGAGAAGCCCATAACCTTCCCCGGCCAGAACATTTTGAATGGTTTTATTTTGCTGCTTATCCTCGCCTTGTGCGGCTGGCTCGCGTTCAATGCCACCATCCCCGTGGCCGCCACCGGGTTCATCGTAATGTTTTCGCTCGCGCTCTTCTTTGGCATCGCGATGGTCATGCCCATTGGCGGCGCGGATATGCCAGTCGTTATTTCGCTGTTGAACTCCTTTACCGGCCTCGCCGTCGCCGCCGACGGTTTTGCCATTAACAACACGGCCATGGTTGTCGCCGGCACGCTCGTCGGTTCCTCGGGCACGCTGCTTACGTTGCTCATGTGCAAGGCCATGAACCGCCCCGTTACTAATGTCTTATTTGGCGCCTTCGGTTCGGCTGGCGGCAGCAAGGCTGTTGCGGGCGCCGTCGCTGGCACCGTCAAACCCGTGCAGGCGGATGAAGCAGCGCTGCTGCTTGCTTATGCGCAACGCGTCGTTGTTGTGCCCGGTTACGGTATGGCTGTGGCTCAAGCCCAACACCAGGTCCGCGAGCTTTCTGACGAACTCGGCAAGCACGGTGTGGAAGTCCAGTTCGCCATTCACCCTGTCGCCGGTCGCATGCCTGGCCACATGAACGTCCTGCTCGCCGAGGCCAATGTCCCCTACGACCAACTTGTCGAGATGGACCAAATCAATCCTTCGATGGACCGTGTGGACGTCTGCCTTGTCATCGGCGCAAACGACGTCGTCAACCCCGCCGCGCGCGAGGAAAAGAGCAGCCCGATTTACGGCATGCCCATCATCGAGGCCGACCGCTGTAAATCCACTATCGTCATGAAACGCTCCATGGCTGCGGGCTTTGCCGGCATCGAGAACCATCTTTTTTATAAGGACAACACCCGCATGCTCTTCGGCGACGCCAAGAACTCGCTCCAGGCGCTAATCACAGCGGTAAAGGAGAATTGACGCGGTTAAAAGGGCTAAATCGGCCAATTGGCGGAAAGAAACGTTTTCGCCATTTTTTCCAGCGCGGAAATCCAAAAAGGATGTTCGTTCAGACACTGGATTTGCACAAACTCTTTTCCGCCAGCTTCCATAAACGTTTCCCTGCCGCGTATCCCGATTTCTTCAATGGTCTCCAGGCAATCCGAGACGAACGCCGGGCAGATGACCAGGATTTTTCTCACGCCGCGTTTGGGCATTTCGGCCAATTCGTAATCCGTGTAAGGCTTCAGCCACGGGTCCTTGCCCAGGCGCGATTGGAACGAAACGGAGTATTTTCCCCTCGGCACCTTGGCCTTGGCCACGAACGCGGTGACGGTTTTAAAGCACTGTGCACGATAACACGTTGCGTGCGCCGGGCTGGAAACTTCGCAGCAATTCTCCTTCACCAAACAATGACAACCTGTCGTGTCCGACTTTTTCAGGTGCCGTTCCGGGATGCCATGGAAGCTGAAAAGCAGATGGTCATAACCGCCCTGTAAATCGGGTTGCGCGCAGGCGGCCATCGCTTCGATGTACTCCGGCACATCATAATAAGGCGGCTGGACGGTCACCTTCATGCGCGGCGCGATTTGGCCGGCAACCTCCCGGACACGCACTACCGCCGTTTCGTAACTGGACATCGCATAGTGCGGGAATAAGGGAATCAAAAGCAAATCGTCCACGCCGGCGTCCTTCAATTTGCGGATGGCGCTTTCGATGGAGGGATTTTGATACCGCATCGCTAACTCCACCGGCGCGTCCACCCGCGCCTGCAATTTCTTCTGGACGTTCCGACTGGTCACCACGAGCGGCGAGCCTTCGGGCGTCCAGATTTTTTCATAGGCGTGCGCCGATTCTTTTGGGCGCGAAGGCAATATGGCGAAGTGGACCACACAAAACCGAACCGGCCAGGGCGCGTCCAGCACGCGTCCGTCCATCAGGAATTCGCGCAGATATTTCCGCACGTCGCCGACCGACGTGGAGTCAGGCGAACCGAGGTTGACCAGAAGTATGCCTTTGCTCATTTCAGAAAATTTTCCACACGCCCGGCGACGTTGCAGCCAGACACGATCGAATCGCCCAGCGAAACGCCATCACGGAAATGCCCGGCGAAAAATAAACCGCGCGCGTTGGATTCGATTTCGTTCATCAGGCTTTTAAATTTGCCGTAGCCAAGATTGTATTGGGGAATGGCGCGGGGATAAAGCGCCGTGTGCACAAACACCGGCCGGCCTTTGACGCCAAGCAACACAGCCAGGTCGTCGCAGGTGATTTTGACCAGTTCCTCCGGCGGCAACGCGGCCAGTTTGGGATAACGCTCG
>JASHPN010000272.1 GCA_030038175.1 Verrucomicrobiia bacterium
TGTTCCCCGCTGACATTTACGGGTTTAACGAACTGCCGGCCATCATCGTGCCGCGGGACCTTGCGATTATTTGCGGCGGATCATTTATAATATGCCTGCTGGCGGCGATTCTCCCGGCACGCCACGCCAGCAAAATGAACACGGTGGAGGCTTTGCGTTATGAGTGAACCCTTTCTTTCGGCCCGCAATTTGGTCAAAAGCTATACGATGGGCAGGCGCGTCCTCGAGGTCTTGCGCGGCGTGGACCTCGAAATCGGGCGCAATGAATTTCTGGCGTTGCGCGGCGCATCGGGCGCGGGCAAAAGCACGCTGCTCCATCTCATCAGCGGCCTGGATTCCCCAAATGCCGGGGAAATCTTCTTTGACGGACAGAAAATCGCCAAACTGCCGGAGAACGACCTGTGCCGGCTACGGAACCGCCGCATTGGCTTCGTTTTCCAGGCCTATCATTTGCTGCCCGAGTTGACCGCCCTGGAGAATGTCTGCGTTCCGGCCCGAATTGGCCGTGTCTCATCCGCGGCCGCCGAAAAACGGGGATTTGAATTGCTGGAACAAGTGGGGCTGAAGGACCGGGCCGAGCACAAGCCTTATGAGCTTTCGGGGGGCGAACAGCAGCGTGTCGCGGTCGCCCGGGCGCTGGTGTGCGAGCCTGACCTGGTGCTGGCCGACGAGCCAACCGGCAACCTGGACTCAAAAACGGGCGGTGAAATCATTGAACTATTGGCGGGTCTTTGTGTCAAAAAGCACACGACGCTGGTGATAGCCACGCACGATGCCAACGTGGCCGCGCGCGCCCAAAGAGTCATCGAACTGGTTGACGGGCAGATCTCCGGCGGATGACAGGCCCCCTCGGGGAAAAACCAGGGTGTTGGAAAAATACAGTTTGAGAAAGACGCACGTTGAAAATTTTGCCAACTGCGTTAAGTTTTTGTTGCCATGCTAGAGGATCGCGATTACATGCGCCAACCCGCTTATGAACACCGGGTTTCCTTTACCATTGCGATTTTAATCGTCAACGTGGCGGTATTTCTTTTGGAGATGATCGGCTGGCACACCGGCCGCGCGGCAATGGAGGACAGGTATTTTGCTCTCAGCCTCGACGGTTTAAAAAGCGGTTACGTCTGGCAATTGCTGACCTTTCAATTCATGCACGCCGGCTGGCTGCATCTGCTTTGTAATTCCCTGGCCATTTATTTCTTCGGGCGCCCCGTTGAAATGGCCATCGGCGGCAGGAAATTCCTGACGCTCTACTTTGTGAGCGGAATCGTAGGCGGACTGGTGCAAATGGGCTTTGCGCTCTTGTTTTCTTCGTTCGGGGACGCGGTCGTCGGCGCCTCGGCCGGCGCTTTCGGGCTGGTGGCGGCGTTCGCCTTCATGAATTGGGACGAACAAATGACGTTGCTGCTCTATTATTTTATCCCGGTGACGTTGCGGGGAAGGACTCTGTTGTGGATCTGCATTGGGATTGCCGTAGTCGGCATGCTTCTTCGCAACAGCAATGTTGCCAACGCGGCGCATCTGGGCGGCATTCTCTTTGGCGTGCTCTACACCCGGCAGATTGTTCAGGGCCGCTGGCATTTTCCCCAATGGATCCATTCCCCGCGCCGTTCCGCCCCGCGCGAACTGGCCGCCCGCCGCGCCGGCAGGAAAAGCGTTTGGGGTTCCTCGGCCATTCCACCCGCCGAAGATTTGACCGCGGCTGAATTTGTCCAAAAAGAAGTGGACCCCATCCTGGATAAAATCTCCCAAAGCGGCATTCAGAGCCTGACGGCGCGCGAGCGCGAAATCCTCGAACGAGCGCGCTCGAAGATGAATAAGCGCTAGCCGTTACGGCAGGGACATCGCGCTGTCCCCGCCCGTAACTTGTCGCGCCGCAGCACATCTCGCGAAGGCGGAAGCGGGCGGAAGGAGTCGTCCGTCCTGGAAGTCGCCCGCGTAATAGTTGCGCCGCTGAACGCGGCGCTGACGCCGCAGCACGGCGTCCCTACCAGCATTTAAAGCTTCAATAGTTCCCTTCTTTTTCATTTAATGGAAACATGATTACGCGCTATTCACGGCCCGAGATGCGGGCAATTTGGTCGGACGAAAATAAGCTCAAAATTTGGCTTCAGATTGAATTGCTGGCCAGCGAAGCGCTGGCGGCCGAAGGCGTGGTTCCGAAGGACGATTTTAACGCGATCAAAGCCGGAGCGGACCTTTGTTTTGCGGATTTAAAAGCGCTGGTCGAACGGCAAAAGGAACTTGAAAAGACCCTGAACCACGACGTCATCGGTTTTACCACGGCGGTCACGGAAAAAATCGCCGGCCGTTCAAGCCGCTGGCTGCATTTCGGGCTGACCAGCAGTGACGTCGGCGACACGGCGCTGGCATTGCAAATGAAACAAAGCGCGGAGATTCTGATTGCCGACGCCAGGCAATTGTTGCCCGTCATCGCCGGGCGCGCCAGGGAATTTCAGCGGACACCCTCCATCGGCCGCAGCCACGGCATCCATGCCGAACCAACCACCTTTGGGTTGAAACTGGCGCTGATGCACGATGAATTCAGGCGCTCGCTGGAACGGCTCGAACGCGCGCGAGAGGTCGTGTCGGTGGGAAAGATTTCCGGGGCCGTAGGCACGAGCGCGCATTTATCGCCCCAGGTTGAGGAATTTGTGTGCAAAAAATTGGGATTGCGCCCCGCCCCGATCGCCACGCAAGTGGTCCAACGCGACATTCACGCGGAATTTCAAGGGGTCCTGGCGCTGGTCGGGGCCAGTATCGAGCGATGGGCGGTGGAGTTTCGCCATTTGCAACGCACGGAAGTTCTGGAAGCGGAAGAACCATTTACGAAGGGCCAGAAAGGTTCCAGCGCGATGCCGCACAAGCGAAATCCTATTACGTGGGAACGATTGACCGGCCTGGCCCGCGTACTCCGGGGCAACGCGCTGGCGGCGCTGGAAAACGTGGCGCTGTGGCACGAGCGCGACATTTCGCATTCGTCGGTGGAACGCATCATTTTCCCGGACTCGTGCACATTGCTGGACTATATGTTTTCGCTGTTGATCCGGCTCATGACCGGATTGCAGGTTTATCCTGAGAATATGAAACGCAATTTGGGGTTGAGCCTGGGCATGTGGAATTCGCAAACGGTATTGCTCGCCCTCATCAGAAAGGGATTAACGCGGGAAGAAGCGTACGATCTGGTCCAGCGCGGGGCGATGAAAACCTGGGAAACAAAACATGCCGGACGCGACGATGCCAATTTCCTTGAAATCTTAAAATCCGATCCCGACGTATCGAAACATTTCGAAAAGGACGAACTGGAAAAACTCTGCTCGCTGGATTTTCATTTTAAGGAAGTGGAGTCGCGGTTTCGGAAGTTGGGGATTTAATGGGCGGTGCGGGAATCGTTCCTGGCAGGGACGCTGCGCTACGGCGTCCGCGCCGCGTGCAGCGGCGCAATCTGCGTGGTTGGACGTTGTTCCGCGGGTTGTTCCGCCCGCTTCCGCCTTCGCGAGATGTGTTACGGCGCGACAAGTTACGGGCGGTGACGGCGCAGCACGCCGTCCGTACCAAGTTTAGCGATCACTTATTTCGTTGGGACCGGCCAGGCGTCTTTGGTCCAGGCGAGTTTGCCCAGAGCCAGACGTGAGCGGCCGTCGGTTGCCGCGTCGTAGTAATGGTAACTGAACCAAATCGTCCCGCCTGCCCGGAGGATTCCGATATGGCCCGGACCGATAAAACGGCCGGTGGACCGCAGGAACATCGTTCCTCCATCGTCCAGAAGGTCTTTGCCGCGCCGGTCCAAATAGGGACCGGTAACCGATTTGGCGCGTCCGACGCGGACTTCGTAGGTGCTGTTGGTGCCCTCGCAACATTGGCCCCAGTCCACAAACAGATAGTAATAGTTCTCGTGCCGCATCAGGCACGAGGCTTCAATCGAATAGTTCCACGCCAGGGGATACAGGGCTGAATTGGTCCCGCGAAGGCCGGTTTGAGGGTCCAGTTGTGTAAGGTAAATGCCATGCCAATAGGAACCAAAGGCCATCCACACTTTGCCGTCATTGTCCCGCATCAGGCTGGGATCAATCGTGTTAAAATCGCTGCCATTGGTGGATTGGATGACCATGCCGCAATCCGTCCAGCGATAATTGCCCGCCGAAGGATCGAGGGTTGGATTCGTGGCCAGCCCAATGGCAGACACCTGTTTTCCCCAGGTCGAAACGGCGTAATACAAATAAAACTTTCCATTGAGCCGGATAATGTCCGGCGCCCAAAAAAGTCCCCGAAAATCAGGAACGGCATTGGTCGTCCAGGCGGGCGGTTCGTCAAAAATGGGCGCGCAATTGGTCCAGTGAATCAAGTCCGGAGAGGATTTCATGGTGATGCCATCACCGGTTCCAAAAACGTAATAGCGCGCGCCGTCCTGGATGATCGTGGACGGGTCGTGGATGAAGGTTTGGCCATCGAGTTGCAGGGGAATAAAATGCGCACTCGCGCCATTGGCTGCAAAGGATGACAGGAGAATGGAGACAATGAGGGTGACAAGGGTGCGGGACAGCCGCAGCGAATTTGCCAGTGCTGCGGCTGGTGCTACGCCCCCAGCCGCGCTCCGAAGAAGAACGCCCGGCGCTAATTTGCATGAAGGTCGCATACGTAATCAATCGAGCTGTTCATTGAGCCAGAATCCCTGGATATCTTGAAGCAAATTTTCTTCAGGGCAGCATTGACAGTGGGCGGCGGTATTTTTACTTTCTCATCGCAAAGACCGCGCACTTTGCCCCGAACCAGCGTTCGGGGATTTTTATTGCAGGCGCGCGGCTTTTCGGTCCTGCAATTGGCCGGGCAAAATTCGGAATCAGGACCGCCAAATCGAAAATATGAATACAATTCTGGTTGGCGCCCAATGGGGCGACGAAGGCAAAGGGAAAATCATTGATGTCCTTACCGAAAAGGCGGACATCGTGGTGCGCTACGCGGGCGGCAACAACGCCGGGCACACGGTCTTCATCGGAAAAAACAAATATGTCCTGCATCTGGTGCCGTCGGGAATCCTCAGAAAAAACAAGTTGTGCGTCATCGGCAACGGCGTCGTGGTGGATCCCATCGGCCTGGCGGAGGAGATTGAAGGGCTCAAAAAATTGAGGGTAAAGACCAGCCCCGCCAACTTTGTTCTGAGCGAGACGGCGCATGTCGTTCTTCCCTATCATCGGGAATTGGACGCACAACGCGAGGTGCTCAAGGGCAAGCATAAAATCGGCACCACCAAACGCGGCATCGGCCCGGCTTACGGTGACAAGGCCGCCCGCGTGGGATTGCGCGTGAATGATTTGATCGAGCCGTCACGCCTGGAGGAAAAACTTTCGATGCGAATCCGTGAGAACAACGCGGTGCTGACTTCGCTGGGGGCCAAACCGCTTTCGTTCAAGAAAGTATTCGCGGATTACAATGCCGCGGGAAAATTTCTAAAGCCGTTCGTTCAGAACACGGTCGTGCTGCTGCACGAGGCCATGCTAAAGAACGCGAACATTCTATTCGAGGGCGCGCAGGGAACCTTTTTGGACATTGACCATGGCACCTATCCGTTTGTGACGTCCTCCAACACGACCGCCGGCGGCGCCTGCACCGGTTCGGGCGTGCCGCCCCACCGCATCGACCGCGTGGTTGGCGTCATGAAAGCCTACACGACGCGCGTGGGCGAAGGGCCGTTACCGACCGAGAATGCTGAAATCTCAGACTTGCTGCACGGCATGGGGCGCGAATTTGGGGCGACGACCGGGCGGCCCCGGCGATGCGGCTGGTTTGATTCCGTCGCCACACGGCATGCGGCAATGGTTAACGGCATTGACGACCTGGCGGTCACGAATCTGGACGGTCTTGATACCGTGGAAACGATCAGGGTGTGCGTGGCGTATCAGCACGGCAACGCGCGTTACGATTTCGTGCCGAACGACGCCCAGGCGCTTGCGGAATGCCGGCCCGTCTATGTCGAGTTTGAAGGCTGGCGCGCGCCGACGGACAAGGCGCGTTCCTGGAAGCAATTGCCGGCCAAAGCCAGGGCCTACCTGAAGGCCATTGCCGAATTGACCAACGCGAAGCTGTTTATCGCCTCGGTCGGGCCCAGCCGCGAGCAAACTATATTTGTGTAAGACTTTTCCGCCGGGCGCGCCCACAAATCTTTTTTGATTTCGACACGAAGATCACGATGCAGGGACTCTCCCTCACCCCTGCCCTCTCCCGCCCGCCTTCGTCCCGCTCGGAGCGGGACGGCGCGGCAGGCTGGGAGAGGGAGAATTATACGCCGATGCTTGAAACGACGGACGACGGTATTGGTTCACGGTCCCGATGAATGCGAAGGTCGAAAGAAAAACACTTGCACTTTGTCAGCGCTCGGCACACTCTTGACGAACGTCGGTGGCATCGTAACAAAAATTAACCAAAAGATTTATGGGACGTATCTATAACAACATCGTTGAAACCGTTGGTCGCACTCCCCTCGTTAAATTGAACAAAGTCACGGCGGGCTTGCCGGCGACCATCCTGCTCAAATGCGAGTTTTTTAATCCGCTTTCGAGCGTCAAAGACCGCATCGGCATGGCGATGATTGAGGACGCCGAGAAGCGCGGCATTTTGAAAAAGGACACGGTCATCATTGAGCCGACCAGCGGCAACACGGGAATCGCCCTGGCGTTTGTGGCGGCGGCGAAAGGATACAAAATCATCCTGACGATGCCTGAAACGGCGTCTGTCGAACGCCGCACGTTGCTGGCGATGCTGGGCGCAAAGCTGGTTTTGACTCCCGGCGCCGAAGGCATGAAAGGCGCGATTGCCCGCGCGGAAGCGCTGGCCAAAGAGACGCCGAATTCCTGGGTGCCGCAGCAGTTTAACAATCCGGCCAATGTGGAAATCCACAGGAAAACCACCGCCGAAGAGATTTGGGCCGATACCGACGGCAAGGTGGACATCGTCGTGGCGGGCGTAGGCACCGGCGGCACCATCACCGGCTGCGTGGAGGTCATCAAACCTCGCAAGCCATCGTTCGTGGCTATTGCGGTGGACCCGAAAGATTCGCCGGTGATCTGGCAAACGCTGGCCGGGCAACCGTTAAAGCCGGGTCCGCACAAAATCCAGGGGCTGGGGGCGGGATTCATTCCGCAAAATCTGCACATGAAAGATTCCGCCGGGAATTTGCAAATCACCGAGTCCATTCAGGTATCAAACGACGACGCATTTTCCATGGCCCGCCGATTGGCCAAGGAAGAAGGCATTTTGTGCGGCATCTCGTCCGGAGCCAATGTGGTGGCCGCGATTGAGGTCGCCAAACGCCCGGAAAATAAAGGCAAAGTGATTGTAACGATCGCTCCCTCAACCGGTGAGCGCTATCTGAGCACGCCGCTGGCCGCCGAAGCACGCGCGGAAGTGGGCGCTTAATAAAGGCTGTTTGATTGCAAGTCGGGACGCTGGAAGTGGGAAGATAAACCTCTGCCCCGCAGATTGTTGCTTAGGCTCGCGCCTCGGGCTGGTTTGGGCACAAATTCGAATCAGATAAAAATAATTGTTGCGCATACGGGCTTTTAAGTGTAATTAATAAAGGTCGAAGGTTTTAAGAATTCCGTTTAGGCGGAATTGCTTCCCAAGTTCAAAAATTCAACTGGTTCGGGTATTCACCTTCGAAACTACATAATATGAGCAGTTCAGAAAACAACGGCGAGAAGGCCGCCAATTACGGATCGGGCTATCTCGAGATTTCAGAAAAGGGATTTGGATTTCTGCGCACGTCGCAAAACCATTATCACCCCAAGCCCAGCGATATTTTTGTGACGCCGGACACGATCCGCCGCAGCTTTTTGCGCGAAGGCAGCTTTATCGAGGGCCCCACCCAGCCGCCGCACCGGGGCACGAGCCCCCAGCTCAAGTCGGTTGACAAAGTCAACGAAATGCTGTTCGAGGAATATGTCAAAGCCGTTCGCTTTGAAAACCTCACCACCATTGATCCCATTGAAAAATTCAATCTGGAAACAAAAGCCGACGTGACCGAGACGCGGGTCATTGACCTGGTGACCCCCATCGGCAAGGGCACGCGCGGCCTCATCGTCGCGCCGCCACGCACCGGCAAGACCACCATTCTCAAACAGATCTGCAACGCGATCACCGCCAACCACCCGGAGGTTTTTGCGCTGGTCCTGCTGATTGACGAGCGGCCCGAGGAAGTGACGGATTTTCAACGCTCGGTGAAAGCGGAAGTGGTTGCGTCCTCCAACGACATGGATTTGGAAACGCATGTTCGCCTTTCCCGCTTCACCATCGAGCGCTGCCGCCGGATGGTCGAAAGCGGCAAGGACGTTTTTGTTTTGATGGATTCCCTGACGCGCATCGCGCGCGCCTATAACAGCGTGCACGGCGGCAGCGGCCGCACCATGACTGGCGGCGTGGATGCCCGCGCCCTGGAAATCCCCCGCAAAATGTTCGCCTCGGCGCGCAAAATTGAAAATGGCGGCTCGTTGACGATCCTGGCCACGGCGCTGATTGACACCGGTTCCCGAATGGATGAACTGATCTTCCAGGAATTCAAGGGGACCGGAAACATGGAGTTGATTTTGGACCGCAAACTGTCCGACCGCAGGCTGTTTCCCGCGATTGACATTCCCAAGAGCGGCACACGCAAGGAGGAAAAACTCTTTCCGCCCAAACAGATCGAAGCCGTCCGAAAGTTGCGCCGCATGATGGTGGATTTGAATCCAGTGGAAGCGATGGAAACCCTGATTGCCGCCCTCAAGAAACACAAGACCAACGACGAATTGCTGGCCAAACTGGAAAAAGGCGCCTAGTCCTGTGACAACCTTCGAATGAAATTGTCGCTTCTGGCCATTCTGCTCGGCGCGGGCCTTGCTTTGCCGCAAATTTACGGCCTCGCGAACCCGCAAAAGTTCGCGGTGTCCGTCCGGCGCTTTCCGCGAAATCTGCCAATCGGAATTTTTCTGATGCTCCTGGCTACCGCGTGGTTTGACTGGAACGTCAATTGCGAGCCGATCGCCGATTTTGCCGCCTACAAACCGGCCATGATGGTTGCCTTTGCGGCCATCGGCATTTTGTCGTGCCTCTACGTCCAGGATTATCTGGCGGTGCGCGGCCTGGCGGTGCTGTTCTTGTTGCTCGCCAAGGCGATGGTGGACATCGGGCGGCCGCATTTGGGCCAGACGCCGTGGGTCCTCGTGATCCAGGCCTGGGCCTACCTTCTAGTGCTTGCCGGAATTTGGTTCACCGTCACGCCCTGGAAAATGCGCGACTTTTTAAATTGGATGACGGCCACTCACGCCCGCGTCAAAATTGGAAGCGCAGTCCGGCTTTTATTTGCAATTTTTGTGCTGCTCCTGGGGCTGACTGCTTTTCGTGCTATGTGATTGGGGCCTCGCATGAACCCCGCTGACATTCGGAGAAGCTATTCGTCAGGCGCGCTGGACCGCTCGGAATTGGATTCCAACCCGGTCAATCAATTCCAAATGTGGTTCGCCCACGCCGCGGATGCAAAATCGGGGCCGGCCTGGCGCAGGATCAGCATCGCGATTTTTAAGCTTTGGCACGCCGTTCTCGGACATCCTTCCGCGGACGTTAACGCCATGGTGCTGGCCACGGCGGACAAGAACGGTAAGCCCTCGGCGCGCACCGTTTTACTCAAGGGCGTGGATGAACGCGGCTTCATTTTTTTCACAAATTACGACAGCCGCAAGGGGCAGGAACTGGCCGAAAATCCGAATGCCGCCCTCACGTTTTATTGGCCGGACCTGGAGCGGCAGGTGTGTGTGGCCGGAACGGTTTCCAAACTCCCGGCGACCGAATGCGAAAGCTACTTTAAATCCCGTCCGCGCGGCAGCCGGCTGTCGGCCTGGGCATCCAACCAACGTGACGTCGTTGCCGACCGCGCCAGCCTCCAGAAGAAATGGGATGAAATGGCCGCCAAATTTCCCGGCGACGTTCCCCTGCCCCCGAATTGGGGCGGATACGTTTTAAAACCCGACCGCATCGAATTTTGGCAGGGACGCCTGAACC
Organism: Verrucomicrobiia bacterium; assembly: GCA_030038175.1. Taxonomy (GTDB): domain Bacteria; phylum Verrucomicrobiota; class Verrucomicrobiia; order Limisphaerales; family UBA11358; genus UBA11358. The sequence continues at coordinate 10,027 of JASHPN010000272.1, forward strand.
GGCTGCACGACCGCTTTTGTTACAGCCGGCAGGCGGACAATACGTGGAAACTCGAGCGGCTTTCGCCGTAATTTGTGCATCAAGCGGCTACGTCGGACAAGGAGGCACAGAGAAAGACTTTCCATGGACCCCTTTAGTCAGAGCCTCCTCACATCGGCTCCTACGCAAACAAGAACGCAAGCGCAAATCGAAGGTTCAATGCGGCGTACCGGTCTGTTCATTCGGGGATTTTACGGCCGCGGCGAGGGATTTTACGAACCGGCTGGTGTGTTTGACCAAATCTTTCGACTTTCCGTGTTTGGCAATTTGATTGACCACGGCGCTGCCGACGACCACGGCATCGGCATTTTGGGCAACCAGGCGGGCCTGATCAGGGTTTGAAACGCCAAAGCCGACGGCGATTGGCAATTTTGTGTGCGCGCGAATTTTGGCCACCTGTGATGCCAGGTTTGCGGCGACCTTCGATTGCATTCCGGTGACGCCTTCGCGCGAAACGTAATAAATAAATCCACTGCCTCGTTTTACGATAAACTCCATCCGGTTCTCGGGCGTGGTGGGCGCGACGAGATAGATATGGCACAGGCCGTTTTTGCGCATCAGGTCTTCGTAATTGTCCGATTCTTCGGGCGGCAGATCCAGAACCAGCAGTCCGTCCACCCCGGCCCGTGCGGCAGCGCTAATGAATTGTTCCATCCCGGCCTTGTGAATCAGATTGAAATAAATATAAAGGACGACCGGGACATTTGACTTTTTGCGGATGGCTTTGACGGTGTCCAGGACTTTGGACGGCGAGGTTCCCGATTCCAGGCCGCGTTGGGCGGCAAGCTGATTGACCAGGCCATCGGCCAGCGGATCGCTAAAAGGCACGCCCAATTCCAAAATATCAACCCCGGCTTTGTCAAATGCCAGGGCCAGCTCGCGCGTGGCCGCCAGATTGGGGTCCCCTGCCCCGATATAAACAATAAAGCCCTTTTTGCCGGATTGTTTGAGATAGTTGAACTTTTCAACGATGCGGTTCATCGAAAACAGTTTCGGGTTTCGCCCGGACGGATTCAAGGGAAACCTTGACGGGTAGCGAGGCAGGGACATCGCGCTTTCCCGCTTTGCGGGATCCCCGCCCGTAACGTGTCGCGCCGTAGCGATCTCGCGAAG
>JASHPN010000273.1 GCA_030038175.1 Verrucomicrobiia bacterium
CTCTTGGATTCAACGCGCACGCCAATGATGCAAGACATAAAATTACAAGGGGACGGGCGTGAAGCTTTAGTCCGAATTACCGGAGAAAATAAGGCAAAGCTTCTGCGGCTTCTTTTTCACCGTTACCCGCACAGAGAGTGGGGCACCTTCTTTCGGTTTGGATACCGCCGCACGGCGTGGGGAATTCTTATCACATACGTCGACGCTATGACCCCGGAGCCAGGCGATTTAGATCGCCGAAGCGCCATCGTAGAATTTCGCACCGCCTACATTCAGCGGGCGTTGACAAGTTTTGATGAGTCCGCTCTTGCAATTGGCGTGATTCACTCCCACCCGCAAGGCTGCGGTGTTGGGGCAAGCCTGACGGATGATGACATGGACTCATATTTCTCAGAAGAGTTCGAGCGTTTCAGTGCTGGACGGCCCTATGCAAGCCTCATCGTTGCTGAAACAGAATCAGGTAAGCTACATTTTAGCGGGCGGGTTTTTGATAGGGGTGAATGGTTCGACGTAAAAACGATGCTCACCGCTGGCGAAACCCTAAAAAGAGAATGGTCGTCAAATCGCCGCAGGCATTTCGAACAAAATGGAATTCAATCGGAAGGAGATAATCTTGAACGCGTGTCCCAATTGTTCGGACCACAAGCTCCCCGCACCCTTGGTCACGCGGTCGTTGGTGTTATTGGCGCAAGCGGGACGGGGAGTCCAGCACTTCACGTGCTCGCGCGAGCAAGCATCGGAAAGCTCGTTGTGGTTGATCCTGGACGCACTAAAAGTTCTAATCATCAAAGAAATCTCGCCATGAAAGACAGCGACCTCAGCGCCGACCCAAAACCCTATAAAGTCGCAATCGTGAAACGCATGATTGCCGAAATAAACCCTGCAATCGAAGTTCGCGCGTTCGTGGGCGACATTTTAGACGACATGGTGTTGGACGAGCTTGTGCGCTGTGACCTCATCTTGGGTTGCAGTGATTCAAACTACGCCCGTGCAGCCTTGGGAGACATTGCAGTTCAATACCTCGTACCAGTAATCGACTTGGCCGTTCAAATGCGAGCAGAAGAAGGAGTCCTTCGTGAGCAGCTTTGCGAGATTGGGTTTTATGCGCCTAACACACCGTGTCCTTGGTGCTGCAACCGCGTGACTGCGGCTGCAATTCGCTACGAAACTAGCACAAAAGAAGAACGGGAATTCATGACTAACGCGGCTGCCGAAGCAGAGCAACGCGGCGTTGACGGCGCTCAATATTGGGTAGGCACGCCACCGCCCGAACTAACCGTTGGCTACCTTACAACGGCGCTCGGAGCGATGGGCGCCGGCTACGCACAAAATCTCATTCTTGGAGCCGGAAAGTTGCCACACAACCGATTTCAATTCGACATCGGCGCACACTCTTTCGGCCTCGTTGAGGATGAGCGCGAACCGAATCCCGACTGCTCATGTCGGCGTGTTGCTGGTTTCTCAGACCAAGCAAAGGCTGACCGTAGCGTATCAAAGCCGAACCATTGGCCGCGTCCATTCGAGGTCTGCGAATCTCCAAACGAAACTCTGCAAGCTCACACATAGATTCAAAACTTAATGAAAAACCGATTCAGGGACTTGGAATCATCCAATCACTGTCTCCTACCGCCGCGGACCAACATATTGACCGATAATTGAGTTGCCCGTCCTGCTCACATGCGCCAAAAATATTCCGCCCGTGTCCTGGACGACTTGGCGCAGCTCACCTACTGGCTCCCATTTGATCGTGAAAACTCGCTTTCCATCTTTAATTCGCACCGGAGTGCCTGGACGCAAAGGAGCGCCGGACCAATTCAATGGCGCATCCAATTCCAGTTCTTCCCATTTTTCAATTGTTGGGCGGCTTAAACCATCCACGAAATCTTTCCACAGAGAAGCTGTTTCAGGTGTTGGCCAATTATTATCCAGAGTGCGCCGTTTAATGGCGGCGGAAAAAACCCAACGGCGCATTTCCTGTGTGTCAATGAAGTTTCCGTTTCCATCTGTCACTGCCTTAATCGCGGCCAGACGTGATGCAAGGCCGCAGTGGATTAAGAGAGAGGCTGAATAAAGGTGAGTTCCAGTTTCTACCGCCATCGCACTGTAGCCGTTAAACGAATCTTCATCAGCCTCGCCCGCCGCAATAGCCCTCACGCGTGCTGCTTCCAAAGCCCACACCAGTTTGTAAACCAGAGCGTTTTCAATAAAATTAACCACCTCGGATTCAATATTGCCAGCAAAGTCGGCTATTCGGCGACCTGAAATCCACTGTTGCACGAGAGTTTCCCACCCGGCGGGAAATTCTTCGACATTAAATGGCGAAATCGCAAAAACAATTTTTGCAAATTCGATTGTGTGCGCAATTGCGTCTTCAGCGTTTCCCTCAAGGAAGGCGGAATCCGAAGACATTAACAATGCATTCAATCGTTGTGCGGCTTCGTTCAACTTAACGCCTGTATCAAATGAGACCCCTGCAAAGAAGGCTCCTTTTCGTTGCAGTGGGGTCGAATTGTTCCAGATAAATTGTGCCCTTGTTCTCAAGATCGTTGTTACTGCTGTGCGGGAGTTTTCAGGGCTGCGATTTACGCTGCGCTGCCATAGTGAACCTTGCAACACGTCGTCTAACGCCTGAGCCAGTTGGTTTACGTCAGCATCGTGTGCAACGAGCGCTAAAATTGCCGAGTCCAAACGCGCAAGTTCAGAGGCCCAAATTTGGGGCAAATTCGGCATTTCTTCTGTGGCTACAGGCGCTTCCCAAACTGCGGCATCACCTGTCACATATTGAATCAACTGGTTAATGTCTCCACCAATTTTGGCGTGAATCCTGAGCGCAATCTGTAGCACGAGCCTGAAAATTCCACTTTTGATATCACGCTGCTGAGATGCGTCAATCAACTCCGACCACTTCCGCCCAAGGCGATTTTGAAAATCCACGCACACTGCCTGACCTTCAACATCGACGAAGGCACGCCCAGCTCGCCCGGCAACATTGACAAATTCTTCTGGCGGAATCACCTCCCCGCTTCTAAAGATGGAGTGAAAGAGCAAAGTAGTGGCAGATAGGTTTAGACCCTGCGCAAGCGTTGGCGAAGCAATCGTCACCTTCAACACCTGGTCCCGCAAGAGCAACTCTACCGCGCGCTGAAATGGTCGAGGCAAGCTTGCATGATGCACAGCAACGCCAAGCTCTAAGCATTTCACCGCAGGATGATTTGATCCGAGCCACTCAGCACCGATATTCTCGGCTTCCGCTAAATGTTGTAGTTTTTCGTCTGGCAGTTCGGCGTCCAACAGAGTGTTAAGGTAACCTTCGTCACCCAACCCAATCGCCGTTGTAGCAAGCGACTCGACCGACGTTTTTTGAGGACAATAAATTAAGACAGTCTGGCCCTGCTCAACAAAGCGCCAGGCGGACGCCAAAGTAAACTCAGGACCATTCTTAGGAAATGGTGTTCGCCTAGGCCTAATTGCGGGCTTTGCGACCAAGAAGCTTGGTACAAAGGGCCTCTCGCTATCGACGCGAAATGTCAATCGGGCACGATTTCCCTGCCATGCCAAAAGTCCATAACGGCGACGGGTTGCTCTCCAGTCCGAAGCAATCGCTTCTCCAGGCTCATCGTGGCGAAGCCAAGCAACGAAGTCATTGAGTTCTTCACCTGTAGGCAAAATTGCTGAGAGACAAACGATTCTTCTTTGGCGTGAATCAGGCCTTTTAAGAATTCTTTGCACCAGAACTTCATACCTCACTTCCCTCTCTTCAACCCCAATACTGTGACCTTCATCTAGGACGATGAGCCCAACCGAATCGAGAATATCTGAATTATTACGTAGGGCAAAATCCAGCTTTTCGGGAGTAGACACCACGATGTCCCGATTCCCGAGAGAATCCATGTCTTCACCCGTCAAGCCACTGGAACCGTAAAGAGATGAAACCGTAAAGCCCAAAGGGACAAAGGTTCTTCTCAAGGTTCTCTCCGTTTGCGCTGACAATGCGCGAAGAGGAGTCACGAAGACCACGCGCTGTCCAAGTGATAGAGTGCGAAGAATGCAAATCTCGGCGATTCGCGTCTTGCCGGCACTTGTTGGAAGTGCCACCACCAAATCGTCCGTAATGTCGTAGGCCCTTTGTGCAGCCTGAAATTGCGAAGGCCATAGATCAACTTCGGCTAACGAACGCTTTGCTAAAGTTGAAATGAAGAAACGCCTCAATCGGCTCCATCCGCTGCCGTCCGGCTTTGGCGGGGACGTTGGCAGCCGAGTGTGTAAACTTGAATCCCACAAATCATCCGCTATGTGCTTTGCGAGGGTGAAAACCCACCAGAATGGAACATTGTGCAAGTCAGCCGAAGCGCGTATGCCTGCATCCAATTCCGTTATGGCATATTCGTGTCCAACGATTAAGCCCGTCTCAAGAGCAAACTCAAAACACCCGATGGCTCGGTGGAAGTGAGTATTGAGCATTAACTGTGTGCTGTGTTCAACTCCCAACTCCGCAACTCCGGGCCTAAAGCGCGTTGCGAGCTCGTTGTCGAAGCCACCGTCACCCGCCCACTGCAAAACCTCCCCCTTCATAGTGTTGAGATCGCGGAGAAATAGGGATCGCAATGTTCGTTCGGCTGGACTAAAATTGCCCTCATCGCCCAGCCCAACGAAAAGGCTATAGGCGCGCGCCGAGAAATGACCCATGTGATAGGCTGCGGCTGCCGCAATCGTGTAAAAGCCCCGTTCAATGAGTTCAGGGGAACCTCGTCTGACCACCGCCTCGATTGATTCTGCCGCGCGTTCGAAGGCAACGGGGAGCAAAGGATTGAGCTTATCAAGACTGCGCAACTGTATTCCGAGGTTCAAGAGACCAAAGCCATAGTCCAAGAGATTGGAGCTTAACTGTGGGGCATAGTTAGGCGCACCCTCTGGCAGCTGTCCGTCTGACCAAAGCATGCTGCGGGACAACCCCTGCGACACCAGATTTTCTCTAAATCGAGGTGCAATAGCAGCGTTGATATACGCTGAAATTTGTTCAATGTTGAGCGGCATCTGCTAAGCGCGTGTAGATTGCCAAAATAAAATCTTGGTGGTCTGTGACCACTATGCCAACTGACTGTTGCTGAATCGGACCAGTGCAGTTAACCAGATCATTGCGGAGCAAAGCAGTAGAATCATTCCCGCTAAAAGTGAAGAGCAGGTGCACCAATTGGGCGTTCTCAATCTGGCGCTGAACGGAATATTCTAAAAATATCGTGGACAATTGCGGCTGGTTTAACTCATCCAACCTGCGGGCGACGTAAATCAGCGCATGGGCAGATGGTCTACCGCCGTTTTCGTTAAGCGCCGCACGGGCCTCCTCAACAACATTGGCTGCTAGGGTGGCCCGGCTCTTTGACTCTGCCTTTAAGAAACGAACCCTCCTTCCCCTTCGATCGACGCCAATAAAATCTTCTCCACGCAATGCCATGTTTCTTCCGTCGACCCACCGGAGGCGTTTTATTGGCACGAGAAACTCGGGGAACAATTCTGGCACTGATTCAGTTAGGAGGACTTCGCCAATATGGCCCGAGCGAGCACGGGCTTCCGTCGGAAGCGTGCCGTGCAGCACTGCTGCCGCGTTTGGCAGACCCAACTGAGTTGCCCAACGTTCAAGCCGGGCAAGCTCGTCATAATTGTCGAGCACAGAAGCGTCCAGATCGGCAATAATGTTAGCCCTCTCCCCCGGCCGCTCCGTCAAAATGCGCATTCGATGCACGCCAACCGTGTGGCCGGTCGTTTGGCACCAACGATTTATATACGGGTCAAAAGGCATGGTAATCGCGCCAGAATGTTGCCACGCGGGCAATGGCGGCAATTACGGTACCAAACCTCTACTCAATTTCAAGACGCCCCTTGTTCGTGACTAGCCGAACGGCCACACTGTCTGCCACCATTGGGGGGAGGATGAGCCACGGCACTTGCTCAAGCCCTGCCACGCCGCGAGCACGGTTATTTATAACGACATTGTATCTTTGCTTGGCGTTAATCCTCATGCCCTGCGGTGCGTGCTTGCGACCGATGGCAGCCGCCAAGTCGTATCTATGACAGGCAAGTGCGCCGTCCTTTCGAGCAGCCCCAGCACCTGGATATATTCACGCGTGCCCTTGCCCTCGCGTTCGGAAAAGACTTGCAAATATGCAAAGAAAGACAAAACTCATGAAAAGGTACCGCGCTGGTCGCAGGCAACCCGACGCGCAGCTTGTGAAGATTGATAGCCCTTGTAAAGGCGTTATGAAAATATTTAAATCGATTTTGCTGGTATTTCTTTTCACAGTCTCTCTACCTGTCGAATTTGTGTTTGCACAGGATTTCGCCCCTGATTTAGGCGATCAATTAAATAAGCAGATCATTATTCAGAATGAAACAATACCTCCACAGCAAAGTTATACGAACCTTGCTTTGATTCGAGTTCAAGGGGTAGCACCGGCGAATCCATGGCTACAATGGTCTACATCTTCCTATTCGCTACAATATGCGTTTGGCTACAACCATTCTTTCTTAAACGGGTCTGTCACAAAAAAAGACGGCGGCGTAATTAGCTTTATCGCTAGCGCACCATACGGTTTTATATTGCTGCCTAGCCTTACTGTTAGCGGCAGCGATATAGATAGCATTTCTGGAAGTGAAACATCAGACACGTTATCCATTGGCCCTTCAATTCAAATTGGTCATAATCTATTTCCGACTACGATCGCGCATTTTATGAATGGCGCGTTCACGCTCTACGGCAATCTTGGATATACCGCAGCAGATACCGGTTCGCTAGTTGGAACGCAGCCAGCCTTTAGTCAAATGGCTGGATGGGCGTTCGGCGCAAATGCTCAATATAGCGTTAATCTAACGAAGGATTTAAAACTCTCCTTAGCACCAGGTTATACCTACAATAACAATCAGACGGTGAATATTCCGGCCAGTTCTACCACATCAACGTTTCAAGGAAACGTGAAAGTTAAACTTGGCGCTAATTATACATTTTCATGGATTTCAAAAAATTTGGTTCTGTCACCTGCGGCAACTTGGCTTCGCAGCATCAATTTCAGTCTTGCGCCGGGGCAAAGCGAGGGTTATCAAGACTGGGCAGAATTCGGCACTGACTTGATGTATAGTTGGGTTAACACTCGAGGGCACACGCTCTCTTTGGATGCTAATTATGCTTATGACGCATTCAATACGACATACTATAGTTACACAGTCGGATTGCAACTCAAGTATTCTTTTTGACCTAGACGATTGGCATGCAATAATTGTTGTTCAAAAATATGAAACACATCACATGTGGCATTATTGTTATGGCTGTTATATTGCTTGCTGGATGCGTTTCAAACGATCCTTCCGGCACAAACAGCCAGATTGTGTCTTCACATGGGAACAATGCAGCGGCGAACTCTACCTATTTGTATAAACTTGGGCTTTCCGAGCTACGATCGAACGATTGGGAACTTGCGAGGCAGGACCTTTTAGAGAGCTATCAATCATCCAACAACATGAAAACTGCATATCTCCTTATGATCGCATGTGCGCATACGTGTGAGCATACTGAGGCCATTTATTATGCGCAGCTTGTTACCAGCCCGTCGTCTCATTTGCGAAAAAAATACAAAATGGAGGCTACTGGACTTTTAGGATGGGAAGAACAGATCACTAATGCGATTAACATGGAGCAATTGCTGGCTATAACCAACGCGGCGTTGGTAAATGACTTTGAGCATGGGGCCGGAACTCAGATAAACAGTACAAAGGATACGGACTTGCAGCAGGCGTTGGTTGAACAAGCTAGGGATAAATACAATCAAGAAGTAGCTCTGCTCGGATCATATTGCGCTGATTACGTTCCCTCGTATGTCATTCAACATTCATATATTCATAGCCCTCAAGTAATTGGCCCCTGGCCACCATCGTGGTGGGGAGGATTTGCTGGTAATAATTGTGCAACTCCTGATGAAGATTTCCCCGCGAAATAAACGGACTAAATGTTATGGAAAAATCGTCGCTATTGGTCGTTTTCGGGAAGCTCCAATGCTTTGAATGGTTGCTAAATCTAATCCATTTTTGCTCCCAGGATGGGGGATGGACGCAGGAAATGATTCTAGAGAAATAAGCATATGAAACACAAAGCCCTTTTCTTTTTCCTAGCCCTAGTTACTGGCTGTGTCACAACCAACCAAAACGGTGGTGGAAATGATCAAACCGACCAGACAAATTACAATGTCGAACTCGAACATTGGTATGCCGCCTACCTTAACGAACCGACTTCCAATAACACTACACTCGAACAAAAGTATCAAAACGAGCCATTGGAAATAGGGATGCGTGAGTTCGTCCAAAACGAATTTCAGAGGCTTAAAGCAAATGCCTCGTCTCAAGAATTGAATGGGTTTAAGAACGCGACTGTGTCAGTCGATTTATGTAGTGAAACGCCCATTTTGTTAATCCAAGTCCAAACTGGAAGTGCGCCCCATATTTGCGTTTCTCCATTATTGCTTGGCTCCATATTTTTTGAAAGCGATGTCAAAATAGAATCCGGAGAAACGCTATTGGCATCACTCTATCAAAAGCTGACATCATGGGGAATGGATCCAGCAACATTTGACGGCTCATACGACAGAACCCTAAATAATTCAATTGGCATGACACCGGAAAGTTGGAATGCGGTATTATACGGAGCAACTGATCCCGTACTGGAGAGGCTTCGTGGATCCATTGACTTCGTTTTAGCCCGCGGGCTGGCGGAGATTGCCGATCCGAAACCACTATCAGAGGAAAATTGGAATTCCTCGGCACAACAATTGGTCTTCAAAACAAATGGCAGCTTTGATATCGCGTCTTTGTCTAGTGCCCTTAATCAAGGACAAGAAGATTACCCTAACGAGACTTGGGGCTATGAAAAAAGCGGGGACATCAAGGCTTTCATTAATTCAATCCAAAAGCTACATTAGCTAGTGACGCGGCTCGCCGCTTTAATGGCGTGGACATGACCACCGGCAACCCGTCAACAAGGATGAGGCCTGACAAATAGAGTAGGCCCTATGGCCAAGCGCGGCCTGGGCAAGCCAGTAGCTTCATGATAGACCTTGCTGTAAAGCGGTCACGGACACTTGCCCACCTGCGTAGTCTTACACGGCGATGCGACAACCGCATAACTAATTACTGTGCAGTTATTTGCGGCTTGATTGACTGGTTGGGCGATTACAGTTTTCTGATGAGCGAATCCCTTCGCTCGCTCCAATTCACCCACCGCGACAGGTAACGACAAAACCGGACAAGGCCCGCCATTATCAATGGTTTTCTCAACTTTCGTCCCTTCGCTCGTTGCGACAGACTGCGACCGCTTTTGCCCCTCCCGGTCAGAAATCTGTGCGTACAGTTGTGTACACCCTCCCAGGCGTGGCAGATTCTTGATTGAATCGTAAATCGGCAATTGTGCTTCATCCGTGTACACCTTCGCCGTCAGCTTAATATCGCTATGCCACATCAGCTTCATGGCAAACCGTTGCGACACGCTATTGCGTTGAAGGAACGTCGCCCAGGTATAACGCAACGCGTGAAAATCAGCCGGTTGACCGTTGGAAATCGCTCAGCGCGACTGATTGCGCGGTTGCAAACAAAAAGGCACAAGAGTTCACGACCAATCAGCTTGCTCAATTCTTCAAAGGCCATCTCGAACTATTGCGCTCAATCGTGGTCTGATGGCTTTTCGCCGCAAATATTCCGGGAGTTGATGCTGCTGGAACATCCAGCCAAAGAATCTTTTGGCGGATTTGGCAATTCGAGTGTAGAGTCGGCTGAGGGAAATCAGGGACGTGATTCAATGGCGGAATGCCTGTAACCAATAAACGAAAGGAAATTTTATGATCGTTCTTGAAAAAACTTCGCAACTTAACGTTCTTTCCAGGCCAAATACCGGGCTGGTCGTGGATCCGATGGATATCACGTTTGAGGATTTGACGCGCGATACGGTGATGATTCGGGTCAAAGTTCGAAACGAGGGCGAGGATTGGTCGGACCCTGCGTTTGTCAGGCTGGAATCGGCGCCATTCGGCGCATTTGTCCCCTGGCGTCCGTTGACAGTTTTGCCGGTTCCAGCACTCGCGCCGGGTCAATCGCGTGAATTGCGCGTGGTGGCGAACCGTCCCCACCCGACGCCGCTGGGAGATTTTGACCGTGTTCCACCGATGACCGTGCTCAAGGTGCTGAACGCGGCCCCCGATGAACCAACTCCACAGCCCGGAACGCGCGTCGCTGGATTGCTGGACCTGCTTCGGCGGCAAAGAGCTTCCCGTCCTGCCAATAAAACTCCGCTGGCCAGAGGATTCATGCTGCCGCCCGATTTGTGGGGATGGTTTGGCCGGGAACAGCCGCATTGGGCGGGGAATATCAATGTGTTTGTGGGCAGCCGCGCAGTGGAACGGCATGTCGCTAAAGCCCTGCGGATTTACTCCGGGCGCACAAACCTGGCGATGTTCGTTGTCGGAGGACCGGGCCAGCGTGATGCGTACTCATTCGGCCTTGAGGGGTTGGCCCCGGATTGGAAAGCTGCCTTGTACGATACGGCCGGCGCAAAAACGCTTGTGGTTGGCTCGGCGGACAACCGGATTCATGAAGGGAAATGGGTGGAACCCGCCGGCGGCTTGATGCTCATCATGCTGGCGGTGCGTCCTCCGGTAGTTTGCGAGACCGGAAAATTGCAGGTTCATGTGACTCGCAGGTCCTGCCGGAAAACGGCCCGGGTGGAATTCGATTTGGATCCGACGGCGCAGGGCGTCGGTTGCTACGTCGCGTGACATTCAACGTTATGAAAAGATGGAGGCAATGCCTGCTCCTTCCCGGCTTGATTGCTTCAATCATCGGTCTTGAATTTGCGGATGCCCAGGAGGCGGTCACGGTGGAATCCAACCTGGTCTATGGCACGGCGGTTGATTACACCGGCTCAAACGTGCTGCTGACCCTGGATGCCTACTATCAAGCCGGCGCGCAGACCAATCGCCCGGTGGTGATACTGGCGCATGGCGGCGGATTTACCGGCGGCGATAAAGGATATACCCCTGCCCAGGGCAATTTCTATCCCGACATGGCCACTGCGTTTGCCGAAAACGGTTTCGTCGCTTTCTCCATCAACTACCGATTATGGCCCGGCTGCACCGGCGGTTGCACCGACGAAATCACGATGGCGGTTGAGGACGTGATGACGGCGGTGGGTTGGATTCGAGCGAACAGCGCGCATTATGGCATTGACGCAACCCGGGTATTAATTGGCGGTGACTCGGCCGGAGGCGGCCTGGCGGTGAACGCCTCTTATCAAAGCACCAATGAGAATTCGTTCCTGGGCTGCATCTCGTTATGGGGAGGCGTGCCGCCGTACGGCACCAACGTCCATCCGGTAAATCTCAGTCCGATCACTTCGCAAGCGCCGCCCACCTGCATGATTCACGGTACCGCCGATACCGTCGTTCCGTATGCCGTCAGTGTTATGCTATCGTCCAATTTGACGGCGGTTGCCGTTTATAACGAATTGCACCCGTTGGAGGGATATAATCATTACCCGGTCATGGACAACGGCGTTTACCAAACGAATTTAGCCTGCACCATTATCAATGACATGGTTGCTTTCGCCAAATTGGCCGCAGGAAATTTGTCAGTGCCCGTTCGCCTGGGCGATAATCAGCTGCAGGCGGCGAACGGCCTGTTCACATTTGACATCACCGGCCCAACGAATGCCACCGTTGCGATTGAACAGTCCACCGACCAGATGGTTTCCTGGCAAGAGATTGCCACCAATCAGATCGTCCCGGAAACGCCGTTATGCACCAATGCCATTTCGGGGCCCAGCCAGTTCTATCGCGCCAGAATTGTTTCGCCGCCCTGAGAACGGCAACCATTAAACCAGGCTAAAACGTGGCGGGAAACTTCTCCCGGCCGATAACTTCTTTCATTAAAAATAAATCATTTCATTTACAACGCATCATGATTTATTGATTCAACCCCGGCGCGGATTAATTCGGGGCGCCTTTGCGGCCTTTGAAGGTCAGTTCGGCGATGCCGGATTTGTCCAATTCGCCGAGGCCGAGTTGGATCATGCGGTCGTATTGTCTTTTTGTCGCCGCGGCGAGCGGCAAATTCAACTTTTGTTGCTTCGCCAATTTTAGCGCGATACCGGAATCTTTCGCGGCGTGCGCGGCCGAAAAAAAGCAGGAGTGCTCGCGATTTTGCATGTCCTCGCCGTCGGTTTGCAACACGCCGGACCGCGCGCCGGTTTGAGAAAACACTTCGCGCAGCATCGTCAAATCCAGGCCGAGCGCCGCGCCGAGGCCGAGGCCTTCCGCGAGAGCCGCGGTGTTGGCGTTCATCACCATATTAACCAGCGCTTTGACTTGTGCGGCGCGGCCCGCCGGACCAAGGTAACGCAACGCACTGCTTAATTTTTCCAGCACCGGTTTCGCGCGTTCAAACGCTTCCGGTTTGCCGCCGCACATAAGATACAGCGTGCCCTGGCGCGCCTGTGTGATGCTCGACGCCATGCACGCGTCGAGTGAACTCGCGCCTTTGGCTTCGCATTTTTGTTCGACCCAAACATGAATCTCCGGCGTCACGGTCGCGCAGTTGATGAATAATTTTCCCTTTGCGCGGGCCAGCAAACCGCCGGTGAAAATCTTTTTCATTGCTTTGTCATCGCTGACAACCGTGATGACGATTTCGGAAAGTGCCGTGACGGATCTCAAGTCTGCCGCGGCGGCACAATTCAGTTCTTTGGCCAGCGATTCAGCCGCCTCCTGGTTCACATCGAACACCGCACTGACATCGAATCCGGTTTCTCTCAATCGGCGCGCCATGTTCGCGCCCATGCGCCCGACGCCGACCAAGCCAATTTTTTGGGACATAATTTTTGAATCAATTTTCGGTTTGAAAATGGAATAAACCGTTCAAAAAGCAAACGGTAAATTTCCACCGCTGAATTTTGGTTTCTACGTTATCATCCAACCACTAACATGGAATGAAGATTTTGCGTTTGCATTTACATCTGTGGATGGCCGTGAGTTTAGCGGGTCAGAGCGCGGTGGCGGCGCTCCATTTCGACGTGCCGCTGGCTTCATTGACCCATCACAATACTTCGGCGTACGACGCTTACAATCAGGCCAGCTTTCCCGCCAACTTCGGGACCGCAACGTGGATTAATCCGGACGGCGAAACCATGCGGGTTGACCCGGGTAAAATGGATGAATCCCTGAATCCGGTCACACCCGGCCACGTCTCACAAATGGACGTGCACACGCTGATTCCCAGCCGGCCGGACCTGCGCTGGTTTGCCCACGCCACTCCGTGGTTCGGGAGTTCGCATATCAACATCGGATTGAACAATAATTCCAGCCGGTACGTGGCCGCGATGATCACCGATATGAAAAATCGGGGATTCAACGGCGTCATTATTGACTGGTATGGCCGCGGCAGTTGGGAAGATGACGTAACCCTCAAGGTTCAATCGTATTTGGCCGGCCTTGCCAACAATGTTTTTACCTATATCATCATGCTGGACCATGGCGTCCACGGCGGCCGAAGCCTCGCGAATCTCCAGGCGCAGATCGAATATTGCCAAAGACAATACTTCAACGATCCCAATTATGAGCGGGAACCTCTGACGAACGGACTGCCGATTTTAATGTTTTTCGGCATGCGCAATTCCATTGGCGCGTCCGCCATGAGTTCGCTCAAAGCGCGCACCGGCGGCCGGATGATCTGGGTGGAGCAAGGCGCCCGCTATCTTTCCGAATCCTGGGAAGACGAATGCTTTGCCTGGGCCGGCAACTTTACCCGTGGCGTCAACTCGAATGACCCGTTTAACCTGGCCGCGGTCACGAACATTTTTCCGGCCCTCCGTGAATCCGGAAAAAAAGCGTTTGGGGCCATGTGCGCGCACTTCAACGGAACGCTCACCAGGTCCGTCCGCTGGTCGAAGGGCAAATATCTGCCCTCGGGCAATGGACTTTGCGAGGTTGAAAGGGCGGCCGCGATCAATTGCACAATCCCTCCAAACATGACCCGGATGCAATGGGTCACCTGGAACGATTGGGAAGAGGGGAGCGAAGTTGAAGCCGGCATTGAAAACGGATTTTCACTCCGGGGCAAAATCGAACCACCGAATCGCGTGTCATGGACACCCATCTCGGGCGATGAACGGACGATAGATCATTACGAGATTTACGCGTCCAGCAACGGCGTGACGGCGGCATTTCTGGGTTCGGCGCCAGCGAGCGAACATCAAATGGACCTGAGCGGGTTTCATTTCGCGCCTGGCAAGTATCTGCTCTATGTTGATGCCGTTGGCAAACCGTGCATCCGGGATCATCTGGGCCCTCCGATTCCTTACGGCGCCTGGAGCAGATAGAACTGGATTGGAACCTGCGGGTTTAAGAAATTCGTAAGGGTAAGGCTGAAAGCGCCCCAGGCGCTCCACGTATTGGTTGCCAGCGGCGTCCATTGGCTGAACGGCAGCGTTACATTAGTGCTGGTCAGGACCGTATAAGTCACGCCGGGAATTCCGCCGCTGCCGCTGATCGTAAGATCGGTTCCCGACGCGCTGGTGCCTGTCAAGGTCACCGGCGCCAGGAATCCGGTGATTGCCGGACCGGAAACGGCCAGCGCAAGGCCCAGGCTGTTGGTCACGATCAGGGTTGGCAAATACGTGTTTGTCGTATAGTAAACCTCGTTTGTATCTTGCCCGGCGCCGTTGGTCCCATCGCCGAAATTCCAGCTCCATTGGACAATGGCCGTGCCATCGCTGTCAGCGTTGGTGGCGCTAAATTGAACGTTCAAAGGTATAAATCCGCGGGCGGGACTGGCAGTAAAGGGCTGGACGGTGGGCAATTCGACCGCGCCGAGGTCAATCAGGCCGTTCTGTGTGCGCGCATACCCACGTTGGTCGGTGACAAAGATATTGGCAGCCGCGCTGCCCGCCCCAATGGCGGGCGAGCCGGGCGAAGGCGGCATCGTCGGCGTTGGCCCGCCGTAATTGCCCAGCGGCGCGATGTCCGGAGCAGCATCGAGGGGAACTGGACCGGTAATTGTGCCGCCGCCGTTAGTTACTGACTGAACGAGATTCGAACCGCCATAATTTAAGGCGCCGGCCTCCAGGGTGATATCCGTGCCGGAACTGCCGCTGTTTCCAGCGACAATCGTGTTGGCCATCGCCAGTGTGCCGGATAAAACGGAAATGCCGCCGCCTTCTGCCGCATTATTCTCCGAAAGGGTGCATCCGTTCACCGTTATCGTCAGTGCGCCGGCATCGTTGCAGATGCCGCCGCCGAAATTGGAGGCGCTATTTCCCGACAAAGTGCATTCATTCAGCGCAAGCGTTCCGCTGTTTTCCAAGCCGCCGCCGTTGTTCGCCATATTTCCGGACAGGGTGCATTGATTCACCGCCACCGTGCCGTGGTTGTCAATGCCACCGCCGTTGCCAGCGGTATAACCGTTTGTGATCGTGAGCGAGTTCAACGTCACTGTTGTGTTGGACGCCACACTGAAGACAGTGCAAGCGCCGTTGCCATTGATTTGAACGCCGCCGGGCAGCGTCGAGGCATCAATGGCGAGGTCCGCGTCAATCGCCAGGGTACCGGCCAGCGTGATGGTTGTGCCGGACATGTTCGGAGCAAAGGTGATCGTGTTCCCGTTCGTATCACTCGTAATGGCCGTCCGAAGCGTGCCCAGGCCGCCGCCGTCAACGTTATTGGAGACAAATGGCCCCGTAACGACCGTGACGGGCGGACCGGAAACGGCCAGCGCCAGGCCCAGACTGTTGGTCACGATCAGGCCCGGCAAAAATGTGCCGAGCGTGTTGAAGACATGGTTGGTATTTTGCCCGGGGCCGGTGGTTCCATCGCCGAAACTCCAGTTCCATTGGACAATGGCGCTGCCGTCGCTATCAGTATTGGTCGAGTCAAGTTGAACGATCAAAGGTGGAATTCCATAGTCGGGACTGGCGGTAAAAGGCTGGACGGCGGGCAATTCAACCGCGCCGAGGTCAATCAGGCCGTTCTGCGTTCGGGCATATCCGCGCTGGTCGGTGGCAAACGTATTGACAGCCGCGCTTCCCGCGCCGATCGCGGCCGAGCCGGGCCAGGGCGGCATCGTGAGCGTCGGACCGCCGTAGCTACCCAGCAGAGCCAGGCCGGGAGCGGCGTTGCGCGGGGCCGGACCGGTAATTGTGCCGCCGCCGTTGTCAACCGACTGGACGAGGTTTGAGCCGCCGTAATTTAAGACGCCGGCCTCCAGCGTAATATCCGCGCCGAAGCTGCCGTTGTTTCCCGCCACAATGGTATTGGTCATCATCAGGGTGCCGCCATTGTAAATGCCGCCGCCGGAGCCGTAGGTAGTGACGCTGTTTCCTGACACGGTGCATTGATTTAACGTCAGCAGGGTCCCGTCATCATTGAAAATGCCGCCGCCGTTCACGGCCGCGTTATCTCCCGAAAGACTGCATTCATTCAGTGTTACCTTGCCATAATTGTAAATGGCGCCGCCCCAGTAACTGCTGTCTCCTGACAGGGTGCATTCATTCAATGTCGCCGTGCCATAGTTGTTCAAACCGCCGCCGACATCGTAGGCGCTATTTCCCGACAAGGCGCATTGATTCAGCGTCACCGTGCCGTAGTTGATAATGCCGCCGCCGCCGTAACTGGCGTAACCGTTAGTGATGATGAGCGAATTCAACGTGACAATGTTGTTGGACGCCACGCTAAAAATCGTGACCGCGCCGTTGCCATTGATTTGAATCCCACCCGGCAGCGCCGAGGCGTCAATGGCGAGATTCGTATTGATCGCCAGCGTACTGGCCAGCGTGATGGTCGCGCCCGACAGGTTCGAGGCAAAGGTGATATACCCGCCGTTGATGGCACTCGTGATGGCCGACCGAAGCGTGCCTGGGCCGCTGTCGGCGCCATTGGTGACCAACGGCCCTACCGAGATGCCCGGACCCGGCGCGGCCAGCGCCAGGCCCAGGCTGTTGGTTACGATGAGA
>JASHPN010000274.1 GCA_030038175.1 Verrucomicrobiia bacterium
ATGCGCGAGCGTTCAGATTTGGGTCCGCTATTCTGGCTGGCACTATTTGGATTTGGAGTAAAAGCGGGGTTTTTCCCTTTGCATATTTGGCTGCCTTCAGCCCATGCCAATGCGCCGAGCCATGTTTCGGCTATCATGTCCGGCGTGGCCATTAAAATGGGTATTTATGGCATCGTGCGTTTCAGCGGCTGGCTGCCGGTCCCAACTGCCGCGCCATGGGTAATAATTGGCCTGGGGACGGCAAGCGCGTTGTTCGGCATTGCATTTGCCTTTGTGCAAAATGATTTCAAGCGGCTGCTCGCTTATTGCTCGGTGGAAAACATCGGCATCATCATGATTGGAATTGGTGTCGCGCTCCTTGCCGCGGCGCACGGGAACGCCGCGTGGGGCCGACTCGCTTTGGCCGGAGCGTTGTTGCACATCTGGAATCATGGGGCCTTCAAGTCACTTTTATTCTTTTGCGCCGGGTCCGTATTGCACGCCACGCGTACATGTGAAATGAGCCGGTTGGGCGGTTTGTTACGAACCATGCCCTGGACCGCCGGATTGTTTGCGCTTGGCTCGCTCGCCGTCGCTGGATTGCCGCCGCTCAACGGCTTTGTCAGTGAATGGCTGATTTACCTGGGTTTGTTTGATGCTGCCGCAGGCAGGGAACCCGTCGCCTGGTTTTCCATTCCCGCCATCATCATGGCAATGTCCGGCGCTATTGTCGTGGCCAGTTTCGCCAAAGCCGTGACAATGACATTCCTTGGCAGGCCGCGCACGCGCACGGCAGCGCATTCCATCGAATGCGGCATTTGGATGCGCGGCCCGATGCTGGCTTTGGCCTGCATCTGTCTGGCCATTGGCCTCGCACCCATTCTGTTTTGTCCCATCATGTCCGGCGTCGTGGCAGAATGGCGGCCGGGCCAGGAGGACATTCAAGCACTCTCGCCAATCGCCACGCTTGGCATGGCCCAAATGGTGTTGGCATTATTAATTTTAGCTGCGGCGGCGTTACTGTGGAGATGGACATGTCGTGAGGATTTGCGTCACGGACCAACTTGGGATTGCGGCTATGCGTTACCAACCGCCCGAATGCAATACACCAGCGCGTCGTTCTCAGGCATTGCCGCAAACTGGCTCCGTCGGTTATTCCTGCCGCAACGCAAGCGCCGTCGCCCTCGAAGTATCTTCCCAATGGAGGCTGTCTACATGGAGCATTTCCCGGACGCGGTTCTGGAAAAGCTGATCAGCCCGGCTGCCACAGCCGCTTTGCAACTGTACGGCGCGGCGCGGCGCTTGCAGCATGGACGCCTGCAATTCTACATCCTCTACGTGCTGGCGGGAGTGGCTGGCCTCGGAGTTCTTGTCATGATGGGAGGCGCGCAATGATTATCATCGCCAACCTCATCCTGCGGCTCGCGTTTTGGCTGCTGCTGGCTCCCCTGTTGCCCGGCGTCATTAACAAAGTGAAAGCCTGGGTCGCTGGGCGCCGAGGGCCGCCAGTACTCCAGCTATATTACGATCTTGCAAAACTTTGGCGGAAAGGAGTGGTGATGAGTGAGCTTGCTTCGCCAGGATTTATCATCGGTCCGGCGGTGGCGTGGGTGGCGTTATTGTCATCCGCGTTGTTGATGCCGCTTGGCCCGGCAGGCAGTGTGCTGAGTTTTCGCGGCGACGTCCTGCTATTGATTTATCTTCTGGCACTGGCGCGATTTAGCATCGCTTGGGCGGCCATGGAAACCGGGTCGGCATTTGAGGGCATGGGCACAGCGCGTGAGGTCAGTTATGCGGTGCTGGGCGAGACCGCCATTATTACAGCGGTATTGGCGCTGATTGTCCACAGTGGCAGCGTTTCGCTGATAACAATGCTTTCACCAGCGGCGGGCGCTGGCGTGGCATTACTGGCGGCAGGATTGTTCATCGTGTTACTTGCGGAAAATTGCCGAGTACCCTTTGACGACCCAAATACGCATCTCGAACTGACCATGGTTCACGAGGTAATGATTCTTGACCACAGCGGTCCGCCATTGGCTGTGATTCTGCATGGGGCCTCTATTAAGCTGCTGTTATTTACCCTGTTGCTGGTCCAGGTGGTACTGCCGGTCGGTGAAATGTCGCCTTTTATTGCAACTGGTGTGTTGGCTGCGGGAGTCTTGGTGGTCACGGTTGGCGTGGGACTGGTCGAGTCGTTGCTGGCCCGGCTCGCGTTTCGCCGCGTACCGTTGCTGCTCACCGCCGCATTTTTGCTTTGCCTGTTTGCATTGCTGGTGGTGTGGAAAGGGAGGGGCCAATGAATGAAACGTTGAACTTGGTCATTGGGCTCAGTATGGGACTGAATCTAGTAGCAGTGGGAAGCAGCCGCCTGCCCATGCTCATTCGCGCCATGTCGCTGCAAGGCGTCGTACTGGGCGTGATACCGCTGTTGCTTGAGAATGCACAGTTCGACTGGCGCGTCGTCGGCGTGGCGCTGGCTACGATGGTCGTTAAAGGTGTGGTGATTCCGAGCCTGCTGCGCCGGGCAATGCGCGCGGCGAACATTGACCGCGAGATTGAACCGTTCATCGGCTTTGTTCCGTCGCTGTTGCTCGGTGCCGGCGGCACTATCGCGGCGGTGGCATTGGCGCTCAATTTGCCGTTATTGCCCGAACACGCCAAAACTCTGCTGGTGCCGGGTTCGTTGGCCTCCATGTTAACGGGCTTTATACTGCTCATTGGTCGGTCCAAGGCCATTTCCCAGGTGTGTGGTTATCTGATCCTCGAAAACGGGATTTACCTGTTCGGTATGTTGCTTATCCAGTCAACCCCATTGCTGGTAGAATCGGGAATACTATTGGATGTCACCGTAGGTGTGTTCGTTATCGGCATCATTGTGGACCGAATCCAACGCGCCTTTGATTCGCTCGATACCCGCAAACTGACCGCTCTTCGAGAATGAACTCTATTCTTCTCATCATTGTACCTTTGGCTGGCGCTGTTTTGGCTGCTGCGTGGCCGGATAACCGCACGCGTCCATGGTTCCTGCCGGTAGTTGGCGGCGCACACCTCGCCCTGACGTTTTGGTTTTTCATCCATCCACCGCTGGTCACACCTGAAACCTGGCTCGGATTTGATCCGCTGGCCCGGGCCGTTTTGCCGGTAGTGTCGTTGCTGTTTCTTATTTGCGCGATTTATGGCCTTTCGTACTTGCGCATACGGTCCGAACGTCCAAACCGCGTCTTTGTTGCCTCGCTGCTGGCGATATTGGGACTATTGAGCGCAGGACACCAAGCCCGGCAACTGGGGCTGCTCTGGATTTCGACCGAGGCGGTCACGCTCGCGGCTGTTCCGCTGCTTCACTTCAACAACACTCCCCGCGCTTATGAGGCGACCTGGAAATATCTATTGGTTGGCGGCACCGGTATGGCGTTGTCATTGTTGGGTTCTTTTTGCCTGGGATACGCTTCGTTGAGCGGCGGCGGTAATGTCGGAAATTTGACCTTTGCCGGACTGTCTGCGCAAGGCCCTGAACTGTCCCGTCCCTGGGTCTTGACGGCATGGGTGTTAATTCTTGCAGGTTACGGAACCAAGATGGGGCTTGCTCCGATGCACACATGGAAACCAGACGCTTATGGCGAGGCGCCGGGTATTGTCGGCGCGGTCATGGCTGGTGGTGTGACCACGGTGGCATTCACAGCAATTCTGCGCGTTCGTTCCGTGGTTGCTGCTTCTGGCGAAGGAGCGATTGTCAATCGCACGCTTCTAGTGATCGGCCTGTTTTCCATTTTGGTCGCGGCGCTGTTCCTTCTGGGAACCCGCGATTTCAAACGGATGCTGGCTTATTCAAGCGTTGAACACATGGGAATCCTGATCATTGGAGCAGCGCTTGGCGGGGCAGGTTTGTGGGCTTCCCTGTTTCATGTTTGGAGCAATGCCTTGACCAAGGGCTCCCTGTTTATGAGTGCCGGTAACATCCGCCGCGCCGCTGGCTCGCCTTCAATGAACGATGTGCGCGGTATGGCCGCCATTACACCTCGTTCGGCGGCGCTCTTTGTCACCGGAATGTTCGCCGTGACCGCCTGTCCTCCGTTCGGCCCATTCTTCAGTGAATTATTGGTGGTGCGCGCCGGCCTGGCGGCCAAACATAGTGTTGCCATCGCGATTTTCCTTACCTGCCTCCTATTCGCTTTTTTTGGAATGACGCGAGTGGTCTTTGGCATTGTGGATGGACGCCCTAGTCCGACAACTAAGGAACAGAGCAAAAAATTTGTTGAAACACTTGGTGTTGTTGCGCCGCCACTAATTCTGCTCGGCCTGTCCGTGTGGCTTGGACTTTTCACTCCGGCGATATTGCGCGACGCCTGGTCGGCAGCCGTCAACCAACTATTTCCAGCGCCGTGAACACGATCAGTCCATTTGCGTTGTTGCCCAATACCACGAGTATTCTCTGGGCGGAAATCCCCGCGTGGCCAGTGGCCCAACTGGTTCAAGCCACTGCGGTTGAACTGGGTCGCGGCGCGCGGTTATGCGCCTGGTTCGCTGTCCCGGAAGAAACCAAGGCATGCATTGTCGCTCTGCTGGCCTACGATGCTGATAACACTCTGGCCGTTGGACGTAGCGAATCACTTATGGGAGCGTTTCCAGCGCTGACGACGATACGTCCGCAGGCTCACATGTTTGAACGCGAAGTCTGGGAACAATTCGGTCTCGTCCCTGTCGGACATCCCTGGCTCAAACCTGTGCGTCGGATGAATGAAAACGCTCCCGCAAATGGAGAATTCTTTCGCGTAACGGGTCCGGAAGTTCATGAAGTAGCGGTCGGTCCCATCCATGCCGGCGTTATTGAACCGGGCCACTTTCGTTTTCAATGCGCGGGCGAGGAAGTGCTGCACTTGGAAATCGCCCTCGGCTACCAGCATCGCGGTGTCGAAGAAGCCCTAATCGGCGGGCCATATCGTGGAACGATGAGCCAGATGGAAACAGTATCAGGGGATGCTACCATCGCTCACGCGACGGCCTATGCCACTCTGATGGAAACGCTCGCTGGCTCCGAGGCCCCGTTACATGCCCAGTGGCTAAGGGCCGTCGCACTCGAACTGGAACGACTGGCTAATCACACCGGAGACATAGGCGCACTGGCGGGAGATGTTGCATTCCTGCCTACAGCGGCCGCTTGCGGCAAAATTCGCGGCGACTTCCTCAATCTCACTGCGCTCATTTGCGGGAACCGATTTGGTCGCGGCCTGGTGCGTCCCGGTGGCTGCCCTCACGACCTCGAAACTCTGCGCGCAGAACAATTGCTCAAGCGCTTAAAAGACGCGCTCACCGACACAGCGCAAGCTGTCGGATGGTTCTGGGAAGCCGCCTCTGTTCGATCACGGTTTGAGAATGTGGGCACAGTTTTTCCGGCGCAAGCCGCCGAAATCGGGTTGGTTGGTCTGGCTGCACGAGCCTGCGGCTTGGTGCGCGATGTCCGCTACGACCATCCGGCAGGCTGGCATCGTTTTGCTCAAGTGCCTGTAGCCGTATGGCCGAGCGGCGACATTTTTGCCCGCGCCCGTGTACGGTCGCTGGAAATTCAGCGTTCGGGACAATATCTTTGTGAGCAACTCCTGGCACCCGCCGACGGCGAACGGTTCAGTGAACTAACGCCGCCCGCTCCGGATACATTGGCCGTGTCACTTGTTGAAGGTTGGCGAGGCGAAGTTTGCCACGTTGCATTGACAGATGCTGCCGGGCGTTTCCGGCGCTATAAAATCGTTGATCCCTCGTTCCACAACTGGACCGGTGTTGCGCTGGCCTTGCGCGGCACAGCTATTTCGGATTTCCCCATCTGCAACAAAAGCTTCAACCTTTCCTACTGCGGCTTTGACCTATGATGCCGCCCGAAAAAAATGTTTGTTCTTGATACCATTGCCCATCGTTTGAAACGTGGTTGTGAAACCATGGACTATCCCAATGGCCCGGCACCTGCCCTTCCAGACCGGTATGGAGGCACGCTCAAAGTGGACGGCACCAAATGCAGTGAGAACTGTAACGCTTGTGTTTCGGTGTGTCCGACGCAAGCCATTTTCCGAGCGGAAGGAAAGCCGGTGGCGCTGGACTTGGGCCGCTGTATTTTTTGCGCGGCGTGTGTGCAGATTTGCCCGTCCAAGGCCATCACGCAGACCGGCGACCATCGAATGGCGGCGCGTCAGCGCAAAGATCTCATTTTGGGTGAACCAGAGAAAGAGCAGGTTCGTTTGGCTGTCGCACTGAATGAAAAGTTACGCAAACTCTTTGGCCGTTCATTGCGCCTGCGCCAGGTCAGTGCCGGTGGTTGCGCGGCCTGTGAAGCTGATACCAATGTCCTAGGGACAATCGGCTGGGATCTCAGCCGATTTGGAATACAATTCGTGGCTTCGCCTCGTCATGCCGACGGATTGCTGGTTACCGGCGCAGTTTCAAAAAACATGGTATTGGCGCTTCAAAAGGCGTACGCCGCAGTTGCCACACCCAAAATCGTGATTGCTGTGGGGGCTTGCGCTATCGCCGGAGGCCCTTTTATTAACAATCCCCAAATTTTGAATGGTGCTGCCTCAGTGGTGCCAGTTGATCTGTATATTCCCGGCTGCCCGCCCCACCCGTTGACAATTCTCGATGGTTTGCTGCGGCTGCTTAACTGTTTTGAGAAAGACTTGCCCAGAAGAACGCATTGACTTCCGAACGGCAATCACCCACCGCAGCCAGCGGTCACATTTCAAGGTTTGAATAGATCATGTTGGGCCAGGCCTGCACAAATGTTTTGTCAGATCCTCCATCATCAGCCACGAGCGGAGTGAAACCTGTCGCCGCATATATCGCGCGCCAGAAATGAAATGGAATTGGCACATTCTGAATACAGATGTTTTTCAAGGGCATCCTTCGATTTCATCCAAATTTCCCAGCTTGGAGTAAGGCTTCATTGGGAATTCTAACATGGCTATGCGCCCGCCGTTTTGGGTGTTTTTGTCCCCGCGATAGATGTTTTGCATAACTCGTTTCATACTCCAGTCAAACTCACCAGCCGGGGCGGATTTCAACTCTCGCCGAAAAATTGCAAACAGTTGATGAAACGGCGTTATTGGAAGCGGAGGTCGGAATCCGACAGAAACTATACAACCTTTATTCTTTCGAAAAGATCTCAGACGACAAGAAATGTGCAAAGAACGCCAACAACGGCGGTTGACTCTATGGCCTATCCGTTAAGATGAACATTTGATTTGAATGGCTCGATTGAAACGGGGTGGACGACTTTGCCAAATCGGACGATGACCAAATCACGCGATGTACGGCTGGACGCGTTACGGGGTTTGTTTTTGATCATTATGGCGGGGGTGCACGTGCCTATCCCATTGTCTCACGTTCTCCAAGATCCGTTCGGCTGCAACGGTGCCGCTGAAGGCTTCATCTTCCTCAGCGCCTGTCTTGCAGGGCGCGTGTACGGAAAGACTTTTCAAGAAGCCGGCTGGACGGCGATGTCGCGCAAAATTTTGAAACGCGCCCGGTTGATTTATTTTGCCCACGTCGTTGTATTGATACCAGCGACACTGATTATCTGGGCACTGGCGTCCAAAGCGCCACCGCTCGCTAATCACTTCTCGGATTTTTTGGTCCATCCTTTCGGCAGCCTCGCGTTAATGCCTCTCCTCATGCATCAGCCGCCGCTGTTTGATATTCTGCCGTTGTATGTCATTTTTTTGGCGGCAACACCGTTACTGCTTGCATTCGGTCATCGCTATGGCTGGGGTATCCTGCTGGCTCTCTCAGCGATTGGTTGGCTTGTCGCCCAATTCGGCTGGGATGCCCGGGTGATGGGAGATCCGGCACGCCTGCTGCCATTCCGATGGGGTGCCTTCAATTTCATGGCTTGGCAGTGTTTGTGGATGTGCGGTGTGATCATCGGAGAAAAATCCCTGCGGGAACATATTATGAATGCCCGTCGCCGCCTGCCAATAGCTATTGTCGCTTTGACCCTCGTTCTGGCCGGATTGTATTGGCGATGGAGATTTCAGGCTCCGGCCGACTCAAATATTTATCTTTGGATGGACAAATGGACACTCGGCCCTTTGCGATTACTTTCTTTTGGCTCCTGGACAGCCTTGTTAATCTCTTGGAACCCGCATCCGCCGGCCCGTTTTCTTGCGCCGACGGCCCTGCTTGGACGGCATTCATTGGGCGTTTTCTCATTTCATTTGCCTCTAGTCATCGCGGCGACAACTGCCATCCAAATGCTTGCGTTGTCGAATACATGGCAAATAGCCGTGGGAATCCTGGTCATTGCCCTCCTATTTTCCTGGGCCGGAATTTTAGAATGTCGCAAGCAACGGCGCACGAACGAAGGTTTGCAGAAATTGCTAAAGCCTTCGCCCCAACAGCCGATGTCAAAGTCGCTAGTTGAGATTCCATAAGTGATATGGACACACTGGTGGGCCATATTTGAATCAATGGGGTCGGCTGTCCCAGGCTTCCACCTCAAGCGGCGCAGGACAATTCCTCCGGTTTACGCGACTTCGCCGCGAGCTTTTTTGCCAATGCAGCCGTCGGCAATTCGGGCTTATCTGGCTCAAGCAGATACAGATAGCGGCCACAATTTTCGCATATCTGGATGTCTTCTTCACGCATCAGGTTAATGACCACGGCCTTGGTCACCTGCACGTGGCATCCGGTGCAGATCCGGTGCCGGACCGCCGCCACGCCCTTCTTCCCCCGCGCGCCCAGCCGGTCGTAATGATTCAAAATCGGCAGAGGAATCTGAAGCCGCAACGCGGCGATTTTTTTATCCCTTTCCTTTTCCAAGGCCCCGTCAAACCCCGCCGCATCGAATTCAAGTGATTGAAGTTTCAGAAGACTGTCCAGCAATAGTTTCGTATTCACATCATCATTATTTAGGAAACCGCCGGACAATTGCTCAACTTTATTTGGCAATTTCCTAACAAGAATTGGCCCCCAAACTGCGCTGTTTTGGCACAACAAAAAATTGTCGAATAAGAGTCATCAAAATGATGATCACAATGACACGGGCGGATTGCACGCGGCATGCGAACTTTTCGCCATTGGTTGCCCGAACAGTGCTGTTTTTTACAATTTTCATTCCCCTTTAATACCGTTGCAACACGCGGCAAATCTATCCGGGTCGTCCGGTGTGAAGCCGATGTTTTTGAACAGTCCTCGTTTCCTCCGAATCCGCACGTGACGGCAGAAGTTACAGTTGTCCAACTTGATGCCTCCGACAATTCCCGGTGAACGGACCTCTGCCCCCAGGATTTCATCCGCGGGAATCACCATCGTATGAAACAGAAACCAGCTTTGAAGCTCCAATCTGTCAGGATAAACGCGATATTCCTGCCATAAATTTTTGCCGGTTCTCTTTGATATGTAAATGGGTGGCCTATTCATATGTATTTAGTCGGCTTGGTTTTTCATTCGCGGTGAAGGCGCGGCCACTTCCAAATAGCAATGCTCTATCCCATTGGTAGAACTGACGACAACCCAACATTCGCCTCCGTGTTTTCTTGCAATTTCAACAGTGTCAGGGTCGTGATGCGCTGCCAGCCTTTGGGGTACTGGTTTTGACTGCTGGTTAAATACTTCAACGATGCCCCTTCTTCTTTGTTCCTCGTAATCATCGGTAATGCGCGCCTGGTCCGGATAGGAGGCTTCCAGCGCATCCCAGGAAAAAATAATTTTTCCCGTCAGGTTTAATTTTTCGGCGTCGGTCGGTTTTAAAGCTAGAACCCAGTCACGCATTTCAACGGCAACCTGTCGCGACAGAGGGTCGGGCAAATCCGCTACGGACAACATGGGGCCTAAAGATATTTTCGTCGCTTTATGGGACTAAATTTCTTTGACCATGATGATGGTCCCGGCAACGAGCAAAATCCCCACAGCCACGGTCATTGCGGTTTTTTTGTTGGTCCAGACCATAGGTTTAAGCGCAACTTCACATATACTATACCCTTGTCGGCGGGCTATACGCGACTTGCCAATCTTTCACCCTGGGTTGCCGAAAGGCTTACTGTTTGCAGGCTCAATCCGCCTTTTCAGCGCGGTGGTTCGCCTTCAAACAATCTATGGTGCGCCAGCGGCAAACCGGTAGCGCAAGGTGACGTCCATAATATTTGGAGGCGGAAGCATTTTGTCGAAATGGATCTTGATTCGCCCGCCATAGATGTTGGTCGTCATATCGGCTGGCTGCATTTGCAGAAGAATGGCTCCGAGCGGGAGAAGAAAAGTGTCTTGCCGATGGACAACTATATCATCGCCCATTTGCTCACGGTCGTGAAATTGAAATTCATTCGGGCCGCCAACCGCTTGAATGAGAGGTTTTCCCTCTCCTCCCTTCACCTTTTGTCCGTCTAGGGTGCCTTGCAGTACCATGACCATTTTGCCGCCGGGCGGAACCGGACGGTTCAATGTATAAGTGTACTTGAAAGCATTACCGTCATCGCCGGGCTGTTTTGTATATTTGATGTCCTGGCCAGTGCCATCGGTGAATTGCTCAATATCCATTCCCGACTCCATAGACATTGAATGATTGGCACGAATCGTATTGTGAAAGGTATTGACTGCTTCCATTCGCGCCGACACAAGGCAGACGCCGTCAGGTTGGATGTCCCAATTGCCAGCGAGTAACTCCGTTGGCGAATAATGGGCTCGAATGATTTTGTATCCGTCCACGCCAGTGGCGGTAAGCGCGAGAATGACTGCGGCGGTGACGGCGGTTTTAGTTTTTGTCCATGCCATAATTTTCAATGCTCCTTTCAGCAGGGTTAAGGTTGAAGTGGAGGCGGCGGAATGGGCAGCAGCCAGGCTGGCGGTCGTGACGGATGCCGCCAATCCCGCCGGCGTGGGATACGATGCCAGGGCAAAGAGCGGCGTGGCGGCAGTGAGAGTGGGAACGGCAAAGCCGCGGCGTTGGAAGAAATGGGTCAGTTCGTGAAGGCAGCGATTCACACGCTTGCGCACGGTGTCCTCGCCAATGCCAAGCGCCGTGCCCACTTCCTCAAACGTTCGGCCTTCCATAAAATGCATTACAACTGCCAGCCGGTCGGGTTCCCGAAGCTTCAGGAGGGCCTCATCGAGCAAGGGAACCAGCGGTGACCAGACGGAATCACCTTCCGCATCGGCCAATTGCTGGTGGACGGCAACCTGCTCGCGATGGCGGTGGCGTAATTCCGAACGCAGCCATGCATGTGACTTGTTCAATGTGGTCTGATGAAGCCAGCCCGCGATGGTTGGGTGGGCTTTCAACTTGCCGGAAGCCTGAGCCAGTGCCACAAAGACGTTTTGAGTGATTTCTTCGGCAGCCCCGGTATCGCCGACCTGGCGGAGAGCGGTAGCGAAGACGAGATTGATATGTCGCCGAACGAGCGCGGCGAAGGCATCGTCGCTGCGGCGGGCATCGTATTCGGCAATCAACCCATTGTCGCGTTCGTCTAACATGGTTTTCATTAGTGTATTTCCGCAAAGGACGAAAAAGCGGAAAACAATTTTCCGTGTCTGCGACTATTTATGACAATAGAGTCATACCACGACCTCATCCAGGCTCCATTACACTCCTTGTTAATTGCTCACCGTTTATTGGCGCGCCTTAAAAAAGCGGCTTTTGGCGATTTAGAATCCTCCGTCGAAATACCATTTTTGTTCGGGCGAATTGTAAAAATGAGCCAGCAAAGGAAAGATTATTAAATCAGGCCCCATTGACAGCGGCGGCTACCTTTGTTGTGCGGTGTGGCTTCTTAATCACCCACCATAGAATACCGGCGGCTCCCATGGTCAGAAAGGAAATCCAGAGGAACGATGTGCCGCGATTTGGCACGCCATATCCGAAGTCGCGGCCTTGAACGGAGGTGTGATAGGGGATTTTGTTCGTGGCGAGCAGCGCGAGAGTGGAGTCCGTGGCCGGCGCGATAAAAGCGCGCCAGCCCGCAATTGAACCGTGCCGGCGCACCCTGCTGCGGGGAGTGATGATCAGTTGGCTGGCGCCATTTTTATACTGATAGACCTCGAAGTTGGCAGACTTGTGTTCGATGATTAGCCTTTGCGCTTCCGCAGCCGAAACCGATTTGACGTGCCAGGGAGTTACCAGGCCGAGCACAATGCAAACGGCCAGCATGAGCAAGGCAACGCACACAGCGATGGCTTTTGGCGTTACCCACCAAAGAATCATGCCTGCGCCAGCCACCAAAACCAAAACCAGGGCCAGAGCCGTGGCTTTATTCGGCGGGAAGTTGTATCCAAAATCTTTTCCCTGCACGTAAGTTTTATAGCCAATTCCTTTTTCTTTAAGCAGAGAGAGCGTGGCGGCGTCTGCCGGGGCAATGTAGTCGGGATTTCGTTCCCGGCTGATCCATAATTCGCTGGAGCCGTTGGAAAATTGAAACACCTCAAAGCGCGCGTTTTTGTAGCCGGCAAATTCGGCGATGGCTTTTTGCGCCTCGGCGTCTGAAATGCGGCGGGCCGAGAAGGGCTTCCAGGAGATTAAGCCAATTAATAAGCCTCCCGCGAGCATGACGAGAGCCACGGACACGGCGAAGGCTTTGAACGCTCCCTTGGCGATTCGTTCATCGCGCTGGATCTCGACTGCTTCTCGTGAAAACGACGGATGTTTCCAGGGGCGTTGCGCCAGAACCGCGCCGCCCATTGAGGCGACAGAAATTGACAATAGAAATAACAGGCGCCATGGCGCGCCGGTCTCGACGAAATCCACGCCTTCGACCCTGGTTTGATATTTCAATCCGCTTTTGGCCAGCAAAGCCAGGGTGGCGTCGTCTGGCCGGGTATAAAAATCAACCCGCCGGGCACTTTCAGGCAACGTAATCAAAAGCTCTTTATACCCGTTATTATACTCGGTCACCGTGACCTGGGCATCTTTGCGCGCGATGATGATATTTTGCGCCTGGGCTACAGAAATAGTTTGGGTTGTCCACGTGGATTGAAACATTGAGTAAAGCAAGCCTGCGCAAATAAAAGCCGGCCAGGCCATGCCGAGTATGAACCATAGGGCAAAGCGTTTTTTTAACCGCCGGCTGAACGGTCCAGTTTCCGCGTTTGGGTGGCGCAAGCCCAGCCACCATCGAACAATCCAAACCGTTAAAGTCGTAAAAAACAAAGGATAAAACAATGCCATAATCCAAGTCAGCGGGCTGAGCCAGGTGTGGTAGAGGGCAGGTTTTGGAATCCAATCCAAAAGCATCCACAGGGGCATGACTATTCCCAGAAAGCCCGCGGCCAGGGCGCGCCAGAATCGAATGGCATCGGTAAATTCTTTGGCCGAGCGGGAGCAGGACCGGCCCATCATGTAGCCGACACAGGCGCCGGTAAAAATAAAAAAGCCCAACAAAGAAAAAAAGAAAAGGACGCTCGCGCTTAATACTGCTCCCAGCATCGCAAAGCTCGACGCGGCTTTGACGGTGGAACCGCCCTTGATGGCAACGGTGGCGGTCGCGGCTTTGGCAGTGCTGGTGAGCAGCGGTAGAGCGGCGAGAACGCCAAGCGTGAAGGCTTTGCCCGGTCGCGTTCGTTCCAGAGTCCCTTCCACAAAGGCCAGCACCTGTTCCTGCAACAGCTTCCGCCCGCGCGAGAGGCGTTGATGCACGGCGTCCTCGCTCAATTCCAGCGCCTGCGCGACGCGCCCGGCGGATTGGTGTTCGCGATAAAACAAAACGAGCGGCTCGCGGTAGATTTCCGGGATGCGTTCCATCGAGCGCCAAAGCACGGCTTCCTCTTCCCGGCTGATGGTTTGCTCCACCGGCAACGGCTCCGAGGCGGGGGATTCGTGGATGGTTTCCAGCGATTCGGCGTGATGGCTGGGTTCGCGTCCCTCCCTCCGCCGCCAGTTATTGATGAGGTTGCGGGCGATGCCGCAGAGCCAGGCGCGCAGTTTTTCCGGTTCGCGCAAATTGGCCAGGCGTCTCCAGGCGGTAACAAAGGTATCCTGCGCCAAATCCTCGCTCTGGGCCACGCTGCCGGTGGCGCTGTAAGCCAGCGAACAAACCAGAGATTGGTAGCGCACCACTATCTGGCCAAAGGCGTCCCGGTTCCCATCCAGACTTTGGACTACCAATTCGATATCTGATTGCCCGGCCACTGCGGTCATACCATTGGTTATCATACTATATATCAGTGGCTGGTGGATTGAAAAACTGACGGGTTTTTCACGAATGATTGAGTGCAGGGCATGGCGATCACGACTTTCAATTTCCGCTCCATTGGTAATCATAGCCGCTTGGCGGGTCGTAATCGCACGCGCACAACATTGGGGGCCACGAAGCTTTCCAATAGATCTTGATGAAACTGACATGACCATCCACGAAACTAACGTTGTTCATGGCATTATTGAAGAAGTCGCTCTTCGGCGACCAAACGAGCCATTTGGGACTATGCCATGAGAATGGAAGGAGCGCCGGCACTTCAGTCACAAGCACCGTTCTGGCAGAATGTTTTATAGAACTAAGAGGCAATCCGGCGATGCCTGGCCTGTTTACAGGTTGGTGTGAGTCATTTTGTTTAGCGCCAAACTGGTTTCCGGCGTTGAACACATAACTCGAATAGTCAAAATCCGGGCGGTCGCAAACCCTCTGCGCCACATATCCCATCAAAGGGTGCGAACGAGGATAATGCCCCAACGAATAGTCGTAATAAAAAGTGTCGGCTGGACAGGCAAATAACTTGTCCTGTTTGGAGGATTTGTCTGTCAACCCTGCATAGCTTTTCACCAATTCTTTATAAGCGTCATAGGGATTCGACGTCCAAAGCGCTGGCTTGGGTGCTTTGTCATTTGAATCGTCAGAATACATTAACACCCCGAGACTGATTTGGTGCAGATTGTTCAGGCACTGGATCCGTCCCGCCTTATTTTTGGCGGCGTTAACTGCTGACAGTAGCAACGCCGCCAGAATGGCAATAATAGCAATGACCATGAGCAATTCCATCAGTGTAAATCCTTCTGTGGTTTTAAAATTATGCTTCATGGCAGTTTTGCCCTGCGTGTGCTCAAAGGCATCCCGGTTCCCATCCAGACTTTGAACCACGAGTCGGGCACCGTAGTCATACCGTTGGTTATCATACTATATATCAGTGGCTGCTGAACGGGAAAGCTGACAGGTTTTTGAGGGCAATGTTTTCCATGAACCGTTTGATCAGAGCCTCCTACCTTGGCTGGAGAGGTTTCGCCCTCACCGCGGCCCTTTTGTATCCGCGATTTCACCGACGGGAAGATGGGACTGCCTTGCCGCCCGTAGACGGCAAGGCAGTGGCGCGGACGAGTTCGTTGCCCTCGGGTGCTCCTGGCACTTTGGGCATCAGAGGTCGTCCGGCATCGCTGGTTGGTTTCAATTCTTCGTGAGGACGATCTTGCCATCCCGAATGTCATAGGTCAGCGCCTCCGGTTTGAGAATCTGGTCGAGGGCTTCACGCAGGGGAATTCCTTCTATGTCCGGCGTGATGTATTTCCGGCACGCTTCGCCCGCATTGGCCTGGGAGGCATTCCAGTCGTAGCCCAACCTGGCTTGCTTGGCCAGTTCAATCACTGCGTACTGCACGCCGATTCTGTCGCTCTCGGCACCGTCATAGTCCATTGGATACGGTTGGGTCAGGGTGACTTTCGTTGCGAGTTGGTCATCAGATGCATCGGAAGCGACTTTCGCTGCGAGTTGGTCATCGGTTGCACGGGAACACCCAGCCGCCGCCACAGCGACAAGCACGGGGAAGCACGGAATCAGGGCCATGGACACGATACGTCGGCTCAACCAATGTCCCAACCAACTTTTCACAGCTAACACTGCCGCCAAAAACGCGAGTGCGAATCCGGCATAAAATAATGTCATGATGACGGCATGATAGTGATGCACCAGCACTGTGTGCAGGCCGAAGCCAGAGGCGAACAATGCCCACAATCCTGCAACTGATAAAGCGATAATGATTCTTTCTTTCATAGGATTCTATTTTGTTATGTTGTTTGTGTGTTAATTTGCCCTATAATCCGCCGTCCACCTGCCAGCGTTTGGCGGCATTATCATTGCGGACGGCGAGGTTCCATTTTCTGAACTGCGTGACCTGGCATTTGACGAACCAAGCGGATTCCTTGTCCGACCAAAAGGCCTGGCCGGATTGAAAGATGGGCATCGTTGTGGCGGGGTCTATGCCTGTTTTTTGCGCTGCTTCGGCCTGGCTCCTGGTGGTGTCCACGTCATATTGCGAAGTGAATTTGCGCATCTCGACCCAATCCAGCCTAGCTTGGGCGTCGAAGTAGGCTTTCACCGCGTCCACGGCTGACATTTGGGCATAGACATCGTTGTTGGTGAGGATTTCGGGCGTGCCGGACCATTTGAAATCATCCGCAGGGCGCAGTTGGTCGTCACAAGTCCCCAGCAACACCCATCGTTTGGCAGGATTGACATTTGAAACGCGGATGAACCAGGTTTCCTGCAATTTGATTTCATAAGGAACAAACACGCCAGCGTAACTCTTGGAAGCGATGGGTTGCCCCAGGCTGACGAGTTGCAGGCCACCCAGATACTCTTTATCGCGCGGCGTGATGGGTGAATCGAATTTTGCCGCCTCGTCCCAATCCCGATTGCTGCAAGCCTCAAAGAACGCCGCCACCGCTTCTGGCGCGGTCATGGAAGCGTATTTCTGATTGTCGGGCAATTTTTGCGGTTCCTGATACCAGCATACGTCCGCGGGCAAATCGAGGTGATACATGAGGGCATTGGTAGCCTGGTTGTAGGCAATTTCATCGGTTCTAAAAATCAATTCGTCGGAGGTCCCGTCCAGCACGTAAATCTCGGCGGACTTCAGCCGCTTCGTTCGGGCGTCAAAACGATAGACTTGGCGCGTGTCCGAAGCATCTATGAACGTATTCCTGCCATAATCATTGGCGGGCGCGTTAAATTTGGTGCGAATGATTACGACTGATTCTCCCATGCTATTGGTTCTCTCCACATTCCATCGGTTTCTGCGGGCATTCCGAATCAAGTTCGTGAGGTTGCCGCTGAAATTTGCCATTCTTTGGAGCCAGTCCGTGTCAAACGCGCTCGGCGACGGCCCTGGCACTTTGACACCTAAATTGGCGGGCTTGATGTAGAGCACGGTGGATTGGCCGTCCATCACGGCCACGCGCCCAGGCTTTTCGACGCGCCATTTTCCGTTGGCGCCAAACTCTTTCCACAGGTCAATGGAAACAAAATCCTGGTTTGGAGCAATGCCGCCAAAATTGTCAACGGGATAGGCGCATATCTCTCCGTGGATATGAATGCTCGTGATTTTTGATGCGTTGACCCAATAATAATGAATGGCAACGGGCGTAGTGGTTAACGCGGCAAGAACAATCGCCGCGCCGATGATTGTTTTGGTGGTTTTTGTCATAAGCAATAATTTGAGGGTGGTGCCGCCTTTTGTGGCTGTTGCGCTTGCAGTGGCGGCTTTGGCGCTGGTGGCCAGGAACGGCAGGGCCGCGATGACGCCGAGCGTAAACGACTTGCCGGGATTTGTCCGTTCCAGCGTCCCTTCCACAAACGCCAGCACCTGCTCCTGCAACAATTTCCGACCGCGCGAGAGGCGCTGTTTCACCGCGTCCTCGCTCAATTCCAAATCCGTCGCGACAGATTTGATAGATTGATGCTCGCGGTAATACAAAACGAGCGGCTCGCGGTAAATTTCAGGAATGCGCTCCAGTGAACGCCAAAGAATGTTTTCCTCCTCGCGGCTGATGGTCTGTTCGACCGGCAAAGGTTCCGTCGAAATCACGGTGGAAATCTCATCCAACGGTTCGGCACGGTGGATCGGCTCGCGCTGCCGTCGCTGGAAATTTTTCCAAATCAGGCAGCGCACGATGCTACATAACCACGGGCGCAATTTGGCTGGCTCGCGAAGAGTGGACAAATCTTTCCAGGCTGTAATAAAAGTTTCCTGTGCGATATCCTCGCTCTGGCTCAGGCTGCCGGTGGCCGAATACGCCAGCGAACAAATGAGAGATTGATGCCGTTCCACAATCTGTTCAAACGCATCGCGATTCCCGGCCAGACTTTCGCATACCAGTTCTGCATCGTCATTCGCGGCCATGGGCATGTTTTTGCTCATCATCATTTCGCATTATTAGCGTTCAAAACGGGCCGGGAGGTGACAAACAATTTTCATCATTCGCTTAATTTTGCACCGCCCACATACTCACCGGCGCCCATAATTCAGGATGCGGCTGATTGTCACAGTTCCAGTTGGCGGCGGTGCGCGGCGGATACAAATAATCGCGGCGTTTTACCAAGGTGACATGGCCGTCACAGAACAGGATATTGTAGCCTTGAGCGTGGGGAGGAGGGGCTTCGCTCAAACCCACCGCACTATAAGACCAGGGGTCCGTTTTTATATCCCCGGCTATTCCATTGCTGACAACTTCAGAACGGGCGTCTGGAACAGCATACATTTCGCTCGGCGACACGACCGCGAGTTCCTTTCTGCTGTTTTTCGGCAAATGACCCAGGCCCAGTTGCAATTGGAAAATCGCTTTTGGACAGCCGGGCCAGCCATGAACAATGCCCCACCAATTGTATGCGTAGCTGATGCCACTAGATGTGTTTGAGACCAGGTCTTGGGAAACAATTCCATTATTGGCGAGATAAGTGGGACAGTTCCAAGAGGTATTCGTCCAGTTTAACGGATAATAAGGAAGCAGCCGGTCAAAGCATAATAATGGGGAGCCACGTTCGGCCAGCGGCGGATACCAGCCATTGTCCTGGACATACATTTGCAGGGCCAAGCCGATTTGATGCAGATGGTTTTTGCACGATGTGCTTTGCGCCTCTTCCCGGCTCCTTAAAAGCGCTGGAAACAGCAGCGCCGAGACAATGACAATCACGGCAATGACGACCAATAGTTCAATGAGCGTGAAGGCGGCGTAATGAGATTTTCGTTGGATTTTTATGATCATCCAACTAATTAGAACCCGAGCGGGATGAAAGTATTAAACAAACTTTGGCAATTGTTCACCGTAAGTTGTTTTAACCAAAACCCCAAAACATCGCGAACCGGAGTTTGCTCATGTAATAGCAATTTAGGGTTGGAGTTGAGCAAACCATGGGGGGAAGAATTTCCGGGAATTAGTAGGTTGTTCACATACTCGTGACAACCATAAAACCAGTTCCCGGTGATATTGTCCGGCTCGACGACTTGTCGCTAGGACAGTGCGGGATTGTACGCGAGGTGGATACTGATGACGAAGAAACGGCGCGTTTAAAAACGCTCGGCGTTTGTCCTGGTCGCCGAGTGGAAGTGGTCCGCGGCGGCGACCCGTTCATTCTTAAAATATTCGGTACCCGCCTGGGTCTGGCGGGAACGCTGGCCACGCGAGTGCGTGTGGAAATTTGCGCACCGGACGATTGCAAATTGAACCAGGAAAATCCTTCCCAATGATACCGCACTTAAATCTCCCCGTGATGAATTCAAAGCGACCCCGTCGAACCCACCCGTTTACGCTCGCGCTGGCGGGAAATCCAAACGCGGGCAAAACGACTTTGTTTAACGTGCTGACGGGATTGCGCGCCAAGACGGCGAACTTTCCCGGCACGACGGTGGAATGCAAAACCGGCTCCATGCGCCTGGGTATCGAGGAAATTTCTATCGTTGATTTACCCGGGTTATATAGCCTCGAAAGCAGTTCACCCGAAGAAAAAATTGCCAGCGATGCCTTGCGAGGCCGCCTAGTCGGGAGGGCGTTGCCGGATGCTGCCCTGGTGGTGGTGGATGCGACAAATCTGGAACGCAATTTATTCCTGGTCAGCCAAGTGCTTGAATTGGAGCGCCCTATTATCGTGGCGTTAAACATGATGGACATGGCGCGGCGCGACGGCATCCGAATTGATGTGGCGCAGTTGCGACAGGAACTGGGTTGCATCGTCGTACCGATTTCCGCGCGGGACGGCACCGGCATTTGCGATTTGAAAAAAGAAATTGCGCGACTTGCTGGAATCGCCCCGGTGGAGGCCGTGGGCCATTCCAAGCCGGCGTGCGCCGGGTGCTCTGGCTGTGCCTTCCAGGCGCGTTACGAGTGGACGGAAAAAATTTGCAGCAAGGTCACGGACGGACGGGCGGTGCGCCGCTCGGTATGGACGGACAAGCTGGATGGCATCTTTACACATCCGGTCGCGGGCGTGGCGGTGTTTCTTGCGGTGATGCTCTCATTGTTTGCGTTGATATTTTGGGTGGCGAAGATTCCCATGGACCTGATTGACCACCTGTTTGCAACCATTGGCGGCGTGGTAGCGGCGAAAGTTCCCGCAGGCGGTTTACAAAGCCTACTCGTGAACGGCGTTATCGGCGGGGTGGGCGGCATCCTGGTTTTTTTACCACAGATTTGCATTTTATTTTTCACATTATCATTGATTGAAGACACCGGTTATCTGGCACGGGCGGCATTTGTGATGGACAAAATTATGCGGCGCTTCGGGCTGCCAGGCAAAGCGTTTGTGCCAATGCTGTCGGCGCACGCGTGCGCGATTCCTGCGGTCATGTCCGCGCGCGTTATCGAAAATCCGCGCGACCGACTGGTCACTATTTTAATCACGCCCCTGATGACCTGTCCGGCGCGAATGCCCATTTACGCAATGGTTACTGCGCTCATCTTTCCTCATTCGCCATGGAAAGCGGCGCTGATTTTCACAGGAGCTTATACGGCGGGCATTGCTGTGGCTTTGTGCATGGCGCTGGTATTTCGCCGGACGATTTTGCCGGGCGGGAGCAAGCCGTTGATGATTGAACTGCCACAGTACCGGATTCCTGGATTGCGCACGGCGCTCCTGCACACGTTTGATCGCGCGAAAATTTTCGTGAAACAGGCGGGCACCATTATTCTGACCATTTCGATCATTCTTTGGGCGCTGTCATATTATCCCAAATCCGCGCCGCCGGCTGCCGCCGTGGCGATGACTCAACAAGCGGCGCAAATGGATAAGGCCGGTGACACACAAAAGGCCGATGAACTTCGCGAAACGGCGGACCGGTTGACGCAGCAATCCTCATTGCAGAATTCCTTTGCCGGAAAGGTTGGCCGCACGATTGAACCTGTGATTAAACCGCTGGGCTTTGACTGGCAGATTGGCATCGGCATTTTCAGCTCGTTTGCGGCGCGTGAAGTAATTGTCTCCACACTGGCCATCGTTTATGGCGTCGGCGAGGACGCGGCGGAACATAATCGCGGTTCACTTTACGATTCGCTACGGCACGCAACGCGGTCCGATGGCACACTGATGTTCGACACGGCTACGTGCATGAGCCTGCTGGTGTTTTATATTTTGGCGGCGCAATGTCTTTCCACCACGGCAGTCGTCCGCCGGGAGACGAACAGTTGGAAGTGGCCGTTGTTCCAAATTGCCTACATGACTGGACTTGCATATGTCGCCTCATTTTTCACATACCAGATTCTGCGACATTTGGGTTAACGAAACCCGGTGGTTTTCGCTGCAAAAAATAGCAACCTTTTGCCAACCGGCGTGGAGCGCATCAAAATCTTTGCCGCATACTAATTGCAGTAGAACATCTTAATTTTTGTTGCAATCGTGAAAACAATTGAAAGTCATCAACCCTCCATGCAGAAACCAACCCCACCGCAAGGCGCCGAATCGGCGCACGACATTTTGCGCGCGCGGCAGCGGCAACCCCTGAACTCCATTCTCGCGCCGAAAGTAGTTGCTGTCATTGGCGCAACGGAAAATCCCAATTCGGTGGGACGGACTGTTTTTCAAAATCTTGGTCGCGGGGGATTTGATGGTGTCGTTTATCCGGTCAATCCCAAACGTCCGTCAGTGCTCTGCGTCAAGGCGTGTCCCAACATCGCCGCCGTGCCGGAACGAGTGGATCTGGCGGTGATTTGTACGCCGGCCAAAACGGTCCCGGGCATCATCCACGAATGCGCGCAAGCGGGTGTGCGCGGGGCCATTGTTATTTCCGCCGGCTTCAAGGAAATCGGGTCGGAAGGCGTGAAACTGGAGCAGGACATTCTTTCCCAAGCGCGGGGCGCGGGAATGAGAATCGTCGGCCCGAATTGCCTAGGGGTGATGGTTCCCCGGCTTGGGTTAAATGCCACTTTCGCCACGACGATTGCGCGTCCAGGCGGTGTTGGATTTCTAAGCCAGAGCGGCGCGCTGTGCGCGGCGGTCCTTGATTGGAGCCTCAAAGAGAATGTTGGTTTCAGCCTTTTTGCCTCGCTTG
This sequence comes from Verrucomicrobiia bacterium, assembly GCA_030038175.1. Lineage (GTDB taxonomy): Bacteria > Verrucomicrobiota > Verrucomicrobiia > Limisphaerales > UBA11358 > UBA11358. The sequence continues at coordinate 22,183 of JASHPN010000274.1, forward strand.
GCTCGATGCTCGATGTGAGCTGGGGCGATTTGATTTATCATCTTGGCGACGACCCGGATACCAAAAGCATCGTCATTTACATGGAAACGATTGGCGATGCGCGGGCGTTTCTTTCCGCCGCGCGTGAGGTCGCCCTCACCAAACCCATTATCGTCATCAAACCCGGTCGCACCGAACAGGCGGCCAAAGCCGCAGCATCGCATACGGGCTCATTGACCGGCAGCGACGAAGTTCTGGAAGCCGCGTTTAGACGCGCCGGGGTTTTGCGTGTCAGCACGATCGCGGAACTCTTTCACATGGCCGAAGTCCTGGGCAAACAGCCGCGTCCCAAAGGCCCGAATTTGACGATTATCACCAATGCGGGCGGTCCCGGCGTGCTGGCCACGGACATGCTGGTGGGCAGCGGCGGACAATTGACGGTGCTTTCGCCTGAAACCTTCAAGGCTTACAACGAATTGCTCCCGCCGCATTGGAGCCGCAACAATCCCGTGGATATACTCGGCGACGCCGCGCCGGAAAAGTATGCCAAGGCCATTGATATTGCGGCGAAAGACCCGAATTGTGATGGAGTGCTCGTCATCCTTACGCCCCAAGCAATGACCGACCCGACGAGGACGGCGGAGCAAATCAAGCCTTTTGCGAAATTGGATGGCAAGCCAATTCTCGCTAGTTGGATGGGTGGTGTTGAAGTGGCAGCGGGTGAAGATATTTTAAATGCTTCAGGAATTCCCACTTACGATTATCCGGACACGGCGGCGCGAGCGTTCCAATACATGTGGCGCTACAGCCAGAACCTCAAGGCGCTTTATGAAACGCCGGGACTGCTCTCTGAATATCATAGCAGCGAAACCGCGCAGGCGGACGTGGAAGCGTTGATCCAAAACGTCCGCAAATCGGGCCGGACAATCCTGACGGAATTCGAATCGAAAAAACTTCTCGCGGCGTATGGAATACCCACAGTGGAAACGCACGTGGCCAGGACCGAAGCAGAGGCCGTGAGCCTGGCGGAAATGATCGGCTATCCGGTCGTGCTGAAACTCTATTCAGAAACCATTACGCACAAAACTGACGTGGGTGGCGTCCAATTGAACCTGCGGACGGCGGCTGCGGTGAAAACGGCATGGAAAACCATTGCCAAAGTGTTGAAGGAAAAAGCAGGCGCGCAACATTTTCTGGGCGTAACCGTTCAGCCCATGGTAAAGCTTGGCGATGGGTACGAGATTATTTTAGGCAGCAGCGTTGACCCCCAATTCGGACCTGTGCTGCTCTTTGGCACTGGCGGACAATTGGTGGAAGTCTTCAAAGACCGGGCACTGGCTTTGCCCCCGCTCAACGTCACCCTGGCGCGGCGCATGATGGAGCGGACGAAAATTTACGCGGCGCTCAAAGGCGTGCGCGGACGCGCCTCCGTCAACCTGGCCGCGCTCGAAGAACTGCTGGTGCGCTTCAGCCAGTTGGTCGTCGAGCAACGATGGATTTCCGAAATTGACATCAATCCGCTGCTCGCGTCCCCGGAACGCTTGCTCGCGCTGGACGCGCGCGTCGTCGTCTATGGCCCGGACATGACCGAAGACAAGCTGCCCAAAACGGCGATCCG
>JASHPN010000275.1 GCA_030038175.1 Verrucomicrobiia bacterium
TTCGTCGGCGGTCGTGTTGACGGTGAACAATCCGCCGGCGCGCGATACCCCGAGCGGCAGGACCGCGAAAACAAAAATTAGTGGAAGCATCTTTCCCATCTCTGCCTGGGCTGGGTTTAGATTGAGTTTAATTCAAACTGATGCTATGGCAAAGAATATTCCACGCGATAATACCGGGCCCGCGAGTTGGTCCACGACGCGTCGCTGAAATTAGTTGAACCCGCCGCCAGGGTGTTGGTTTGGACAGGTGTCCAGGCCGGATTCAGCAGGTTGGTGCAGCCTTCCACCACGACGGTCGTATTGGTGGGCGCGGTGATCGTGAAACCAAATTGTTTATTCCGCACGCCGAAATTCGTTGAGGTCGAAATCGGGGGATTCAGCAGTAGAGCCGTGATGCCCGTATCGGCGGAAAACGCGTTCCAACCTGTCGTCCCATACAAATAGTACGCGGTCAAATTTGCTGCGGCGCCGTTAAATACAGTCGGGTCCGCAATCGGAGCGTTGCCTTCGAGAAAAACAAGGGCCAGGGCGCGGCAATTCTCAAAGGCATCATCGCCAAGGCTGGTAACGCTGTTGCCGATCGTAACGCCGCTCAGGCCGTAATCGTCTTCGAACGCGCCATTTCCGATGGTGGTCACGGTGTTGGGTACAGTGATGCCGGTTAGGCCAAAGTCTGCTTCAAACGCACCGGCTCCGATGCTGATAACGCTGTCGCCGAGGCTGACGCTTTGCAGCGCCGTGTCTGAAAACGCGCCCGCGCCGATGTTCGTGACGCTATTGGGAATAATGATGGAGTTCATGCCGCCTTGGGCGAACGCATCGGCTCCGATGCTGGTGACACTGCTGCCGAGGTTGGCACTGTTTAGGTCGAAGCAGCCCTGGAATGCGTCGTTGCCGATGCTGGTGACCTCATTGCCGATCGTGACGCTGGTCAGGGTCAGACAGTCCGAAAAAGCGCCCTGTCCGATGCCAGTGACGAAGTTCGGAATAGTCACGTTCCCGGGCGAACCGGTAAAGCCATTGATCGTGAAAAATGCGATGCCTGAATTGGTTGCGAACGGACCCCATCCCGTTGTCCCATAAAGGTAATAGACAGTCAGATTTGCCGCGTCGTCGGCAAAGACAGTCGAATCCACGCTGGGCGCATTGCTTTCGAAATAAACGCTGGTCAGACCGGCGCAATAACTGAACGCAGAATCTCCGATATTGGTGATGCTGTTGGGGATGGTGACGCTGGTCAGGGTCACACAGTCCGAAAAAGCGCCCTGTCCGATGCCAGTGACGAAGTTCGGAATAGTCACGTTCCCGGGCGAACCGGCAAAGCCATTGATGGTGAAAAGCGCGACGCCGCAATCGGCGGCGAAGGCATTCCAACCCGTGGTCCCGTAGAGATAATAGACTGCCAGGCCGGCGGGATCCCCGGCAAACACGGTCGAGTCAACGCTCGGGGCATTGCTTGCGAAATAGACGCTGGTCAGATTGGTGCACGCACTGAACGCATAATCCCCGAGGTTGGTCACGCTGCCGGGCAGGGTGACACTGATCAGGCTGGAGCAATTCGTAAACGCGCCGCTGGCGATGGCGGTGACGCCGTTGGGGATAATCAGATTCAAGGGCGTGCCGGTATAGCCTTCGAGAGTAATGGCGCTGCCGTTGGTGGAATAGTACAGCGTGTAAAGGAGCGCCGCCGGAATGCCTGTAAAGGCGGAAAAATTCGCCCAACCCGTGGTCCCGGGCAGATAATATGCGGTTAAATTTGTCGGGTCGGCGGTAAAGACAGTTAAGTCCACACCGCCGGGCGCGTTGCCTTCGAAAAAAATGTTAGTCAAACTGGAACAGTCAATAAATGCCCGGGATTCCATGTTGGTGACATTGGCGGGGATGGTGATGCCGGCCAGACTGGGGCAGTTGGCGAAAGTATATATTCCGAGGCTGGTGACGCCGCTGCCGATGGTAACGCTCGCCAGATCGGAGCAAAGGTAGAAGGCTTGAGCGCCGAGGTTCGTGACGCTGTTTGGGATCGTGATGCCGGTCAGGCTGGTGCAGAATTGGAAAGCCGAAATTCCGATGGTGTTGACGGTGTCGGGAATCATGATACTGATCAGGCTGGTGCAACCGTCGAATGCGCCCTGTCCGATACTGGTAACGCCGTTTGGAATAGCCACATTGACGGGCGTGCCGGAAAAGCTTTCCAGGGTGATTTCGGTCCCGTTGGTGGAATATTGCAGCGTGTATTGCGCCCGCAGTTTCGGCGAGGCAACAAAAAGCACGCCCAGGGCCATGCAAATCCAGATGGTTTTCATACTATTTATCTGCCTGAATATGTTGCAAGGTTTCGCCCCCGGCGACCTTGCGCCGCCTTGGCCCTTTAACTGAATCGTCACGATATCGGACGGTGCCATCGTCCCAGAAGGTACTCTTATTGTCAAGGTAACAGCATGTAGCAAGATGAACAGGATTCACAGGATAACACTACTGCTGTGTTCCCTCTTGTGCCATGTTCGCGCGGACAAAGCTGTCCGCGCTCCTTTGGTTACGGTTTTGCCGCGCTGTGCCACTAATTTATTCCCGCACCACGGCTTTCAATTCCGTCTTAAACGCTTCCAGGACTTTGGCGTGCGAGGCGTTTACCTCGGTATCAGTCAAGGTCTTTTCCGGGGAACGATAGGTGAAGGCGTAGGCCATGCTCTTTTGGCCTTCAGGGACGTTTTTGCCACGGAAGACGTCGAACAACTCGACACTTTCCAGGTGAGCCGGCTTGGCTTGTTTTACGGCGTTTAAAACCAAGTCGTGTGTGGTCAATTCGGGCACTAAAATTGCCGCGTCACGCCGGATTGAGGGGAATTGCGGGAGCGGCTTAAACGATTTTGCGGGGTTTCTTCGGGCGATGAGTTGGCTCAAATTCAGTTCGGCCAAAAAGACCGCGTCGCGCAGATCGTATTTCCGGGCGAGACCTGGCACCAATTGGCCGATTTCTCCCAGCGGCAGCCGTCCGCCAAGGGAAATCGTGGCCGATTCAAGAAATAATTCGGTACTCGCGGGCTGCTTCGCAAACACAACGCCGCGTACGCTGAATTGTTCCAGAAATTCCTCAATCACGCCCTTGAGATCAAAAACGTCGAACTTCGCATCGCGCTCGCTCCCGGCCCAAAAGGATAAGGCGCGGCGGCCGGTGATAGCCACGGCCAGATGCGTTTCTTCCGAATTGTCTGGCCTCTTAAAAACATGGCCAATTTCGAACAGGGCCACGTCGTAATTTTTGCGGCTGATATTGTGTCGCAAAGAATGGATTAGGCCGGGCAGCAGGGTGGGGCGCAGGACGTCCATGTCCGAGCTTAGGGGATTGGCAAGCGGGGCCTGTTCCTCTTGTTTCACCCGGCATTCTTCGCGGGCGATGAGGGTCTGGCCCTGCGCCTCGTTCATTCCAAGCCCGGTCAAAATGCGGCGCGCTTCCGCGATTTGGTCGTAGATCGCGTCAAAAGCATTTGAGCCAATCGCGTTCCTGGGCGATGTGGCCGGAATTTTATCAATTCCATAAAGCCGGCCGATTTCTTCGATCAAATCCACGTCACGTTTCAAATCCACGCGAAAAGTCGGGATGCGAAAGGTGCAGACGCCCGGCGTTTGTTCGACGACAGTGAGACCCAGATTTGTCAGATAAGAAATCTGGTCGAGATGCGAAATCGTAACGCCCAGCAGCGCGGTAGTTCTTTGGAAATGAAATTCTATTTCTTTCGGTTTAAATTCCACCGGATAAACGTCCACGACGCCCACGGCCAATTCGCCGCCGGCGGTGGCCAGAATCAATTCCGCCGCGCGCAGGCTGGCCCAGTCGCAAATGCCAATATCAGCGCCGCGTTCGAAGCGGTAGCTGGATTCCGTTCGCAGCCCGAGCGTTTTGCTGGTGCGGCGGATATTGGTCGGGGCAAAATACGCGCTCTCAATTAAAACGTCTTTGGTGCTTTCATTGATTTCTGTATTGGTCCCGCCCATGACGCCGGCCAGGGCGATGCCCTTTTGCTCGTCGGCAATCAAAAGCATTTCGTTGGTCAGCGTTCGTTCGATGCCATCCAGCGTTTTGAACTTTTCATTCTCTTTCGCGTGCCGGACGACAATCGTCGGTTTTCCGTCGCCGCCTTTGGCAATGAAGTGATAATCGAAGGCGTGCAATGGCTGGCCGGTTTCAAGGAGGACGTAATTCGTCACATCCACGACGTTGTTGATGCTCCGAATGCCCGCTTTTTCCAGCGGTTCCCGGAGCCACGCCGGGCTGGGGCCGATTTTGACCCCATGAATGACTCGCGCGGTGTAGCGGGGGCATAGTGCTGGATCTTCAATTCTTACGGCGACCAAATTGATGGCCTGCTTTTCCGGGGCAGCCTTTGGCGAATCCGGGCGATTGCTGGTCGCTCCCTCACGGTCGCGGCTCTGTTCGGGGAGCTTCAGCGGCGTTCCGGCGACGGCCGCAATTTCGCGGGCGATGCCGATGAGACTGTTCAAGTCGGGGCGGTTGGGTGTGATCTCCAGGTCGAAAACGACATCGCTGCCGGTGCGACCGAGATATTCCGAGAAGGGCTGCCCTATCTTTGCTTCGGCAGGCAAAATTAAAAGGCCGTCAACCTGGTCCGGCAGGCCAAGCTCCTGAGGCGAGCACATCATTCCCTGGCTGGTAATCCCGAAAACTTTTCGTTCCTTGATGACGAACGGTTCTTTATCGCCCGGTTTCATCGGCAGCGCGAAGTTCGGCAAAATCAGCGGGACTTTATCACCCGGCTTATGATTTTGCGCGCCGCAGATAATGATGCGTTCCTTTGTGCCATCATTGACTTTGCAGACTGAGAGCTTGTCCGAGCCTGGGACGGGGTCGCGAGTGAGAATTTGGGCCACCACAATGCCTTCAAACTCGCCGCCGATCTTCCGCACGCCCTCGACTTCAAGGCCCAGCATGGTCAACCGTTCCACGGTTTCTTCCGCCGACCAATTGAAATCGGCATATTGCTTGAGCCAGTTTAATGTGACTTTCATGTAAACCCAAAAAATCGCATTTTCAGGAGCCTTTACCAAGACATTTTTGGGGAGCGCACGCGCCCCACGCGCCCTGTGTTCCGACGGCGGGGGGCCGTCGAGCACACGCGAGGCGCATGCGCTCTCCATTCAAATCCTCAATCGAAATCCCACACTGTTCAGCCCAGCAGACATCGCGAGCACGAGCGCTGCCCAAATCAAAGAACACAGCACCTCAGACCAAAGCCTGGCCTCCGCAAATCCACCTAAATGAAGCGGGTTCGGAATCAACTGTGAAAGTAAATAGGCCAGCAAAACATTTTGGCCGGTGATACGAAACGGCCGAGCGATGCGATTGCCCGGTGAACCCTCCAAATAATCAAATCCCAGCCATAACACCGCGGTAATCGCGCACGACCAGAAGCACCACGAGGGCGTTGCGTCGTTCTTGTGGATGCCGTAAAGCCCATTGAGCAGAAGCGCGGCGGCGGAAAAGCCGGCGATGAAGAGGAGTGTAAAGTTCAACCGACGGCTGTGCTCGCGGCCATCCGGCGCCTGGAGCATCGCCGCAGATTGCCTTATGATCAAGCGCTGGCTCGAAAGCCGGTAAAAGGACAAATTGGTCTAAGATCTTTCGATGAACCGGTTTAGTCAGAGCCTCCTTACGTCGGCTCCTACGCATTGGAGGACGCAAGCGCAGTGGCGAGGGTTCATGGCCCGATGCGCGTCCAATTTGAGAGGTCGAAGCTCCCCATGAACGGCCATCGGAGCGCGGTCTGGGGCGAGGTGGGACTGTTTCGGCGTGCCTTTGGCGTAGGAACGTTCAAGCGGCCTAAAGGCCGCGACCCGCTGCACGGCGCATAGCGCGATGAAAATCTGCAAAAATGATTTCAAACGTTCGTTGAATTGTGGCATCTAATCGGTATGCGACTTCTCCGAGGACTGCTTTCCCTGGTGTTTTGCCTCGCGGCCTTGACCGTCCACGCCGCGCATACGCAGGCAACCCTCGTTTTGTCTGATGATACCGCTAAACCCGGCGATACCGTCTGGGCCGGCGTGGATTTGAAAATGGACCCGGATTGGCATACGTATTGGAAAAATTCCGGCGAGGCCGGCATGCCCACGGCCATTTCCTGGCATTTGCCGACTGGAATCACCGCCGGAGACATCCAATGGCCGCTTCCCTACAAATTTCCGCCCATTGAAGTCACCACGTATGGATACACCAATGAAACGATGCTTTTGGTGCCACTGAAAATCGGGGCCCATGTTCCGCCCGGCCAACTCACCCTGAATGCCGAAGTCACGTGGCTCGAATGCAAGGAAGTCTGTATTCCGGTACAGACATCCGTCCAGACGACGCTAAACATTGGCAGTGAAACCGAAACGTCGGCTAATGCGGCCCGGATTGATTCGTGGAAAACCAAGGTGCCACAGGCCAATGGCTTCGGATTTTCCAGCGAGGCATGGTGGAACGGGCCAGCCAGCAATGACACGCGGTCATTGACCATCGTGTGGTGGTTGGGAGTTCCTGCGGCTTCTGCCGCGCCGCTGGCCGATGTGGATTTCTATCCCGACGCCAGCGACAATTATGAAATTCAGCCCGCAACTAAAGTACTTTCGGCCTGCACCGTAAATGTCCGCGTTCAGAAGGCGGTGAAGAACTTTTCCGGTGATTGGCCAAACGACATTTCCGGCGTCATCGTCACTACGGGAAATAACGGATCACGAAATGGCTTTGCACTATCAATGCCCATTGAGGATCACGCGCCATCAGTTCATGATCCCTTTCGGGACGGAGCAATTTCGGCATCGGCGCAAACGAATGCGGTTGCTGCTTTAGGGCCCGCCTCCACAAACAAAGCCGTTACGACATCTCCAGCACAATCTCTGGCTTTGAAGCTGCTTGAGGCATTTGTCGGTGGTCTCATTTTAAACGTCATGCCCTGTGTGCTGCCGGTCATCGCATTGAAAATTCTTGGCTTTGTCAGCGAAGCACGCAGTGAACCACGCCGGGTGCGGAATCTTGGATTCATTTACGCTCTTGGTGTATCGGCTTCATTTTCTGTTTTGGCGGCCGTTTTTATCGGGCTGAAAGCGGGAGGCCGCCACATAGGGTGGGGTATGCAGTTTGGCAGTCCAGTATTTGTCGTCTGCCTGACAACCCTGGTTATGCTCGTTGCGCTGAATCTATTCGGGATTTTCGAAATTACGCCGGGTGGAAGAGTCATGAACGCGGCGGGCGAGCTTGCCTCCAAACACGGCGCGCCTGGGGCATTTTTCAATGGTTTCCTGGCGACCGCACTCGCCACGCCGTGCACTGCCGCGTTTCTTGCCGGGGCGCTGGGTTTTGCGTTTACCCAAAGTGCCGCGATCATTTTTCTGATTTTGTTGTTCGTAGGTATTGGCCTCGCAGCTCCTTATGTTTTGCTAAGCTGCAATCCCTCGTTGTTGAAATTCCTGCCCAAACCGGGGCCATGGATGGAAAAATTCAAAATGGCCATGGGATTCCCCATGCTGATGACGGTGGTATGGCTATTTAACGTCGCCTCCAGTGATTACGGCTCCAGAGTTCTTTGGCTGGGAATTTTCCTGGTGATTGTCGCGTTTGCCGCGTGGATCTTTGGCGAATTTGTCCAGCGTGGAAGCCATGGACGCGGCATTGGACTGGCGGTAACTGTGCTCCTGTTGATCGGAGGTTATGCCTATGCGCTCGATGACCACTTGCACTGGCGCGAGATGGCGGCGGAGAATACTGCCGGCAATTCGTTGATAGATACATCGGCGAACGGCGTTGCGTGGAAGCCCTGGACGCCGGAGGCGGTGACGCAAGCGCGTGCGGACGGAAAACCGGTGCTCGTGGATTTCACTGCCACGTGGTGTGTGACGTGCAATGCCATTGTCAAACCGGCCCTCGAAACTAAAGCCGTTGTTGACGCAATTCAGGAACTTGATGCCACGGCGCTTCTGGGAGACTACACCCGCACGCCGCAGCAAATGACCGATGAGATTTCGAAGTACGGTGGAGCAGGGGTGCCGCTGGTTTTGGTCTTCCCCAAAAATCCCGAAGCGCCGGCCATTGTCGTGCCGCAGCCGGACCCGCTGGAGTTACCGTCTTCATATTCTCGGAAGGTTCTGAATGCGTTGGAACAGGCGGGACAATAGCTGCCGTTGCGTGAACCTTTCGAACGACCGAAGGTCTTGGAGTGCGCCAGTCTTCTGGCGCTTTTCTGACGGCGTTGATTGATAGACGCAATGGGCTTCGACTGTGTTAGTATTACATCGGTCGAAAAGCGGTAGAAGACTACCGCAGTCCAAAACGCAAGCGCGAACCGAACGATTCATGGACACAATGTGAGTCCAAATCCAGGCTGAAGAATCCCGTAAAACTTTTTATTTTGAGCCTCCTCACGTCGGCTGCTACGCATATAAATGCGCAAGCGCATGGCCGACGATTTTTCTTCAACGCACTAATCAACCAGCCTAAATCCCGCTTTCGCCCTGATGTCTCGCGAGGACGCGCCGATGCGAACTTCGAATTTCCCGGGCGTCGCCCTCCAGCCATGAGTCGTATCGTCCCAAAACGACAGATCCCGGCGATGGATTTCAAACGACGCGATTTTGGTCTCGCCGGGCAAAAGAAAGACCTTAGAAAACCCTTTGAGTTCCTGCGGCGGCCGGGGCGTCACCGGATGGTTTTCTTGGATGTATAACTCCGCAACCTCGGCGCCCGCCCGGTTGCCGGTGTTGGAAATCGGTATGGAGACCGTCAGCACATCGTCCCCGGCCAATTTCCGCGTGGATAGTCTCATTTTTCCGTATTTAAACGTCGTGTAACTCAATCCGTAGCCAAACGGAAAGCGGGGCTCGATGCCGGCGTGATCGTAATAGCGATAACCCACCCAGATATCGTCGAGATAATTGACGACGCCGTTATTGCCGGTGCCGGGAAATGAATTTGTGCCCAGTTTGTGGCACAGCCAGTCATTCAAATGTTTCCCGAAAGTGCAGGGCAGCTTTCCGGATGGATTCGCTTCGCCGAACAATACGTCGGCAATGGCGTCTCCGGCTTCCATACCGCCATACCACGCTTCCAGGATGGCCGGAACCTGTTTATACCATTGTTCAACGGAGACCGGCGCGCCGTTAATCAGGACCATGATGATATTAGGATTCACTGCGGCGAGTTTTCGGATCAAATCGGCCTGCGGCCCTTTGAGTTGGAGATTCGGTTTGTCCGCGCCCGGCACATTGCCCCAACCCAGCGCCTCGCGGTCATACGTGTGATCGGTCCCGCCGAAAAAGATGACCACATCCGCGCTTCGAGCGGCGGCAATGGCGTCAGCAACTGAGCCGGTATCTCGCGTATTTGGCTCAAATGGAAAGCCCTGCACGTATATCACCTTGTCTCCGAACCGCTTTCTAAGCGCAGCCAGCGGAGTCACCTCGTATGGCGGCCGCGTCGCGCCGGAACCACCGCGCAAGGCCAGGCCCGACCCGTCGGCCATGGTCTGATATTGGTCTGCGTTAGGGCCGATGACCGCGATTTTTTTGATGTATTCGATATTCAGCGGCAGGAGATGCCGGTGGTTCTTCAGGAGAACAATGGATTCTGTTGCGGCCTGGCGAGACAATTCCTGATGTGCCATGGTGTTGAGCGTTCCGTTGGTCCAGGCATCAAACGCGCCCACGCGAAATAACAAACGGAGATTTCGCCGGACAGCCTCATCCACGTCTGCTTGCGGGATTTCGCCACCGGCGATGCGATTGGCGAGGAGGGCATCGGCCTCGGCATCCTTTTTACTCGGCATTTCGATAGTGCAACCGCCTTCAATGGCCAGTTTATCATCGTGCCACGCGCCCCAATCCGAAATGACCGCGCCGTCAAATCCGTATTCGTCTTCAAGCACTCGCCGGTTTAAATATTTAGAAGCCGTGCAAAAATCGCCGCGGAAACGATTGTAGGCATCCATGACCGCCCAAACGTGTCCTTCGCGAACGGCCGTTTCAAAGGCCGGACCGTAGATTTCATGCAATGCCCGATCACTGCATTCCACATTGATGGTCGTTCGCCAGTGCTCCTGCTCATTCAAATCCCAATGCTTGACGCAAGCCGCCACGCCCTGAGATTGAACGCCGCGAATGTAAGTAGCCGCGGTTTTTCCGGCGAGAAATGGGTCCTCGCCCATATACTCGAAATTCCGCCCGCCCAGGGGCGTGCGCATGATATCGAGCCCGGGCGCAAGGTAGATACGGCGGTTGAGCGCGCGGCATTCATCGCCCATGGCGGCGCCGGCCTCCTGGACCAAATTCGGGTCCCACGTAGCGGCCATGGCCAGCCCGCAGGGAAAAGCCGTAGCGGTTCCCGTGTCCATCCGGACGCCTTGCGGACCGTCCGTAGTCAAAATCACCGGCAGACCGATGCGCGGAATGTTTCCATAACCCATGCCGCCGCAGCCGTGCAGGAGCGCAACTTTTTCCTCGAGGGTCAGGCGTGAAAACAAGTCGTCCACGCGTTCTTCCAATGGAACGGAGGGATCGAGATACTTTGCGCCTCGCAATGAGGGATCAGCGGGCACAGGCGCGGGCAGCACCGCTTCAGGTATCTGGCGATCGTTGACCGCCGTTTGTCCAAACGCGGATACGCATGAACTCAAGGCCACCGTCACAATAATTCGTCCAATGAATCGCATCCGTCTCAGGTTTTTCACGGTTCTAAAAACCTGCCCCGCACGATTATCCGTAAGACGCTTCCACTTTGGCGGCGACGTCTTTGTAAGCGCTGTCCACCTCGTAGATGAGCTTGTATTGCTCGATGGCCTCATCTTTTTTGCCCATGCTTTCGAGCACGTTGCCCAGGGTATAGGTCAGCTCTTTCTTTTCCTCGTCGAAAACCAGTTTTTCTTTGATGGCGTTTTGAAGCGTGCGCGCGGCAAAATCGAACATCTTCTTTTTTTCGTAGCACTTTGCCAAATAGCCCATGGCCATCAGGCGTTTATGCGGGTTTTGTTGCGCTTTTTGAAATTCCTGGATCGCCTCGCTATATTTGCCGATTTGAAAATAGAGCACTCCCATTTCATATCGGATCGCCGAGTCCGTGGGATACCTTTCGACCCGCTTCTGGCATTCGGCCACCTGAAAATTGAGTTTTTCCGCCTTGAGCTGCTCCACTTGCGCGGCATGATCGGGCGCAAATGGATTGAGTTGTTCGATTTGGTGATCGAACTGTTTGACCCGGGTCATGGCGATGGCCTGTTCGAGCGATGGATCATTCCCCATTTCGGAATTTTTTACCCGGTCGTAAAGAGCGAAGGCCTGGTCAAACTGCTTTTTCTGTGTATAAATTTCCGCGAGGGAGCGGACCAGTTTTAAATTGTTCGTTTCCGTTTGAAGGCGCGCTTCGTATTCCTTGATGAGGCGGTCGTTGACGTCCTCGGATTTGGCGACGCGTTTTTCCTGTTCGAGCGAAATCGCCTCCTCTTTGTTCTTCAGGACGTCACGATAGGATCCCTTGCCGCCTTCCAGCGCGCCGTAACCGCCCTCGCCCAGCGTTTTGCGGGCGGACAAATCCTTCAAGGCCTGGTTGATTTCGCCGTCGTTGGGATTCTCCCGCAACAAATCCATCAAGACCTTTTCGGCGGGGCGGGTGTCGCCGGCATCGGCGGAAGCCTGCGCAAATTCAATCGCCAAATTTTTGTCTTTGGGCGAATTCTTAATCAGGATTTCCAGGGAAAAAGCCGCGGTGCGCGGCAATTCCAGCGCCATCGCCGCCTCGGCGATAAGGCGATGCCCTCCGGAACTGTTGGGGTCGCTGTTGAGGATTTGTTCGCCGATCACCAGGGCATTTGCCGGATTGGTGCGCAAGGCAAGCTGGCCTTTGGCAACCAGGGGGGAGGAACCGGCGCCGCTCAACATGCGTTTAAAAAAGCCGCCGCCGCCGCCGGCTTTTTTAAATTGCTCGGCCCGCAACGCCTTGCGGCATTCAAAAAAGCCCGGCTCCTTTTCCAGCACCTGGTTAAAGAGCGCGATGGCGTAGTCCGTGTTTTCCCGTTGCGAAGCCTCCTGGGCTTTGGTGTAAAGTACGCGCGCTTCGCGCGAGATTTCGGTGATGCTTTTTTCTGGCATGATGTTTTCGTTGTTAAAATTCGCCGGAACCGTGAAAAAAATCAACTCTATCCGGGCGCGGGACAAATTGTTTCCGAGCGCGGCTGGGTCGGCCCGACCAGCCGCGGCGGATTGCCAGTGCCGCGGCTGGCGCTACGCACAAAGCCGCGCTCCCTAAATTTGTCTTGGGCCCCTTCATCCGCATTGTGCCTGTTGCCGCAACGCATGGTCGGCCAGGACCAGCGCCGTCATCGCTTCCACCATCGGCACCGCCCGCGGCAGGACGCAGGGGTCATGGCGCCCGCGGCCTTTCAGGGTCGTATTTTGCAATTGAACGTCAATCGTATTTTGCGGGTGCATGACCGTGGCGACCGGTTTGAAGGCCACTTTGAAATAAATGGTTTGCCCATTGGAAATTCCGCCCTGGATGCCACCGGAATAATTGGACGTAGTAACGACCTTTCCCCGGCGCGCCCGGAATGGATCATTATGCTCCCGGCCCGTCATCACTATGCCGCCAAAACCCGACCCGATTTCAAAACCTTTCGACGCAGGCAGGCTGAGCATGGCCCTGGCCAAATCGGCTTCCAATTTGTCAAACACCGGTTCACCCCAGCCCGCCGGCACGCCTCGCGCGATCCCCTCCACGATGCCTCCTACGCTGTCGCCCGCGCGGCGCATCTTTTCCACGAGCCGGATCATTTTGTCCGCCACGGCCTGGTCCGGACAGCGCATGATGTTGGATTCAATTTCACTAAATTTAACTCGTTCCGGGTCCACGTTAGCCACGATTCGCTGGACCTGTTTGACGCAGGCGAGAATTTCCACGCCGAACCTCTCTCTCAGTATCTTTTTGGCAATCGCCCCGGCGGCCACGCGGCCTATGGTTTCGCGCGCGCTGGCGCGTCCGCCGCCCTGCCAATTGCGAATTCCATACTTGGCCACATACGTAAAATCGGCATGGGACGGGCGGAATTTCTCCTTCATTTCACTATAGGCTTCCGGCCGGGCGTCTTCGTTTTTTACCCACATGCAAATGGGGGTGCCCAGGGTTTTGCCTTCGAACGTGCCGGACAATATTTGGACGCGATCAGCCTCCTGCCGGGGAGAAACAATTTTGGATTGGCCGGGCCGGCGACGGTCCAAATCCGGTTGAATGTCCGCCTCAGTCAGTTTAAGACGAGGAGGACAACCATCCACGACGACTCCGACACCCCCGCCGTGGGATTCGCCCCAGGTGGTGATGCGAAAAAGATGCCCGAAACTGCTTGCCATGCCGCAATTGTGATAAAAAAAAGCAAAACGGTCAAATACGACCTATTGGGGTAGCGTCCCAAATTGATGCATTTGGAGTTCAGCTCGGAACGGAACAGCAGTCGTAGTCGCTGCGGCTGGTGCTATCGCACCCAGCCGCGCTCCGGCAGCGGATGATGTGTCCGGATTCCTTGCCGTTGAAATCTATGTCTCTGGCGTTTTTATCAAAAACCGGGCGCCAATTGCGCCTTCGCCTCGGCTTCCAACGTTTTGAGAATCTCGCTCTCGGAATAGGGTTGATAGGCTTTCCATCTGCCGAAAGTGGGAGGCAATGGAATAATGAGGTCATCTGATTTCCCATGGAGCCAGACCGCGACGAAAGTGACGGATGGGCATTCCAAACGGCGAACTTCGTAATCTTCCTTTTGGATCAGCGGCCATTGTTGCGCTGTCCGCATCGCGGTTAGCGTTTCGTTGGAAAAATTGGATTTGTAAAGGCCGGCAAATTCGAGCGTTTTTTCGTCGGTTTTACCGACCATCAGTTCAATCATGCCGGCGGCGTTGGTTCCCTGGAGGAGGAGATAGGCCCATTGGCCGTCCGACGCCGCGGAAAGCAATTGTCCGGCGGCCAGATTCGTCAGCCCAACATAATAGATTCGACAGGGCGCGGCGATAATCAAATCGGCGGCGCTGGAGACTCCAAGGAAATGAGGGTCGAGGTTATGGACAACAATCTGGCGGCCGCCCTCCGGGGCCTGGGGATAAACAATGGCCGCCTGGCAATGACCGCCTAAAACGAGCGCGAGCAAAAGGGGAATCATTATTCCGGGTTTGACGCGCATACGGTTCTACTCCTTTTGAACCGCCCCGCGTTCCGATTTTGGGTTCACGACCGACAGGATGCCGGTGACGAGCAGGTAAAGGCCCAAAATACCAACGCCATACGAGACGAGCGCGAGCCGGACCCAGATCCGTTCAGCGTAACGGAAGAAGAAATACGCGGCCGCTGGCACACACGCCAGGACGATGCCAATGATGATTTTCTTAATTCCGTTGCTGCGGACGATGGCCACGCGTTCCTGGTAAAATTTTCGCGCCACCACGGCCGCCTCATCGCGGCCAAGCCCTTGCACCGATAAAAATGCGGCGACCTGTTCCATGGAATCGCCCAACATGATTTTGGCCCGGGCTTGCTGCTCCGCTTTGGCGAAATTCGCCGGTTTGGCGCCGGAACTTTCGGCTGATAGCGTGGGCCGTGTCGTGACCAGGCGCGCGGGTTGAGGAGCCGACTCGGTTGCGACGGTTTGGACGGCGAGTTGTTGGGAGATGAAGTCATTGGCCGTCGCGGTGCCATCCGCTCCGCACTCGGGGCATGCCACGGCAGCGGGCATTTGGCCATTGACGGGTTCTACATCAAAGGAATAATGCTGGCCGCATTCGCATTCAATTTTTACCGGCATCATAGTTTCTACGGGTGTGCTGGCAATTTTCCGCCGAACCGCGGGGCTTTACAAGCAGTTTCGGGAACGATTGCGGGGTTCCCTACTCGTCCTCGTTCTCGATTCGTTCATTTCGATTACGAGGACGATTAAGGTTCATGGAGAACCTTGATTTCCAATCCATCCTTTACGCCAAATTGACCGGGTCAATGTCCACGGACAGAGTCACGTCTTCTGGTAAGGCGAGCGGGGGAAGGATGCGGGCCAGCGCCTGACTCAGTTTGCTCATTGCGCGGGTGCGCAGCATGATCTGATGACGATAAAAAGTCTCGGCTTTTAGCAGAGGCGCAGGCGCCGGGCCGGCAATGATCAAATCTTTGAATTCGCTCAGAGTTCTTTCCAATTCCCGTTTTAAATAGTCAGCCGAGAATTTGACCTTGTCTTCGTTGCGGCCTTTGAGGGTGAGGAGGGCGACACGGCTAAGCGGCGGATATTTCAATTCTTCGCGAAATTCAATTTCCTGGTCGTAAAAGCCCATGAAATCGTGCCGGCGCGCGTATTGAATGGCCGGATGAAACGGAGCGAAGGCCTGCACAAAAACTTCACCTTCCACGTCGCCGCGGCCGGCGCGCCCGGCAACCTGGGTCAGCAATTGAAAGGTGCGTTCGCCGGCGCGAAAATCGGGCTGGTGCAGGGCGGAATCGGCGTGAATGATGCCGACGAGGGTGACGTTGGGAAAATGCAGGCCTTTGGCGATCATTTGTGTGCCGACCAGGATATCAATCCCGCCCGAACGGAATTCGCCGAGTGTTTTGCGATAGTCATCCTTGCGCTTCATGGTGTCGGAATCCATGCGGCGGATTCGCGCCTGGGGAAAAAGTTTGGCGAGAGTTTCCTCGATGCGCTGGGTGCCCATGCCGGAAAATCGGATGGCGGGGTTGCGGCACTTTTCGTTCGGGCAAACGAGCGGCACTTTGTCGAGGTGGCCGCAAATATGGCAGACGAGGTTTTGCTCGATGCGGTGATAGGTCAGCGAAACGCTGCAGTTGGGGCAGGGGGCGACGTAGCCGCACAGGGGACATTGCAAGGCGGTGGCCCAGCCGCGTCGGTTTAAAAACAGGATGGTTTGCTCCTGCTTCTCGAGGCGTTGATGGATGGCTTCCTTGAGTTGCGGTGAAAAAATCAGGTTGCCCTTTTCTTTTGCCGCCGCCTGGCGCATGTCCACGACGCGGACGCGCGGCATTTTTTGCGCGTCCACCCGCTCGGGCAATTCGAGCAACTCGTATTTGCCTTTTTTCGCATTGTAATAGCTTTCGAGGGAGGGTGTGGCCGAACCCAGCAGAACGACGGCGTTTTCCATTTGGCCGCGCATGATGGCCACGTCGCGGGCGTGATAACGGGGCGACTCTTCCTGCTTATAGGTTTGCTCGTGCTCTTCGTCCACGATAATCAGCCCCAGCGGCTCAACGGGCGCAAAGATGGCGGAACGCGCGCCGATAACAATGCGCGCGCGGCCCTGCCGGATTTTGTGCCATTCGTCATGGCGTTCGCCCGCGCTCAAATGGGAGTGCAACACCGCGACGAGGGTCTGCAGTTTGCCGGCGCTGAACCGCGCTTTGAATCGCTCGACCGTTTGCGGAGTGAGGGAAATCTCGGGCACCAAAACGATGGCGCCTTTGCCCATTTCGAGCGCATACGCGATGGCCTGAAGATAGATTTCGGTTTTGCCGGAGCCGGTGACGCCGTGGAGCAGGAAAGTCGAGGATGGCCGGGAAGGGGGCGAAGATGGAGGACGGAGAGTGGAGGATGGCGATTTGAGATTTGAGATTTGAGACTTGAGAGGGGTGATTATCTTTCCATCTTCCATCTTCGATCTTCCATCTTCACTGCCGCCCATCGCGGTCGTGATCCTGGCGAGGGCGGCGGATTGAGCGTCGTTTAGGGACAGGGGGTGCGACGGCAGAATGTGTTCACGGGCGTAGGGATCGCGCTCGGAAATTTCGGAGGTGATTTCGACCAATCCGCTGTCTTCAAGTTTGCGGACGGTCGCGGCCGTGGTTTGGGCCAATTCGAGCAATTCTGTGATGAGCATTTCCCGCCGTTCTTCGATGATGTTCCAAACCTGCTGCTGGCGCTTGGGCAATTTGGGAAATTCTCCAGTGGGCGGGAGCGCGCGGACGAACAACTGTTTTTTCCAGCCGTCCTCTTTTTTGCGAACGACTTCGGGCAGGACGCTTTTCAACGCAATTTCGGGCGCGCAACAGTAATAGTCGGCAATCCAACGGGCCAATTTCAAAACGCGGGGCGTTACCAGGGTTTGCGCGCCGACAATCCGCAAAATGGGCTTGAGATGGGCGTGGGCGGATTCTTCGGCCAGGGCGGTGACCGTTCCGAAAATTTTTCGCGCGCCAAACGGCGCCTGCACGCGCGTTCCCACCTCAATCTGCCCGGCCAATCCGGGCGGGATCGAATAATCAAATTCTTTCCGCAACGGGATTTCCAGGCTGACGCGGGCGATCATCTCAATGAAATGTTAAAAAGGAAAAAGGAAAACAACAATTCAATCACGGGTTATCTCGTTTAAATATTTTTCGAGTTGTACGCGATAACTCTCGCGCCCGGCATCCGAAATTTCGCGCGGGACGGCCAGGGGTTTTCCCAGGATGACGGAGCAGCGGGCAAACGGGAGCGGGATCAGAAACCCATCCCAGCTATTGATGCGAATTTTCCAATTGAGATGATAGGAAACCGGCACAATGGGCAGGCCCGTGAGTTGGGCGGCAGTGATAATGCCCTCCTGGGCTTCGTAGCGAGGGCCGCGGGGGCCGTCGGGCGTCATGGCCAAATCAAGACCTCGTTCCGCGCAGGAGGTCAGTTCCACCAGGGCCTGGCCGCCGCGGCGCGAGGAGGAACCGCGGACCGGTTCAATTTGAAATCGCTCAAAAATCTGGGCGAGCAGGCCCCCGTCCTTGCTCGCGCTCACGAGGGCGGCCATGCGCCGCGTGGAGTCGAATCTTCGGACGTAGCGCTGATATAACATGGCCGAAAGGGCGAGGCGGTTGTGCCAAATGCCAAAAATAATTTTTACGGGCGGACCGGTTTGGAACCAGCCGGCCCGGTCGTCCAGGCGAAAGCGAATCGTCGCGGCCAGGCAGCGAACCAGGAAAAAAATCAGCGCCGCAGCCAGGCGCTGGTGCCATTTGGCCTGGTGGGGAATGACAACGCCCGACGGGGGATTTGCGGTGGCCATCATGTTCCCTTTTTGAGGCACGCGCGCACCAAATCTTCGACCGTTGCGTTTGCGCCCAGGGTCGCCTGGGCCGAGCGAACGGCGTCGTGCGCTTCGATTTGTTTAAAACCCAGCGCCATCAAGGCCAGGACGGCGTCGTTGATTTTCTGGTCGGCGGGCGAAAGGGCGCGTTGCGAACTGGCGGCTTCCCACGCCCCGGCGGCGCCGATTTTGTCCCGTAATTCGACGACGATTCGCTCCGCGGTCTTTTTGCCGACGCCGGAGATTTGCGACAATGATTTGATATCGCCATTGGCGACCGCGCCGCGAAAGGCGGTGACCGAGATGCCGCTCAGGACATTCAAGGCGATTTTCGGGCCGATGCCGGAGACCGTGTTGACCAGGAGCCGGAACAAATCGCGTTCGGCCGCGGACATAAAACCATAGAGCGTATGCGCGTCCTCGCGCACGACCAATTGTGTGAGCAAGGCCACGGCGCCCCCCGGAGGCGGCAATTTGTCGAACGACGAAAGCGGAATGAGGACCTCATAGCCGATGCCATTAACGTCCACAATGGCCTGGGTGGGAATTGCTTCGACCAGTTTTCCATGCAGGAAAGTAATCATTAGATTCGTTTTGGCGGCGTAAGGCCGTAGCGGGAATGTTCGCGGGCATGGGCCAGGGCCAGGGCCAAAGCATCGGCCGCATCCGGAGCGGGCGGCTCGGCCAAATTCAAAAGGCGCTGGACCATTTTTGCCACGGCGGATTTTTGGGCGGCGCCATAGCCGACCACGGCCTGTTTCACTTTTCGAGGCGCGATTTCAAAAATGTCAATGCCGTTTTCGGCGACGGCCGCCAGCGCCGCGCCGCGGGCTTCGCCCATGATCATGGCGGTTTGCAGGTTTTGGGCGTAAAAGAGACTTTCCACGACACAAACCGTCGGGCTGTATTTTTTGACTTCGGCGCGGATGGTTTGTGAGATTTTGGCGAGACAGCGCGAGCGTTCCCAGGTTTGCGGACAGGCAATCGTTCCCTGGGCGAGGGTTCGCGGATGTGGATTGGCGATTTGGATAATTCCGAAGCCGGTGCCGCGCAATGAGGGGTCCACCCCGAGAATGATGCTGTGAGAAGCTCTCGGCAGGGGCGAGGAAACAAAAGCGGGCAAAACTTTGCGCGTCTTGCCGCCCAGCCGCTCTTTCATTTGCTCGAAATGACGGAGAGAAATGCCCACGCGGGCATTTTGCCCGCCGAAGACAAATTGCAAAAGGAAAAACCGCATCGCAGGCGGACGGTATTAGCCGCCATAGATGCCCTGAATGAAATCCCAGGTTCCAAAACCCAATACCCGGAGAATGTTCAAGCGCCAAACTTCAAGATGCAATGGACCGACGGAGATTCTTCGGTCCTTGTGATTTGGAGCTTCTCCGGGGCTTGGAGATTGGAATTTGGGGCTTTCATTTATCCTTTTTCATTTCAGCTTTGGTCGCAAGCTGCAGCGCGTCCAATTCGTCGCGGAGTTCTTCTTTCGTCTTCTTGTCCATCCGGTCAATGAACAAGATCCCGTTTAAATGATCCACTTCATGCTGGATGGCCCGCGACAGCAGTCCGCCGGCCCGAAATTCGATGGGTTTGAAATCTTTATCGAGGGCTTTTACCTCCACGGATTCCGGACGCGGAATTTCTCCGAAAATTTCCGGAAAACTCAGGCAGCCTTCGGAGCCTTTGACGATCTCGCCGAATGGCTTGATTTCGGGATTGATGAGGACCAGCGGCATGATGGCGTCCACTTCCGCGGGCTGGCCGTGCAATTCGAGCGTGGAAGGCCGGTCTTTGGCGTCGCGCACGTCAATCACTGTCAATTGCAGGGCCTTCCCAATCTGTTGGGCGGCCAGGCCCACTCCGTGGCGGTCGTGCATGGTTTCGAACATGTCATCAATGAGCTGCCTGATTTCCGGCGTTAGCTTTTCGATGGCCGTTCCCTTTTGCCGCAATACCGGGCGGCCATATTTCACGATTTCAAGGATCATGTCTATTTCCCGGATATGCCCAGGATCTGCAAAATTCGTTCGAGTTCCTCGTTGCTAAAAAATGAAATTTCCAGCGAACCTTTTCCCTGCGCGTAATTCAACTTTACTTTTGTGGCAAACAATTCCCTGAGGCGCGATTCCACGTCGGCCGCGTGCGGATCGGCGGCCGGCGCCGGCGCCGTGGTTTTGGGGCGATGGCCGGTTTCACGCCCGTCGGTTGACTGCAGCTTTGCAACGAGTGCCTCGGTTTGCCGGACATTTAGACCTTCTTTGACGATCCGTTCGGCAGCCTGTCTTTGATTATGTTCGCCGGGCAGCCCGAGAATAACCTTGGCATGACCGACTGAAAGATTTCCGTCGCGGACAAAATCCTGGAGGGTCAGCGGAAGTTTTAAAAGGCGCAGGGCGTTGGCGACCAGTGCGCGGCTTTTGCCTACTTTCGCGGAAATCTCCTCCTGCGTGAGTTGAAATTGCTCGGCCAATTGCGAATAACCATGAGCTTCCTCAATGGGATTGAGATTTTCCCGTTGAAGATTTTCAATAAGCGCCAATTCCAGGACCGAACGATCATCGGCTTCCCGAACAATGACCGGCACATCGGGAAGATTTAAGAGCTGCGAAGCCCGCCAGCGGCGTTCGCCGGCAATCAATTCGAAAAAGTTGTCGCGGGATCGGACAATGAGCGGCTGGACAATCCCTTGTTCGCGGATGGAATCAGCCAGTTCGCGCAATGATTCCGGCGAAAACTGTTTGCGCGGCTGGAGTGCCGACGGACGGATTTTATCCAGCGGCACCTTCTGAACGCGTTCGCGCGCATCGGTGGTTTCCGGCGCAGCGACGGCGGGTTGGACGGGCGGCGCAGGAGCGGGGCGGGTCATTGAGCCCCCCAACAGAGCGCCCAGGCCGCGTCCCAAAGCGGGTTTTGACATGAAGGCAGCTTAGCAATTGAGCGGAAAAAGGAAAAAGGAAAAAGCGGCCGGACTGCCAGCCAGTAACCGCCTGGATAACAGAACCTGGTGTCTTCAGTGTGCCGGCGCAAAGAGAAATGCGAACCGTGCTTGCGGGACCGGCCCGCTTTTGACTTTCGTCACGCGCAAAACCCCTTATCTTTCATTCGTGTCATATCTCATCGCTATTGTCGGACGGCCGAACGTGGGCAAATCCGCGCTATTCAACCGCATTGCGGGCAAACGGATTGCCATTGTCCACGATCAACCGGGTGTCACCCGCGACCGAGTCACGGCGGAAGCGGAATGGAACGGCAAACCTTTTACCCTGGTGGATACCGGCGGCATCGGCCTGCTGCGCGGCGAAAAAGCCGTGGACGTCATTGTCCAGGCCGCGCTCGAGCAGGTTGATTTGGCCATCGAATCGGCGTCGGCCATCATTCTCGTCGTCAATGTGCAGGAGGGAGTCGTTCCGTTGGACAAAGAAGTTGCCCAAAAGCTGCATCGCAGCGGCAAACCGGTCCTGGTGGCAGTGAACAAGGTGGATACTGAACGCGCGGAAAAAGGCGCGGACGAATTTTCCGAACTCGGCTTCGAAAGACTGTTCCCGGTCAGCGCGATTCACGGAGAAGGGATAAAGAATTTGATGCAGGCGGCGATGGCCTTTTTGCCGGAGGGTTCAGGGGTTCAGGTTCAAGACGGGGACGTTTCCAGTGCGGACGCGCGGACCGACGACCGGCCATCAGAACCTGGAGTATTGAAATTGGCCATTGTCGGCCGGCCCAATGTCGGAAAATCGTCCATTATCAATGCGCTCACAAAATCATCGCGCGTCATTGTCTCGCCCATCCCGGGAACGACGCGCGATGCCGTAGATGTGCCATTTGAAGTCGAGACTGACGGTGTGCGGCAGAAATACATTTTGATTGACACCGCCGGAATGCGCAAAACGCGGCGCGTGGATGACTCGATTGAATTTTTCAGCGTCCTGCGCTCGGAAGATTCCATTGCGCGCAGCGATATTGTCGTTTTAGTTTTGGACGCCGAAGCGGGAATAACCGAGCAGGACAAAAAGATCGCCGATCGCATTGTTGAGAATCGCAAGGCCTGCATTGTCGTGATCAACAAATGGGATTTATATGCCGAGGACGTTCGCAAGGCGCGGGAAGAGGAAATCGTCCGCCGGGAAAAGAAACAACGGCGTGAAGGGCAGGGGAAGGAAATGTCCACGCTTATGGAATTTGGAAAATGGGTGCAGGAGAAATTGTTTTTTCTCGATTATGCGCCGGTCATTTTTACCTCGGCCAAATCGGGCTTTCACCTCGAACGCCTGCTCGAGGCGGTGCGGTATGTTGCGTCACAGTTGCAGCAACGCATTCCGACGGCCATCCTGAACCGGACGTTGCGCGACGCGGTGGACCGGCGCCAGCCGATCAGCGCCGCGGGCCATCGTTTGAAATTTTTCTACGCGACGCAGGTGCGCCAGGCGCCGCCCACTTTTTTGCTGTTTGTGAACCGCGATGAGTTGTTTTCCGACCCGTACAAAAAATATCTTGCCGGAGAATTGCGCAAGGCGTTTGGCTATGAAGGCTGCCCGATCGTGCTGGCGCCCAAGCCCAGGCCCAGGACAATTGAATCTGTCCGGTCGCCCCGAATGAGTGAAGCGTTCAAGAAGAAAAAGATTCTGAAAAGGAAAGACCAATAAGAACTGCGCTTGCGTCCTGGACTGCGGTCCCGATGCCTCGGGACCGCTTTTCGACCGCTGCAAAGCAAACGGAGTAGAACCCCCTTCGTCCGTGAGCCAACACCCATGGAGAAGCGCCAGGAGACTGGCGCACTCCAACACCTTGCGGCGCTTTGGCTGATTTTAGAAAAATCTGTGTGGCAAACGGCAATGTTGGGGCACATTTCGAGGTCGCCAGACTTGTTCACCGGAGGGGAATAACTGTCAATTATTCAATGCTGGAGCGGGTATTTTGGATGTTCAAGGTGGGAATATTGTTTTTGTAACTTTTTTGAAAATTTTTCTTGAAAGCACAAGGGGTAGTGGTATGCTGGACACTGTTCCCCAACTAATGGGGTTAGAGAATTGTGTTGGTTTTAATGGTTTTCGTCAAAAATTAACAAAAAATGACGTCTGCAGACTTCCAGCATTCTCTCTGAAGGTCTGACCGGTGCCTAAACTTGAAAGTGGAGTAAAATATGATTGATGCACGCGAGGAAGTATTGCCCCCGGCTATGCGGGCCGTGGGCAGCCGCCGTATGACGAAGGTTTCGGCGGGACGAAAAAACAAAGGAGCAAAAAAGCATTTGCGCATCGAGCGAACATTCAGCGATGCCCGGGTAAAGCCGTTCGATCAAATCGAATGGGAGCGCCGGGTCGCCGAGATCACCGACGACGCGGGGAAAGTCATTTTCAAGCAGGAGAACGTGGAAGTGCCCAAATCCTGGTCGGTGCT
This sequence comes from Verrucomicrobiia bacterium, assembly GCA_030038175.1. Classification (GTDB taxonomy): domain Bacteria; phylum Verrucomicrobiota; class Verrucomicrobiia; order Limisphaerales; family UBA11358; genus UBA11358. The sequence goes on from JASHPN010000275.1 coordinate 23,464, forward strand.
GGCGACCAAAGTGGTCGTCTCCAAATACTTTTACGGCGAACAAAATACCTCGGAACGGGAAGTGTCCGTGCGGCAGCTCATTCATCGCATTTCGCGCACCATGGCCGACTGGGGCGTCGCCGACGGCTATTTTAGCAAGGCTGATGGCGAGATTTTTTATGATGAACTGACCTGGCTGTGCCTGAACCAGTATGGCGCGTTTAATTCGCCGGTCTGGTTTAACGTGGGGCTTTACCATGAGTATGGCATCGGCAAAGGATCCGGCAAAGGCAACTGGTTTTACAATCGCAAGATCGGCCAGGCCGAGCGGGCTCATACCCAATACGAATATCCCCAATGCAGCGCGTGCTTCATCCAAAGCGTCGCGGACAACATGGAAGACATCATGCGTCTGGCCGGCAGCGAAGCGATGCTCTTCAAGTTTGGCTCAGGCACGGGCACCGATTTGTCGCCGTTGCGCTCAAGCAAGGAAAAATTGAGCGGAGGCGGCCGCCCGAGCGGCCCCATGAGCTTTCTCAAGGTCTATGACCAGGTCGCCAATGTGGTGAAATCCGGCGGCAAAACCCGCCGCGCCGCCAAGATGAATACCCTTCGCGACTGGCATGGCGATATCGAGGAATTCATTGATGCGAAGCAGCGCGAAGAAAAGAAAGCCTGGGCGCTGATCGAGCAGGGCTATGACGGCTCCTACAACGGCGACGCGTATGGCAGCGTGATGTATCAGAACGAAAATCTTTCCGTGCGCGCCGGCGACGAATTTATGGGTGCGGCCCTCGCGGGGAAGGAATGGTGGACCCGCGCCGTCACCACGGCCAAACCGCTCGAAAAAAAGGACGCCGCCAAATTGTTGATGAAGATCGCCGAAGGCACCTGGATTTGCGGCGATCCGGGCATGCAATACGACGGCGCCATCCAGAAATGGCACACCTGCAAAGGCACTGAGCCTATTCATTCAACCAATCCATGCAGTGAATATGTGTTTATCAACAATACCGCCTGCAATCTGGCCTCGCTGAACCTGATGAAGTTCAAGCGCGCGGACGGAAAATTTGACACGGAGCGGTTCAAGGCGGCCGTGCGCATTTTTATCACTGCCCAGGAGATCCTCGTGGATAACGCGAGTTATCCAACGAAGGATATCGCCGAGAATTCTCACATTTTCCGGACCCTTGGCCTGGGTTACGCAAACCTCGGCTCCCTGATCATGAGCTACGGATTGTCGTATGACAGTGACGAAGGCCGGGCGCTGGCAGGGGCGATTACTTCCATCATGACCGGGCATGCTTACGAGCAAAGCGCGGAAATGGCCGCGAATGTGGGGGCCTTCCCCGGATACCGGGACGCCCGTTGCGCGCACGTGGCCAAACCATCAGCCGCGGACAACGTGGATTCCATGCTCGGCGTCATCGGGTTGCATCGCGATTCTGTCGAGGAGATTCACCCCAGCGCGGAATTCGGCTATCTAAAGGACGAAGCCCGTCATTGCTGGGACCGCGCGCTGGCGCGGGGGAAGCAGGTGGGCTATCGGAACGCCCAGGTAACGGTGCTCGCGCCGACCGGCACGATTGCGTTTTTGATGGATTGCGACACGACCGGCGTGGAACCGGACATTGCGCTGGTGAAATACAAATTGCTCGCCGGCGGCGGCATGTTGAAGATCGTTAATCGTGGCGTGCCTTCGGCACTGCAGCGGCTCGGTTATAACGCGAAGGAAATCGAAGGCATTGTCGGCCATATCGAAAAGTTTGATACGATTGAAGACGTCGAGGAAGAGGGAAAGGCCATCGCCAGCGGGCTCAAGCCCCAACATTTGCCGGTCTTTGACTCTGCGTTCAAGCCCCATCGCGGCAAACGCAGCATTCATTATCTTGCCCATCTGAAAATGATGGGAGCAGCGCAGCCGTTCATTAGCGGCGCCATTTCCAAAACGGTGAATATGCCCAAAGAAAGTTCCGTCGAAGAAATCCGGGATACCTACGTGCAGGCATGGAAAATGGGATTGAAATGCGTGGCGATTTATCGCGATGGCTCGAAACGCTCGCAGCCGCTCAATACGAAGAAGACGAACGAAGGCGGTGGTAAAGTTTTACCCGCGCAAACCAGCGCCCTGGAAAATCAAATTAAAGAATTGAGCGCGGAAGTGTCACAGCTTCGCGCCGAAGCCGGCAAACCCATCCGCCGCAGGCTCACGGACACGCGCCCGGCCATTACGCACAAATTTGACATCGCCGGCCACGAAGGATACCTGACCGTGGGCCTTTTTGAAGACGGCCATCCGGGCGAACTGTTTATCACCATGGCCAAAGAAGGTTCAACGATCGGCGGCCTCATGGACACGATCGGCACCTTGACGAGCATGGCGCTGCAATATGGCGTTCCGCTGGAAACGCTGTTGAAGAAATTCGCGCATCAACGCTTTGAGCCGAGTGGTTTCACAAAAAACCCGGAAATCCGCAACGCTTCTTCCATCATAGACTACGTGTTCCGCTGGCTGGCGCTTCAGTTTATCCCCGGCTACCGCGAATCGGTGGCCGCGCCCAACCGCGCGCAACCGGAATTGGCCATGCCCGGTCTCGTTGAAGAGGTCAAAAAAAAAATAAACCGGCCGGTGCCTGAACTTCCGATTGCCGATGATACGGAGTCCATCGAAGTCAAAAGCAATGGCAGCGGCAATGGCAACGGCCGTCGCCATGCCAATGACCTGACCTCGATGATCACCAACCAACAGGATGCGCCCACCTGCCCCAATTGCGGCCACGTGGCCGTGCGCAATGGGGCGTGTTACAAATGCCTGAATTGCGGCGAGAGTTTGGGGTGTTCGTAAGCGGAGTTGAGCGATTAGATCGTCCAAAAGCTCCCGCCGAGAGTTCTGCGGGAGTTTTTGCTTTCCAATCTTTTTTCGACCGGGATGGCCCAACTTCTGCTTTAAATTTCTCACCGGAAATTCTATTCTGATTTAAATGAAAGGCATCATTCTGGCCGGCGGCGCAGGGTCGCGCCTTTATCCACTTACGCTTGTGGCAAGCAAGCAGCTCCAGCCTGTCTATGACAAACCGATGGTTTATTACCCCCTGACCACCCTCATCGAGGGCGGCATTCGCGAGCTTTGCCTCATTTCGACTCCGCATGATTTGCCGCGGTTTAAGCAACTTTTGGGTGACGGCTCACGCTTCGGAATTTCGATCGAGTACCGCGAACAGCCCAAACCCGCCGGCATTGCCCAGGCTTTTCTCATCGCTGAAAGTTTCGTCGGCCGGGATTGTGTGACGCTGATTTTGGGCGACAACATTTTTTACGGCGGCGATACTTTCTATCGTGCGTTCACCGAGTTTAAATCCGGCGCGACGATTTTTGGTTATCACGTCAATGATCCGGAACGTTACGGCGTGGTTGAGTTTAACGACGGGAAGGCAATTTCAATCGAAGAAAAACCGAAGCAGCCCAAAAGCAATTATGCGGTGCCCGGGATTTATCTTTATGACAATGACGTCATCGGGATTGCTCGGGCCCTGAAACCTTCCGCGCGCGGTGAATTGGAAATCACCGACGTGAATGTCGCCTACTTGA
>JASHPN010000276.1 GCA_030038175.1 Verrucomicrobiia bacterium
GGACGCTTCGTTTTAGGCCATACCAAACGCGACACCCTGGAAATCACCCCGCGCTGGCAGGAAGTAAAAATGCTCAAGCATGGGGATACCATCATGCGTTTTTTCGAGCGTGCGTAGGAGTAGGATTTGGTTTTTGTCCCGTCAGGGACATCCGGAAATAACCCGGCGTTTCAACGCCGGGAAAGGGCAGTGAGAGGAACGAGTCCCGAAGGGACGACTGAAAAAACCGAGGGTTGACGTTCGCCATTTTCGATCCTGTGTTGTTTTTTCAACCGTCCCTTCGGGACTTATGCAACCCCGGATTGCAGTCCCGGCATTGAAATGCCGGGCTATTACCATTCATCCCTTCGGGATATTGCCCCCCTACTCCTCCACCGCCTGGCGGATCATCTTTTTGAACTTCTCGATCCCTTCGTCAAACGCCGCGGAAATCGGCAGCACCGGCGTTTTCTTAATTTTCCTTTTGAACGCCTTCACGTTTTTTTCCGCCACGGCTTCGTCCATTTTGTTCGCCACCACCAGGCGCGGTTTGGCGACCAGGGCCGGATCATACAGTTCCAATTCCCGCAGCAGATTCTTGTAATCATCCCAGGGAGCGCGGCCATCAACGCCGGCCATGTCCAGCAGCAGGACGAGGATTTTGCACCGCTGGATGTGCCGGAGAAATTCGTGGCCCAGGCCGACGTTTTGATGGGCGCCTTCAATCAGCCCGGGAACATCGCAAACCGTCAGCCGTTTCCAGTCGCTGTATTCGACAATCCCGATCTGCGGATGGAGCGTCGTGAAGGGATACGGCGCGATCTTGGGACGCGCTTTGGAAATCGCCGTGAGCAACGTGGATTTTCCCGCATTGGGATATCCGACCAGGCCCACTTCGGCCATGATCCGCAGTTCGAACAAAAAATCCCCTTCCTCGCCCGGCTCGCCCGGCTGGGCGAAACGCGGCGTTTGGCGCGCCGCGGTGGCAAAGTTTCGATTGCCCAGGCCGCCCCGCCCGCCTTTGCAGAGAACAAATTGCTGTCCGTGCCGGGTGAGATCAGTCACCAACTCTCCCTTCTCGACTTGGTCGCGCGCTGTGCCGGCCTGCGCGGCGCCTAAATCCTCTTCAATCGCCACGGCGCCGCCCGCGGCGCGAATCAACGGGCGCCGGCTGGCGCTGGTGGAAAACATGGGTTTATCGTTCTTGTCAGGCTCTTCCACCGGCGGATGCTCCGAAGCCAGCCGCCATATCAAAGTGCCGCAGGGAACTTTGACGATTAAATCCTTGCCGGCATGGCCGTCCATGCCCTTGCCCATTCCAAATTGGCCGGCGGGCGCGATCAGGCGCGGCTGATAATACTGCGCGATGAGATTATTCAGGTCGTGGTCGGCCTGCAAAATGACGCTGCCGCCGCGTCCCCCGTTGCCGCCGCTCGGACCGCCCTTGGCCACATAAGCCTCGCGATGAAACGCAATGCAACCTTTGCCGCCATGGCCCGCCCGCGCATAGATCTTTATTTCGTCAATGAACACACTACGCCACCGTAATATCCTTATCCAGATACACGTCCTGGATCAGGTTCAGCAATTTCACGCCTTCGCTCATGGGCCGTTGAAACGCTTTGCGGCCCGAAATCAATCCCGTGCCGCCGGCGCGTTTGTTGATGACGGCCGTTTTCGCGGCATCGGCAAAATCGTTCTTGCCGGCCTCGCCGCCCGAATTGATCAACCCGGCCCGGCCGTTGTAACAGTTCAACACCTGGTACCGTGTCAAATCAATCGGATGATCGGTCGTCAGTTGTGAATAAACCAAGTCACTGGTCTTGCCGAAATTTTTCAACGCTTTGTAGCCGCCGTTATTCGTCGGCTGCTTCTGTTTGATGATATCCGCTTCAATCGTCACGCCCAGGTGATTGGCCTGGCCCGTGAGGTCGGCGGACGTGTGATAATCCTTGTCCGACTTAAACGCCGGATTGCGCAAGTAACACCAGAGAACCGTCGCCATGCCCAGCTCGTGCGCGCGCTGAAAAGCCTTCGTCGTCTCGATAATCTGATGATGGCTTTCGGGCGAGCCGTAATAAATCGTCGCGCCCACCGCCACGGCGCCCATGCGCCACGCCTGTTCCACACTGCCAAAATAAATCTGATCAAAACTGTTGGGATACGAAATCAATTCGTTGTGGTTCAATTTGACGAGGAAGGGAATTTTATGCGCGTATTTCCGGGCGACGGCGCCCAGCACACCCAGCGTGGATGCCACCGCATTGCAACCGCCTTCGATCGCCAGCTTCACGATGTTTTCCGGATCAAAATATTCCGGATTTGGCGCAAAACTCGCACCCGCCGAATGTTCGATGCCCTGGTCCACCGGCAGGATGGAAAGATAACCCGTGCCCGCCAATCGCCCGTGATTGAACAACGCCTGAATGCTGCCCAGGACGCGCGGACTGCGGTCCGTGGGACAATAAACGCGGTCAATAAAATCGGGTCCGGGCAAATGAAGACTGCTCGCCGGAACGGTATTGCATTTATGACCCAACAGGCTCTGCGCGCTGTCACCGAGTAATTTTTCAATTTCGCTATTCATTTGAGCGAATGATATTCCCCCGCGCGAATACTTCAAGCTTCAAGAACGGGAGCATACGCGCCTCGCGTGTGCTCGAACGCGCCCCGCGTTCGAGATCCTCACTCGCCCACGCTCTTCACTCTCCACTCTTCTCCACGCCTGCTACGGACTTCAGACTGTGGACTGTGGACTGGTTGGACTTCGTGGACGGCATGGACGCCGGCTGCCGTCGTTGAGCGCGCACACGGTAGAGGCGCTCCGTAAAACCGCCTTCGTTCTCGAAGGCCGCCGCCTGCGCGGCCAATTGGCGGTCCAGCAAACTGCACGCTACCACTATAAGCGCCAGCGCGCCGTTCGCGGCAATTTCCGGATAAGTGGATCTTGCGGATCTGGCTGGCTCCATACTCTTTGGCTGTCCCCGTCCACTCTGTCCATGCAGTCCACTTGGTCCATGCAGTCCATCATGCACCGCCTTGGCCCAGGCTGCCACGTCATCCGCGGTGGCGGGCCGCGCCGCGATGAGTTCTTCCCGGCGCGCGTCCTCGCGCGTCCATTGCGGCAGCCCGCGCTGCCGCAGAAAATCCTCGTAGTCCAAAAGCAGTTCTTCGAGGCTGGCGCGGGCCACATTGGTGAGCTTGAGTTCGGTTTTCCGGGACGTGCCGCTGGCCTGGCTGCCTTCGGCAATGTTTTGCACGCCAGAGCGCGCCGCTTGAACCATCTGATCATGAGTCCGGCTGCGCTTCTCGACGTAACGATCGCAGAAACGCACCGTCAAATCATAGACCAATTGCGCGACCTGAAAGCTCTTGAGCTTCCGATAGCCTCCGTGCAGCGGAATGAGTTTATCATCGCTCATCGTTCCAGCGCCTTTTGTGGCCACCAGGGCCGGCGTGATTAATTTGGTCCGAATGTCCTGCTCCCTTAGGGATTTTTTGTCGAACTCGGACATGACGGCGCATTCGAAATCGTAAAAATCTCAACGGCGTGAGGCAATAATTTAATTTCACCCGATTAGATATGACGCCGCACGCCGCTCCGCGCGAGCCTTGGCCATCCCCATCCACCCTGTCCATGCCATCCACCCGGTCCATGCCATCCACCCTGTCCACGCCATCCACCCTGTCCACGCCATCCACCCGGTCCATGTCGTCCACCCGGTCCATGCCGTCCACCCTGTCCATGCCGTCCACCCGGTCCATGTCGTCCACCCGGTCCATGTCGTCCACCCGGTCCACACCGTCCACGCCGTCCATCATGCACTATCTTCGTTTACCAGAATTATGCGGATTTCAGGGCAAAAAGGCATTATTTGCTCTTTGTTTGCTAGTCCCAGCGTTTTTGCTTGCTGCGCCAAAGTCAGACGAAGGCGGGCCAATAAAATGGCAGTTTTTTGAGGTTCGTTTACCAGTCACACCGTTTGATCCCGAGAGTAGAATTCCGGCTTCGGAATGACTGGCTGCAGGTTCGAGGGAATGCCGCACTTCGTTTACTAAAATGCCTTTCGTTTCGTTCGTTTACCAATATTTAACCTTATTTGGCAATAAAAGCGGGGCTTTTTGCGTTCGTTTCGTTGATTACGGTCTCAGGACCATTTGCCAACGGTCTGTCCGCCGACATATGTTCAAATGTGTCAACGCGGGCCTGAACATGTCCGCGTACGCAAACAAAACACATTGAATACGAATGCGATCCCGAATGCGGGAGCGAAGCCACCACCCGCTCGAGCGTGAGTCCTCTTGGATCCGATACCCCAGCCCGCTCAAAACTCATCAGCCATAGCCACAACCGACAACCAAAATGAGCTTACAACGAGAAAACGGCCGAAAGTATCGCGCGCAAAAGGCTCGCATTCAGAATTCCCTATTGCCGCTGTCAGTTTTTACGAAATCTTCCTGAATGTTTTGGCTTGCTTCTGACGGCCCCTACCGAAAACTAACGCTATGGAAAAGAATGACCAACTTCGAGAATTGTTCCGCATGCAAAAAGCGCTCAACGAGCGTATTGGCGTACATACCGAAAGCATGAGCGAAGAGGAGAAAACAAGGTGGATCTTAAACTACTGCCGGGCCGTCGGCCAAGAAATTGCAGAGCTTACTGACAGTGTCCCCTGGAAATGGTGGGCCAAATATCAGAAGTTCGACGAGCAAAACGCGCGAGTCGAAGTTGTAGACTTGTTCCATTTCCTAATCAGCCTCGCCCAAGTCCTCGGCATGAGCGCTGACGACGTCTTTAATTCCTACGTAAAAAAGAATGAGGTGAATTTTAAGCGCCAAGAATCGGGGTATCAGGTGAAGGACGAATCCGATTCGAAACACATTTGACAATTCAATGCCACGTGCCCAATTGCATTTTATCTCCGACGCTGCCGAATCTCAATGCGTCGCAATGATCGTGAACCGTGATCAGGTCACAACCTGAGGCCGGCACCAAGAGGAATAACATATCGCCAGGAATGCCAGCAGTCGTCAGTGCTAACGCTCGCATATTTCTCTGGCATCGGATATACGACCCGAACTGAACTATCCGCCAATGCGAACATGCATGCTCCAAGTGCCATCGGTTTTGGCCCCAGCGGTGCGATATTGAAAAACGCATCTGGGTGCTTCTTTCGTATTGCCGACAAGAAATTAAATAGGTCGTATGGGTTGTTGGCTTGGCAATATGAAATATTCTCCTTTGCACCCGACGAGTTCAGCAGCCTCTCATTGTTCATCAAGCTTATATCTTTGAATTTTGGGGAGTATGCAGGAAAGCCGTTCACAATAATAACAGAGTTCGGAGTGACCTCTTCACTTATAAAAACAGAAAGATCTCCATCGAATCCCAACGTAAACACCAAGATATTATCCTTTCTTGCCGTTGTGAGCCCCGGAAACCCCGGCACTTCCATCACAAAGAGTGAGCCTAGACTCGCGCGATAGCTTTGCAATAAGCCTTTTGGTAATACATAAGACATCGGCTCCGTATAAAAAACATCCACGGTTAATAACCCACAATGATCCTGTAGATATTTTAAAATGGAAAAAAAGTACGGTCTTGTAAAAGCCGAAATATCCACAGCAACCCGTGATGTTTGATTAAACTTGAAGCCGTAGCCGATGATCGCCTTCAGGCCACCAGAAGGGTCCTTCAGCGAACATGGCAAAAGTGTTATATCGCTGTGTAACCCGGCATACCTATTATATGCGTCCCTAATTTTTTCCTCGCTCGCATTTCTCCTTTCCTCGAAATCAAACAACAAAACCTTGTCGAAAACCAATCGATTTTCAGAGGCTTTTCGGAGGACTTCATATGCGCGCGCATCAGAGCCTCCCGCAAGCAAAATACAGTCATATCGCACGGCATTGCTGACGCGCAAATCAGTTAATCGCGACATTTGATACACGCTGCTCGCCGCCATTATCTCGTACCCCCTTCAAAGCCCAGTTGCTGCTGAATCGTCTCCGCCGTATCCACATCAACCAACGAAACCTGCGGCTTAACATCATCCTCAAACATTAGCTTTTTCAAATCCTCCTCAGTATATTTTTCAGAGAATTGGCCTCTTGTCCGGTAGGTGATTTGAAAAGCCGGTGAGAAAATGCGGTTCAGAGTATAAATTATTCGCCGCGGTGAATTGGGCGACGTGCTCTGCAGCCGGGGTTTTTTTTGCACTAATGACCATTCTACCGCCGCGCGA